>JABJIU010000045.1 GCA_018661145.1 Pseudomonadota bacterium | reverse complement strand
TTCGATCAAGTCCCTCAAGGAGTTCATCCGCATAGGCGGTGATGCGGATGAACCATTGCGGAATCTCGCGTTTTTCGACAACCGCGCCTGAGCGCCAGCCCTTGCCATCGATCACCTGCTCATTGGCCAGTACTGTCTGGTCAACCGGGTCCCAATTGACCACGGCGTTTTTACGGTAGGCAAGACCTTTTTTCATCAACCGGGTAAAGAACCACTGCTCCCAACGGTAGTAATCTGGCTTGCAGGTCGTGAGCTCGCGTGACCAGTCATAGGCAAAGCCCATGCGCTGCAATTGCCCACGCATATGCGCAATGTTCTGGTAGGTCCACTCTGCCGGCGGCACAGCCCGCTGGATGGCAGCGTTCTCAGCCGGCAGCCCAAAGGCATCCCAGCCCATCGGCTGCAGGACATTGCGTCCGAGCATCCTCTGGTAGCGGCTCATGACGTCGCCTATGGTGTAGTTGCGCACGTGCCCCATGTGCAACTGTCCTGACGGATACGGCAGCATCGACAGGCAGTAGAACTTCTCACGCTCAGGGTCTTCGGCAACTTTGAAACTTTGCTGTTCGTCCCAATGGGTCTGAACGACAGGCTCGAGTTGCTCTGGGGAGTAGCGCGGGTCCATGAGATGTTCCGGTTAGGCCCTGTGCTTAAGGGGCAAAGGACAGGAAGGCGTTAGTAGTAGTTTTGTGTGCCGTCGGTTTGGTCAGGTGCAGGCCAGTCGCAGAACGGGAAAGGCTTTTCATCGGTGTTGAACGTAACGTACTGCAGTGCCGAGTGGATGAAGGCATTAAGGTCGTGGGTAAAGCTCTGCAACCGCTCCGCATCCTGGCCCTGTATCAACCGATAGAAAAACTGGAACAGCATACTAAGACCGACCAGCAACAACGCTATCTCGAAAACCACCAGAAAATAGACCAGCATCAACCCCAGCCGTGTCCAGCTCTGGATGTCACGCAATCGCCTCGATATATCAGTTTTATTCATAGACTTCGGGTCCAAATCCGCAACAAAGGCGACCCCAAAACGCCGAGCATTTTACACCAAGTGCCTGTCTCACCCGGCAGGCAAAGACCTGCTGCCAACGCCAAGGACGGATCTGGCCGTTGACATCACTGTGTTATGCGCACCCTCTTACAGAGGGGATAACTAAAATGCCGCCAAGGGTGGATACGGTTAACTTACCACCGGCAGCGATTCCCTGCAGTTCCAGCAGATCTCAAACGTTACCGGATTGGATTCCGTACAACCCCTGCAGTCTACTGTCTGATCAGAGGCATACTCGTAATCGCGAATCAGGGAGCATGCATGGGCCCACTGGTGTTCGCGCTCAACCCAAACCTCGGGCCAGGTTTCAGTAGCCGGCAACTCCCCCAGACCACCGGCGGCATGAGCGTTCAGCAGCCGAACCGATACGCCAGCGGTCTCGAGCATTTGCTGTACCAGCCGGGCTTCGCTGATTCCAGAAGCGATAAAGACGCGCTGCACGGATCGCCTTGCCCGACCGCTCAGCGGTAGAGGTGCTCGCGTGACGACAAAAGGTCGTTGTTGCGTTCGCGGGTAAACAACACTTGGAACAACTGCAAACCCCCCGCAAGAAAGGCCGCCTGGGAGCCGGCCAGATAAAGCCGCCAGGCTCTGGCGAAATCCTCACCAAACTGACCCTGAACCTGATCATGGGCCTCATCGTACCGTACCAGCCAGTGTGCGAGCGTTTGGGCATAGTGCAACCTCAGATTCTCAACATCCAGCACCGAGAAGCGCTGTGGTTCGAGGATATCCATCATCTCCTTCAACGTTGGCGGGTAGGCACCGGGGAAGATGCGTTTTTCTACCCAGGCATTCATCAGCCTCGGGCGATTGCGGCCAATCGTGTGCACCAGTGCCCGTCCGTCCTGGGTCAGGCAACGATCCACCACACTGCCCAACTCTGGGTAGTTGTCCCGACCTACGTGCTCAAGCATGCCCACCGACACAAACGCATCGTACTCGCCGGTGATGTTTCGGTAGTCATCCAGCACATAGGTCACACGATCGCTATAACCTTCCGCCTTGGCGCGCTCAGAGGCGTACTCGACCTGCTCCGCCGATACGTTCCACGACGATACGGTCGCACCATAGTTCAGCGCCATGTGCCGCGCCAATCCACCCCAACCGCAGCCAGCTTCGGCAACCCGATCACCCGGGCGCAACTGAAGTTTGCGACAAATATGATCCATCTTGGCCTGCTGCGCCGCCTCAATAGTCATCTCTTCCTCAGGAAAATAGGCGCAGGTGTACTGCATTTCTTTATCCAGCCACAACCGATAGAAATCGTTACCGATATCGTAGTGATGATGGATGTTTTCCCGAGAGCCGTCGTGCGTGTTCGCGCGGGGTTTGCGCTGCTGGATCCGTTTAACCACGCCGGCAATACCCCGCGGCTCAGGCGCACTGAAGGCCGCAACCAGCAACGCGACCAGATCCCCTTCAACAGAAATACCGCCACTTGAGAAGGCGTCACCGAACCCTATATCTCCCTGGCGCAGTAACTGGTTCAAGGCCAAGCGGTTATGGATCCTGACCGTGCCAACGGGTGCGGCGCCTTCAGGGCTGATCAAGAATCCATCCCACAGGGCCACCGTGAAACACGGTGAACCCATCGCAGCCACAACGCGGCGCAACAGATAACGCTCGTGGGGACGCGATCGGTCTTTTGAAGGATGGGAAGCCGTCCCGCGTTTGTCGAGTCGGTCTTTTCCGAACACAGGATTTGAAGTCGTCATTGTCGCAAGGAATGTGTGCTTTTTGCCCGGTCTATGACGGAAATAATACTGACCCGGGGCGATGGGTCAAGGAAGGATTAAAACCGTTTCTAAAATCTAGGCGGGATCCTCAACTTCCCGCGGCCATGCATTGATCACTGCGTGCACCAGCGTCGCCAGCGGAATCGCAAAAAAGACGCCCAGCACGCCCCATAACCCGCCGAAAATCAGGACCGCTGCGATGATAGCCACGGGGTGTAGGTTATTGACCTCAGAGAAGAGCATCGGCACCAGCAAATTGCCATCCAACGCCTGGATAATCAGGTACGCCGACACCAGTACGAAGAAGTCCCCGGTAAATCCCCACTGGAACCACGCGACAAACACTACCGGAATCGTAACCACCGCAGCCCCCACAAAGGGGATCAGTACCGACAGGCCCACCAGCACCGCAAGCAGCATGGTGTACTGCAACCCAAGCACCGAAAACGTGACCGCACAGGCAAACCAAACGGTCAAGATTTCCCAGAATTTACCCCGAACATAGTTGCCGATCTGGCGGTCCACTTCGGACCAGACCTGGCCGACCAGCTGATGCTCGCTCGGTGCAAAGCGGCTCATCCAGGCAACCAGCGATGCCTTGTCCTTCATCATGAAGAAGATCAGGATCGGCATCAGGATGAGATAGATCAGGATGGTAATGAGGCCCATCACTGAGGCGAGAGAGACCGAAAGCAGTTTCTGACCCCACGAAGTCAGCTCGGTACGGATTAGCACCATGATCTCGCTGATCTGGTCAGCGGAGACGATCTCGGGGTAACTCTCGGGCAACTTGAGCAAAACGTCCTGGCCAACATTAAGCATGCTGGGAATCTGCTGTACGAACTGGGTTGCCTGCTGCGACAGCAGCGGCAGCAGACCAAATAGGATTAGAACGACGAAAAACAGGAAAGCAAAATACACCACCAGCACCGCTATCAGGCGCGGCAGGCGGGATTTTTCCAGCACACCTACCAGACCCTCGAGAAGATAGGCGATCACTAACGCTGCCAGCAACGGTGCCAGCATATTGCCCATCAGCACCACCACTACAAACAGCAGAGCCAGAAAAAGCGTCAGGAACACCACCTGCGGGTTGTTGGACTGGTTCCTGAACCAGTCGGTGATCATCTTCATGACTGCAGTCTCCCAACTAAAGTGCAATCCGGCGCACTTGTTACGACAAAGAGTCTAACCTGAGAAAATTTCAAAATCGTGGGTAATTTGTGCAACGGAATCGAGCATTTTTGACGCGGAGCAGTATTTTTCCGCTGAAAGGCTGACCGCCCGCCCAACGCGTTTGGGGTCAATATCGCTCGCCGTCACGACAAAATGCAGGTGAATCCGGTTGAAAACCTGCGGGGGAGCCTCTTCCCGGTCGGCATCAATCTCGACGCGGAGATCAGAAAATTCCTGGCGTGACTTTCGCAGAATCAGGATTACATCAATCAGTGCACAACCGCCAAGCCCCAGCAGCAGCATCTCCATCGGCCGTGTACCGAGGTTCTGGCCACCGACTTTGGGTGAACGATCCATCAGCACCCGGTGGCCGCTCTCGCTGAGCCCTTCGAGGGCATCATCTTCCTGCAGCCGCACCGTTACTTGCATATCCTGCTCTTCCTTCTGTTTTCGCTGTTGCTAGGATCCAAACAGTGCGCAAAGATGCGCACCCGGATCGTCCTGGCGCATAAACGCTTCACCCACCAGAAAGGCATGGATGTTAGCCTGTCGCATCGTGGCCACATCCTCGACGCTGTGAATGCCGCTTTCGGTCACGAGCAACGTGTCGTCAGGCACCTTTGGCGCCAACGCCAGCGTTGTCTCAAGCGTGGTCTCAAAGGTACGCAGATTACGGTTGTTGATCCCAAGCATGGCGGGTGCGAGTGCGAGCGCCCGGTCCAGTTCCTCACCGTCGTGCACCTCAACCAGCACGTCCATCGCAAGGTCAGCCGCGGCAGAAGCGAGCTCTTCCATGCGAGCCTGCTCAAGGGCTGCCACGATCAGCAAGATACAGTCGGCACCGATTGCGCGTGACTCGGCGACCTGCCAGGGATCAATGACAAAGTCCTTGCGCAGCACCGGCAGGCTGCAGGCACTGCGGGCCGCTTCAAGATCCGCCTCACTACCCATAAAGAAGTCGTGATCCGTCAGCACGGAAAGGCATGATGCACCCCCCGCTTCATAGCTCGCTGCGATCGCAGCCGGATCAAAATGTTCTCGGATAAGACCCTTGCTGGGAGATGCCTTTTTGATCTCCGCGATGACACCGGCCCGGCCCGCGGCGAGGCTCGCTCTCAGTGAGGCAACAAAACCCCGTGGCGCATCCCGATCTGCCGCGCGGGCATAGAGGTCCTTCAAGCTATGCTCGCGCTGGCGCTCGGCGATCTCCTGACCTTTACGAGTGAGGATGCGCTCAAGAATGTCGGCTTTTGAACTCAAACTGGATACCCTCCCAAAAACTTCAAGAGATCAGCAAGGCGGACACTCTCTCGATCGTCCAGAAGGCGCCAATCGTACCGATGACGTAACTCGGAAATTGCTCTAACCATAGCGGGATTCTTAGCGAACGCGCCGTCCACCACAACCCCAAAACCGCCGCAACGAACGCAAGCTGACCGATTTCTACCCCAAGGTTGAAAAGCAGCAACGCCCACACCAACTCTTGACGCGGCAAGCCCATCTCGGCGAGGTCACCGGCAAAGGCAAGCCCATGCAGCAGCCCGAAACCAAAAGCCACCACCCAGGGAAACCTGATCGTGAAGCTGGTCTCGCCACGCCAACGCCGCGCAATCTCGGGACCTAAAAATAAGATTGAGAGCGCGACCGCTGTTTCGACCAGACCGGAGGGAATATCGGCAAGCCGAAAAGTGGCAACGAGAAGCGTCAGGCTATGCGCTACCGTGAATGCGGTGATGGTCTTCAACAACAGCCACCGATCACGAACGATCAGCAGCAGACCCAGCACAAATAGCAGGTGATCCCACCCGCTCAGAATATGCTCTATCCCGAACCACAGATAAAAGCCGATTCCCGATGCTGCTTCATCCGCACTCCGTCGAATCATCATGGACGATGCGTCACTCGTGAGCAGCGCCGTTTGTAGGCTGTCCTCGTCAGACGACAGGTATCGGACTAAGACATCTGTGCCAACACTGGCCAGCCCATCAATCGAGAGTTGTTGTCCGTCAAGCGGAGGGTCGCAGCTCAAGGTGCCGCGATAAATCCAGGCAGTCTGTTGGATCTCACTTTTAAGATCACCGCGCAGGTCACAACCTGTGGGAAAACGTGGTGCCAGAGGAAGTCGATTCCCCTGCGTAACAGGCAACTTCCAAAGCACTTCATATGTGCCCGGTGAGACCTGCGTCAACTCAAGATACCCAGGCAGCATTTCATGCGCCGCCCCGTCCTGAGGATGGACGAGTACCGCAAACAGGCACAGTCCCCAAACCACAAGGCGTGAGGAGAACTTCAAGGCTGGCCGATCTGCGGGCGCTCGACCCGATATTTTTTCAACAGACTCTGGTAGGTAGCCTCCTGTCGGGCCTGTCGTGCGCGAACGCGCCAATCGCGTTCCACTTGTGAACGAACACGCTCAAGTTTCGGCACCACTCCCCACTCAAAAGCATCAATCTTGACCAAATGCTCTCCGTAGGCGGACGCCAGCGGGCCTACCCATTGCCCGGGCGGTTGCTGCACGAGCGCATTGGTAAAGGTAGTCCCAAATACACCGACCAGTTCTGATTGGGTGGCGCCCTCCCACCTGGGCTTTAAGACCATAATCGGATCACCAAGGGTCAAGGGGTCGACATTGGAGTCTGGGACACCCAGCTCCTTCAAGAACCTCTTGGCGTCGGCTTTCGTTGCCGCGCCCCGGCGTTGCGGGTCCAGGTATATATGACTGAAAGTAACCCGTGTATCCGTGCGGTACTGGTCTGCATGCTGCGTCAAAAACGCGCTAAGTTCTTGCTCGGTCGAATCGGAAACCGGCGCAGATTCATCGAAGAAAAATTCCATTTTCTGACGCAGCCGCCGCCGGATAATCAGGTCATCACGGTCCAGCCCCAGCGCCAACGCCTCACGAACAAAGATTTCCGTTTTGATGTAATCATCAATCAGCCGGCTGAGTTCGCTTTCGGTCGGCGGACGCTGCCAGGTCCGGATAAAGGTCTGAACCATGCTTGCGGCGCGAGCGTCTGAAACCACGATCTCGGCGCCTGGATGATCATCTCCAGAGCGCACGAACTCATACCCGACAAAAATCAGGGCGCCAAGAACAATAAAGTGAACGAGCGGCTCTTTGAGAGCCGCTTTAAGCTTCGATGACAACATGGCCGCCTTAGTCGAAGAAAACTATTCGGCGGTCAGCCTGGCAAATGAGCGCCGGCGCGCCGGCATACCAGCAAAACTCAAACACTTGATTAACCGCTGGCGTCCTGATGCAGAAAGTTGTGCAGCATCTTGTGGCCATACTGTGTGAGGATTGATTCAGGGTGAAACTGCACACCAAAGACAGCGTCTTCCCGATGTGTAATGCCCATGATCTGGCCATCATCGGCGCGTGCTGTGACCTCGAAGCAATCAGGCAGTGAAGATTCTTCTACCACCAGCGAGTGATAACGCGTCGCCTGAAAGGGAGTGGGTATGTCGTCGAAAATGCTCTTGCCCTCATGCTCAATCATCGAGGTTTTGCCGTGCATCAGCCGGGGTGCGCGGATGATGGTGCCGCCATAGGCCTGCGCGATACTCTGATGCCCCAGACACACTCCGAGAATCGGAATACGTGGCCCGTATTCGCGCACCAACTCCACTGAGATACCCGCCTCGTTGGGCGTACAGGGCCCTGGGGAGATCACAATGTGCGAGGGCGAAAGCGCATCGATATCGTTAAGCGTGATCTGATCGTTGCGATACACCGCAACACGCTCGCCCAACTCCCCCAGATACTGCACCAGGTTGTAGGTAAACGAGTCGTAATTGTCGATCATCAGGAGCATGTCTGACCTGCCGTATACAGCGTTTGCGCCAACGTGATGTGTTGCGGCCTGATGCGGGTTTGGCATTCTCAGGCCCTCGGCCCGCTGCCATGACCGATGACCTGATTCTAAATCAAAAGGATATCGTTGAACTTCAGCGGCAAAAAAACGGCGCCCGAAGGCGCCGTTTGTAGTCGACCCTTTTTTGAATCAGAGCATTAATTAACTGAATACTTCTTTGGTATGCACAGAGCTTCGGTTATCCTGAGTGAGTTGGTGTGTGATCGAATTCCTCTGAATTTACGATCTTCTCGACCCCGCCGAGCTGCTCTATCAACTGTGCCTGATCGGCAAAGGCAAGATCGTTCGCCTCGGCAGGATCAAGTAAGTCACACATCTTGTCATGGCAGCGCTTTAAGTCTTCTGAATATGCCGGATCTTGAGACAGGTCACACAGCTCATCCGGGTCGGCTGCCAAATCAAATAATTCCGGCGGGTACCCCGGGTAACAGTTGTATTTCCATTTATCCGTTCGCAGCATGAACATGCCCACCGGAGAGCCGCCGTCGTGGTATTCAGATAAAACAGCCCGATCTTCGCCGGCGCCGTCGATCAGCGACTGCAGAGAAAGACCCGGCCGATCAATCTCGTCATCTTGAGCGCCCACCGCCTGCAGCACCGTGGGATAGATATCCACCAACGAGGCGAGGGTCTCAACTGTTTTAGCCTTTGGAATTTGTGGCCCGCTCATCAGCATGGGGATTCGTGCTGATTCATCGTAAAGCGACATCTTGGTCCACATGCGCCGATCGCCGTTGTGATCACCATGATCGCTCGTGTAAATCACCAGGGTGTTGTCGGCCTGTCCTGTTTGGTGGAGGGTGTTCATGACTGCGCCCACCTGCGCATCCAGAAAACTGCAAAGGCCATAGTAAGAGGCCCTTGCGATCTGGCGCGTTTGACCATCAAAGCAGTCATCGTAATTAAAGTGCCTACGAATAGTCTGGGTTACAGGATGCTGTGGCAGCGCCTCTTGAGACATGAACCGGGCCTCATCCATTTCAGAAAGTGGGTAGAGCTCGTAGAACGCCTCGGGACAGGTCAGCGGGTAGTGCGGTCTTAGCCAGGATACAAAAAGCGTCCAGGGTTTATCACTTTGGGCGCTGGCGGCGTCGTTGAGCCAGTCACAGGCGTTGCGGGTTACTTCAAGATCGTAGTCGGTATAACTGTTCTCACCGGGGCCGATCTCGGTGGTATAGGCAGAGACATCCAGAACCGCTTCGTGGTCGCGCAGAAGGCCCTTGATCCAGCCGGTACCGTTTCTGATATACAACGGCAGGATTTCGTTTTCAAAACCGTTGTCGTAGTCGCTGCCGCGATAATGCAACTTGCCAATCGAGTCGACCCGATGGCTCTGACGTATCAGTTGGTGGCCCCAACTCGTCGGTGTGCCCTCGTAAGCCTGGGCATTGGACCAGCAACGGTTCTTGTGCACGTACTGCCCGGTCGCAAGCGACGCCCGCGCCGGAACACAGATCGGCGACGGGGTATAGGCCTTGGTGAACCGGGTTCCCCGCGATGCGAGTTGGTCGAGATGGGGGGTTTTAACCAACCCATGCCCGGCACAGCCCATCGCATCGTGCCGATGTTCATCGCTAAAAAGGATCAGTACGTTGGTCTTATCTGTCACGTCGAGGACTCAGGAGATGCCGTTACGCCTTTCTTAGCCGAGGCGATTCCGAAGAACTCAGTCTTCCAGCGCAGCCGGATCGAGGCCGGCGACCGCCATCGCCACCGCACGAAAAATCGCCCGGCCCTTGTTCATAGTCTCCTGCCACTCCTGTGCGGGTACCGAATCGGCCACGATTCCGGCGCCGGCCTGAATGTGCAGTTCCCCGTCGGCGATGACTGCAGTGCGGATCGCGATAGCAGTATCCATGTTGCCGTTCCATCCGATGTAGCCGACAGCGCCGGAATAGATGCCCCGGCGTACCGGCTCAAGTTCGTCAATGATCTCCATGGCGCGAACCTTGGGGGCGCCAGATACGGTGCCCGCCGGGAAGGTCGCGCGCAGCACATCGATGGCGTCAAGGTCATCCTGCAGTTCTCCGGTCACATTGGAAACGATATGCATCACATGTGAATAGCGCTCAACCTGCATTTTGGAGGTCAACTTGACAGTACCCGTAGCTGCGATCCGGCCGACATCATTGCGACCGAGATCTACTAGCATCAGGTGCTCTGCCAGTTCCTTGGGGTCTGAGATCAACTCTTCCTCAAGGCGCCGGTCCTCTTCTTCGCTCAAGCCCCTGCGGCGGGTGCCTGCAATGGGGCGCACCGTGACTTCACCGTCTTCCAGGCGCGCCAGAATCTCTGGTGAGGAGCCAACAATCTGGAAATCGTCAAGATCCAGAAAATACATATAGGGCGAAGGATTCACTGTACGAAGTGCCCGGTACAGCGTGATGGGCTCGGCTTCAAAGGGAATCGAAAGACGCTGCGACAGCACCACCTGAAAGATATCACCGCTCTGGATATATTCCTTGCAGCGCTCGACGGCGTCTTCAAAATCCTCTTGGACAAACGATGAACGGAAGTCGCTCTCGTGGACTGCCTGTCCGGCAGCTGTCGAGCGTCCTATCGACAGACTTGAGATCTGCTCGACCAGTTGATCGAGCCGCTCGCACCCCGAGGCATAGGCGTCGTCCGATTCGGGATCAGTGTGCACCACGATATGAAGACGGCCGCTCAGGTTGTCGAAAACCAGAAGCTCGTCAGACACCATCAGCAGAATATCGGGCGCCCCGACCGGATCCGGCAGATCCCCGTCTGTAAGATGGGGCTCGATATAGCGTACGGTGTCGTAACTGAAGTAGCCCACCAACCCACCGTTAAAGCGCGGCAGGGTATCCAGTTGGGGCACATTGAACTGACGGTGAATGCTCTGAATCGCCGCTAAGGGATCGTCAGTCTCCTGGCGGTGGATCTCTTCACCCTCCTGTTCGATCAGCAGCAGATTACCGCTTACCCGAACCACCGTCGGACACGGCAGACCGATGATGGAGTAGCGGCCCCACTTTTCGCCGCCCTGTACAGATTCCAGCAGATAACTGTACGGCCCCTGCGCCATCTTGAGATACGCGCTGACAGGCGTTTCCAGATCTGCCAACACTTCGGTCTGCAGCGGGATCCGGTTATAGCCCTCCCGGACCAGACGATCATATTCGGCGCGGGAAATCATGTAATGAAAAAGCCGAGGTCGTCCTCGCCTCCGGGGGTCAATTGGAATTTAACAGAGGCGGTCATGCTGAGAAATTTTTGCGCCGCAACGTCGACGCTCTGGGTCTGCGCTTTAGCGCCGCGTTTGTCGTTTTCGGCTAACAGGGCTTGGCGTTTGCCGAACCCTTTTTATGACGATTCAACTATCTCCAGAACCTGCGGCAACGAGTCTATCACGGCATCCGGGCCGAGTTCGTAAAGGTCAAGGCCCTGACTGTAGCCGTAACTCACCAGCACCACCGGCATCCCGCAGGCGCGTGCGGCATGAAAGTCGCTTATTGAATCACCCACCAGCAGACATTCGTCTGGAGTCAATTCCCATTGCCCAGCAGCGTGCAGAAGCGGCAGCGGGTCTGGTTTTTTCCGGGGCAGGTCATCGCCGCCAATGATCGGATCGAGATAGTCGCTAAGACCCATGGCCTTAAGCAACGGCCGGGTAAAGACGCCCGGCTTATTAGTGACACAGCCTACCCGTCTGCCGGATTGCTGACACTGCGCCAGGGTTTCATCCGCGCCCACATACAGCACACTGTCACGGTGGAGATTTTCCTGATAACACTTTTCAAAAAGCGGGTACGCCGTTGCCATCAGATCTGTCGGGGCTTCGCCGTCAAAATCCCCCGTCAGCGCCCGCTCCACAAGGCGTCGCGCACCATTACCAATCCAGCCTCGAGCAGTCTCGAGGGCCACGGGTTCCCGGCCGAGTGCCTTGAGCATGTCATTGCAGGCGCCAACCAGGTCCGGTGCGGAATCGATCAGGGTGCCATCAAGATCAAACAAAATCCCCCGCGCAGGTGTTGTGAAGAAGGGCGCGGGATGAGCCGGACTAGGCTCACTCACGACGGTGAGTCAGCCAATGCAGCGCGCATTGCGCTGATCACCGTGTCATAACAGTTCGGATCGCTATCGCGGGCAGCGCCAAATATGGCGGACCCGGCAACAAAGGTATCGGCACCGGCAGCATGAATCTCCCCGATGTTATCGACTTTCACACCACCGTCGATCTCTAGGCGAATATCCCGACCTGACTCATCGATGAGCTTACGCGCTTGACGCAACTTATCCAGTGTCGATGGCAAAAAACTCTGTCCGCCAAAGCCGGGGTTGACCGACATCAGCAGAATCATGTCGACCTTGTCTATGACATGCTGCAGAACACTCAGCGACGTTGCCGGATTAAATACCAGGCCCGACTTGCAGCCCTCGCTGCGGATCAACTGCAGGGTGCGATCAACATGCTCACTGGCTTCAGGATGGAAGGTAATGTAGGAGGCGCCCGCCGCTGCAAAATCAGGAACAATGCGGTCGACCGGCTTGATCATGAGATGAACATCAATCGCGGCGGTGACGCCGTGCTTGCGCAACGCGGCGCATACCAGCGGGCCAATGGTCAAATTGGGGACGTAATGGTTATCCATCACATCAAAGTGCACGATATCGGCGCCCGAGGCGAGCACGTTGTCGACTTCTTCACCCAGGCGGGCAAAGTCAGCCGAGAGAATCGAAGGCGCAATAAGATTTTCTTTCATCGTCACAATACCTGCCTACGCTAGCGAATCACAATAAAGAGACCCGAGTTACCCCGCACCACGTTCAGCAGAAGCATCACGTCGTCTTCGTCGACGGCCCGCTCAACGTCGTTCAAACTGTA
The DNA here is from genome assembly GCA_018661145.1 of Pseudomonadota bacterium. GTDB lineage: Bacteria > Pseudomonadota > Gammaproteobacteria > Arenicellales > UBA868 > UBA868. The sequence continues at coordinate 18,883 of JABJIU010000045.1, read as the reverse complement.
GATGGGCTGCTTGTTGATCGAGATGATGAGATCCCCTTCACGCAGGCCTGCCCGCCACGCGAGACTGTTCTGTACCACGTCTACTGCGCGGACACCGCGCTGACCCTGTGGGCCATCCTGGTCATCGATATCGGCCAGACGAATCCCTTCCAGGCGCTTGTTGATCTTGAGACCCTGACCGGCCAGCGGTTCGATGGCGCGAATCCGGATACGCTTACTCTTGCGCTGGCCATCACGCAGGAAACTCACTTCGATCTCCTCGTCAGCCCGGAAAAGACCAATCGTGTTGCGAAGCGAACTGGCGTCGACGATCTCGCGGTCGTTGACCGCGACCACGACGTCGCCTTCCTGCATCCCGGAATCCGCTGCAGCCGAATCGGGAATCACCTGGGAGATCACGGCGCCGCGGGTTGTATCAATGCCAAGCGCTTCAGCGAGCTCTGGGGTCAGGTTCTGCGCAATAACGCCCAGGCGGCCGCGGCGGACCTCTCCGTATTCAATAATCTGGCGGGTGAGCAACTGGACCATGTTAATCGGTATGGCAAACCCGATGCCGATATTGCCGCCCCCGGGTGCCAGGATCGCGGTGTTGATGCCAACCAGTTCACCACGAAGATTGACAAGCGCACCACCCGAATTTCCCTGGTTGATTGATGCATCTGTCTGAATGAAGTCCTCGTAATCCTCGATGTTCAGTCCCGAACGGCCGAGCGCGCTGATGATGCCTGAGGTGGCTGTCTGTCCGAGACCAAAGGGGTTGCCGATCGCCACGACAAAATCACCAACCCGCAACCTATCTGAATCCCCCGGATCGATCTGCTGGAGCGCTTCTGCCGCAATCTGGACTACCGCGATATCGGCGTCTTCATCCACCCCCACGATCTGGGCATCGAAGGCTCGACCGTCATGCAGACGGACACTGATCTCGTCGGCTCCGGCGATCACGTGGCTATTGGTAATCACATAGCCTAGCTTGGCGTCCGTAATCACCCCGGAGCCCAGACTGCTGACCCGTCTCTCACGTTGCTGAGGCGGAGGCGTGCCGAAGAACTTCTCGAAAAACGGGTCTGTCTGAAAAGGGCTCTGCCGCTCAGTGACCCGGCTTTTGGTATAAATATTGACCACGGCCGGCAGGACCTGCTCGAGCATCGGCGCGAGGCTCGGCAGCGGCTCACCTTCCACCGCCATAGGCAGCGCCGCACCCGCAGCCGAGGAAAGAGTGAGTGCGCTAGCGAACCACCAGCCTAGAAGCCACCATCGAATCTGTTTCATGGATAAACCGGGAGAAAAAGTGTTGCGCCCCCGTTGCTTATGGGGAACATAATTATAGCAACGCCGGATTCGATCGGTTCAGGCAGCGTCGTTGGTGATGCCGTGAGGCACATGGCCGGTGGGAACATAGCGGCGCGCAGATTCGCAATGGCCGGTCTGATCGTCGAAGAAAATATCGGCGCCGAAAGTCTGCAGAAACTCGCCTTTATCCAGACCGCCCAGAAATACCGCCTCGTCAATCCAGATATCCCACGCACGCAGAGTACGGATCACCCGCTCATGCGCAGGGGCACTGCGGGCGGTAAACAACGCGGTTCGGATAGGCGCTTCGTTACGCGGCCATTTCGACTGTAGGTGGTGCAGGGACTGTAGAAACTTCCTGAACGGGCCGCCGGTCATAGGTGTCGAGGCCATCTTCTTCTCTGATGCGGCAAACGCGGCCAGCCCTTGGGACTGATAGACCCGCTCGGAATCATCCGCAAAGAGCACCGCATCTCCGTCGAAGGCGATCCGCAACTGGCTGTTTCGTTCCAGATGCGTGCGCGAGGGCAGAATCGTCGCGGCCGCAATATTGACCTGCAGAGCCTGACGCACGTTAGCGGGATCCGCTGACAGGTAGAGATCGGCACTAAAGGGGGTGACGTAGCGGAAAGGACTCTCACCGCCCGAGAAGGCGGCGCGGGTGATGTCGAGCTGGTAGTGGGCAATGGAATTAAAAATGCGAAGTCCCGTATCGGCGCTGTTGCGCGAGATCAGCACGACCTCGACACCGCGTTGTTCACTTTTCGTTTCGTTGAGCGCCAAAAGTTTCTGCACCAGAGGGAACGCCACGCCAGGCTGGAGTAATTCCTCCTCATGCTCGACCTGATACCGACAATAGGCCTCGACACCCTCCTCAACATAAATCTGGTGGCCGCTCTCAAGATCGAACAGCGCACGCGAAGAGATCGCGACGACGAGCGGGCGTTGTTCAAGATCGGCCATCACCTCAGTCTATCACTGTAAAAGGAGGTCACGAGCCCTTCCGGATGCGCCGCCAAAAGCCCGCGCCGAGCAACAGTCCGCACAGGCTGAGCACCGGTAGATTTCCCCAGCGCACGAACGGCGTGGTACCGCCCATCGGCTGCACGCTGCCTCGCACCACCGAACGCACAAACTGCGGCGCCACTGTACCCACCCGGCCTTTTGCATCAATCAATGCCGATAGGCCATTGTTGCTGGAACGGATCATCGGGCGGCCGGTTTCAATTGCCCGCGCTCGCGCCATCTGCAGCCGTTGATGCGGTGCCAGGGAGTCGCCAAACCACGCGTCCTCACTAAGATTCACGAGTATCTGCGCCTGCGGCAAGGCTGCGTTAATCACGTGGCTAAAGGCATCCTCATAACAGATGCTGACGCCGATGGGATGTCCCGCAAGTTGCATCGGTGGCTGTGGCAGCGGTCCCGGCGAGAAATTCGACATCGGAATACTGAGATAGTCGAGTATCCGTGCGAGCAGCCCGGGTATGGGCAAATATTCGCCGAAAGGCACCAACTGGTGCTTGCGATAGAGCACGGACTCATCCCCTATGCCGAGTGCCACGTTGTAATAGGCAGCGTCCGGCGCTAACGCCTCACGTGCCAATATCCCGAGAAGAAAATCCGCCTCATGATTTCTGAGGCGTGCGATAAACCCGGGGTCAATCTCGTCGAGATACGCTGGCAGTGCCGCCTCTGGCCAGACGATAAGGTCTGCGCCCGAGACAGACTCGCTTTCTGCAAGATAGTCTCTCGCGATCGCGTCGGCTTTGTGGCTCTGCCATTTGTCACTGAGCGAAACGTTGTGCTGCACGAGTGCAACATTAATGGGCTCACCGGCAGGTTGAATAAAACCCGGCACCTGTATGAGCGCCGTAGAACCGACCAAACCGAGAAGCACCGCGCCCGGGAGCAATCTCGACCGGCCGGGCAGGAAAACAAACGCTACCAGCGCGCCGGCGCCGAGGCCGACCCAGAGACTGACGCCCAGGGCTCCAGCAATAGGCAGCAAAGCAGCAAGCGGGGTATCGACCTGGCTATAACCGAGATAGAGCCATGGAAAACCGCTAAGGAGGTTGCCCCGCAACCACTCGCCGAGGACCCACAGGGACGGCATCACCAACATGGCGCGAAGGGCCGGGCTCTTCGGCCCGATCCGGGCTTGAAGTCCCCCGACCAAGGTTGGATAGAGTGCCATCAGGGCTGCAAAAACCATCACGGCGGCAACTGCCAAAGGCGCAGGCATATTGCCGAACTGATTGAGACTGACGTATATCCACGAGACACCGGTGAGCGCCATCGCCAGACCAAAAGCAAAGCCCTGCAGCGCTGCCTGTCGGGCGGAGGCTCCCCACCAGCAACCATAGAGCACTGCCAGTGTGATGGGTGCGAGCCAAAACAGACCAAATGGCGCAAACGCCAGCGGACAGGCAAGACCCGAGAGTGCAGCCGCGGCTATTCGCATCGCGCTGCCGGACAAACGCATGAATCTACTGCGCCGGGGTTTCGTCAGCCGGCAGAAGCGTGATGCGCAAAAGGCGTGGCCGGCGGCTGTCTGCGCTCAACACCTCTGCCGTGAACTGATCGAACCTGATCGTCTCGCCGCGCCGCGGCACATGACCCAGCGATCCGGTCACGAGTCCCCCCATGGTGTCGTACTCCAGTGGGTCAAGATTCAAACCATAGAGTTGGTTAAAACTTTCGACCGGGAGCATAGCCTTGATCACGCAGAAACCGGAACCCCGACGCAGCACCATGCCTGTAGCGCCATCGAGATCGTGTTCATCCTCAATGTTGCCAACAATCTGTTCAAGGACGTCCTCAATGGTGACCAGGCCCACAACGCTGCCGTATTCATTCACCACAATCGCCATATGATTGCGGCTGTCGCGAAACTCCTGGAGGAGTACATTGAGCCGTTTGCTCTCGGGGATAAACACCGCAGGGCGCAGGACCGTCGCCCAAGGAAGTCCGTTACCCCCGCTCTGCTGCTGGCGATGCAGCAAATCCTTGGCCAACAGGATACCCACCACACCGTCCTTGTCGCCGTCCGTCACCGGAAAGCGTGAGTGTGCCGCCTCGGTGATCGCTGGCAGCACTTCTTCGAGGGTCTGGTTAACATCGACCGTCACCATCTGGCCCCGGGAAACCATCACCTGCTCGACCTGGAGGTCGGACACTTCGATCACCCGGCGCATCATCTGCAGGGTGTCGTCATCGACCAGATCAGCGCGCCGTGCGACATTCAGGGTGGAAAAAAGATGCTCGCGGGTTTGCGGAATACCACGCAGCAGGTAACGCAGATCCTGCCACCAGCCCGGACGCGAAAATACGCTGCGTTTTGTTTCGTTCTGCACGACAGTATCAGACCGTCTGGTAGGGATTCTTGATCCCGAGGGTGGCGAGTACATCGGTCTCCAGTTGTTCCATCACTGCTGCCTGGGAATCGTTCTGATGATCATGGCCGTGCAGATGCAACACTCCATGCACCACCAGGTGGGCAAAGTGGTCCTCAACTTTTTTTCCCTGACTCAGCGCCTCGCGTTCGGCCACAGACGGGCAGACGACAATGTCGCCGAGCGGATGCTCCGCCTCCGGGAGACCCGGCAACGCCTCAACAGGAAAGGAGAGCACATTGGTTGGCTCTGAGCGGGCACGAAAACGTGTGTTGAGTTCTATCATTTCAGTCTCGTCGACCATACGCACCGTCAGACTAGCGCCCGCATCCTGAAACACAGCCAGTGCCGCAGCCGCCCAGTTACAGACCTGCTCAACGGTTGGTTCGTCATTGTGGCCACTTGCCAACTGCACCTCTATCGCGGGTTCCACTCAGGCTGATCGACCCTCCCTTTCATAGGCCTCGATCACGCGTTGTACCAGCGGGTGACGAACCACATCCTGGGGCGTAAAGCGGGTTACGCTGAGACCCTTGACGGACGACAGCAACTCCACAGCGTGGACCAGGCCTGAACGGGTGTCGCGCGGCAAATCGACCTGTGAAGGGTCACCGGTAATGACGGCCTGGGAACCAAAGCCCAGGCGGGTAAGAAACATCTTCATCTGTGACTCGGTTGTGTTTTGCGCCTCATCCAGAATGACAAAGGCATGGCTCAGCGTTCGACCACGCATGTAAGCAAGCGGTGCCAGTTCAATGACATGGCGTTCCATCAGGCGACCCACCCGCTCAAAGCCCAGCATCTCGTAAAGCGCGTCATACAACGGCCGAAGAAACGGGTCGACTTTCTGGCTGATGTCGCCCGGCAAAAACCCCAAGCGCTCTCCTGCTTCAACCGCCGGACGAACCAGTACGATTCGATCGACCGTTTCCTCGGCGAGCGCCTGTACCGCACAAGCCACCGCCAGATAGGTCTTGCCGGTTCCGGCGGGTCCAATACCGAAGTTGATATCGTGCCGCAGAATGTTTCCAAGATAGCGCTTTTGATTGGGGCTCTTGCCCCGGATCATGATCTTGCGAACCCGGATGACCACATCATCCGGTCCGTCTTGATCGTTGAGGCCTTGTCTTGGGATCTGGCTGATCGCAACCTGAACTCGATCGGGGCTCAGCGATGCGCCATTGCCGCTGTCCGCATAGAGCGCACAGAGCACGTCCTGCGCATTGCAGACATCCTGATCCTGACCATCAACGCAAAAAAGATGTCCACGATGGGAGATACGCACACCAAATCCCTCCTCTACCTGTTTGAGGTGAGCGTTGTGCTCTCCACACAGGTCGGCCAGGCGCTGATTGTCCTCGGGATCGAGAAGGAAGGTGACGGGTTGGGTGGGGTTGTTCAATCCAGTACTGATGCTCCAAGCGAAGCAGGCGTCATCATAGCAGAAGTTGGGGGCATGGCCCCAAGCACTTCGGCCCGCAAAGAATTGGGTAATGCTTCCGTAATACGCACATCGACAAAATCACCGATTGAGACATCGCCGGCGGCGAAATTGACCACACGGTTGTTTTCGGTGCGTCCACTCAGGTACCCGGCATTCTTGCGCGAAACGCCGTCCACCAAGATACGCTGAGTCATGCCAACCATCCCTGCGCTGATGGCACCGGCCTGGTTACCGATCATTGCCTGCAACCGTGAAAGCCGGTCCCGTTTTTCTTCTCTCGGGACATCATCCGCAAGCACGGCGGCGGGTGTGCCCGGCCGGGCGCTGTAGATAAAACTGAACGACTGATCGAAGCCTACCCGCTCGATCAAGGCCAATGTCGCATTGAAATCATCAGACGACTCCCCGGGAAACCCGACGATGAAATCGGAAGACAGGCTGATATCGGGCCGCGCCTCTCGCAGGCCTGCGATGATGGCTTCGTAATCCGCCACCCGGTACCGGCGCTTCATCGCTGACAGGATACGGTCCGACCCGCTCTGCACCGGCAGGTGCAGGTGGCTCACAAGTTCCGGTACCTGGCGATACGCATCAATCAGCGCGTCGGTGAAATCCACCGGGTGTGACGTCGTATAGCGAAGCCGGTCGATACCCTCAACCGCAGCGGTGTACGCTAGCAGCTCGGCAAAATCGATGGTGCCGCCGCCGTGACGTGCACCGGCATACGCATTCACATTCTGGCCCAGCAGCGTGATTTCACGCACACCCTGCTCCGCAAGTTCAACAATCTCGGTGATGACTTCGTCAAACGGGCGGCTGAACTCCTCACCACGCGTGTAGGGTACGACACAGAAAGTACAGTACTTGCTGCAGCCTTCCATCACCGAAACATAGGCCCGTGGTCCCTCACTGCGCGGCGGGACAAGCGCGTCAAACTTTTCAATCTCCGGAAAACTGATGTCAATGCGCGGACGCTGCTCACGCTGCAGCGCCTCGATCATGGCAGGAAGCCGATGATAGGTCTGGGGTCCAAAAACAAGATCAACATAGGGCGCTCGGCGCAAAATCAGCTCACCCTCCTGGCTTGCGACACATCCGCCCACCCCGATCACTAGATCAGGTCGCTGCTCCTTCCATTGTCGCCACCGGCCCAATTGGGAAAAAACTTTCTCCTGAGCCTTTTCCCGGACCGAACAGGTATTCAGCAACAGCATGTCCGCCTGCTCGGCCTCATCCGTGAGCACCATGTTGTGTGAGGCTGCCATAAGGTCCGCAATACGAGCCGAGTCGTATTCGTTCATCTGGCAACCGAAAGTCTTTATATAGAGTTTGCGTGTCATAACCACTTCAAGAAAATTTTTCGGCGCTCGGCTCAGGAGCCCACGACCAATTTAACCACCAGCTGGTAGTCTTGTGGGAAGAAGCTGCGCCTCATCCACAAGACGGACTTGCCCTTTGGCAAGGGTCTCACACTGTTGCTCAAAGTGTGCACGGACCGACTGCGGCATCGCCACAGGCCTGCCGGTGGCACGGTCAATAAACACGTGGACAAAAAACCCGCTGGCACTCGGCGTATCGTTATCGGGCTCAAAGACAGCAGTTTCATAGCGCACACTGCTGTTGCCTAGGTGTGCGATCCGTACGCCGATATCTACATGGCCGGACACCGCCACCGGCTTCAAAAAAGAACACCCATTCTCGGCAGCGAGTGGAATGACGGGATCGAGTTGCCAATCAAGGCCCGTCTCACGCAACAGGGTCAGGATCGCCGTTTCAAAGTAGCGGTAGTACTCCACATTGTTGACGTGCCCGAGCATGTCATAATCATTCCAGCGCGTAACAAGGCGCACGTGCAACGCGTAGTCTTCACGCCCTGAGGGGCTGGACCCCTGAATCTGCTCCTTCACGTCTTGCCTCAACAGGATTCGCTCCCATGCCAAGTCCGGTTGGACATGTCTTGTTTGCCTTCGCGATATCCGGAGTCCCAAAATCTCGCGAGGTGTTTACGCGATGGTGGCCGGTGCTGGCGCTCTTCGCCGCCATCGCGCCCGACCTCGATTTTCTGCCCGGGATGTTGATCGGCGATCCGAACCGCTTTCACCATGGCCCGACTCACTCGATCACGGCCGCCGGTGTTTTCACCATAGTGCTCGCGCTGATCTTCCGGAGTCTGTCGAAAGTCCAGGTCTTTTTCATCTTTGCGATATATCTGGGTCATGTGCTGGTTGACACCCTGGCGGCGGATTTGGGCGCCCCGTATGGCGTACCGCTGTTGTGGCCATTCGATGATCAGTACTATATCGCGCCGGTAACGCTGTTTAGCAATTTCAGTCATGGTGCTCAAGGTGAGGGCGTTGCTGGCGTAATCCGGGACATTTTTTCCATGCACAACCTGTGGACCGTCGCTATCGAGCTGGCTTTATTGGGTCCGTTGTTATGGTTGACAGAGCGTTACCGGCGACGAAAACCTTCCTGATACGTCTGCACATCGCAAGGAAGCTCAGTCCCAACGGTCGTCTCTCACCCACACGACGCCGTCTTCTATACGAACCGGGAATACGTGCAGACCTTCGTAGGCGGGGGGGGACAGCACCTCTCCTGTCCGAAGGCAAAAACGGGCGCCGTGGCGCGGGCATTCGATAGCGCCATCTACAATGCAGCCGCCTGAGATGTCACTGCCGTCGTGGGTACACAAGTCTTCCAGCGCAACGATGTCGTCGCCGAGACGCGCCAGTACCAACGCGTCGTCATCGAGTGTGGTGGCAAAAGGCGTTCCCGCCTGCACCTCATCGGCGCGCGCTACACGGACCCACTCGCTCATCAGAAAATTCCGAGTTCGAGCCGCGCCGCCTCACTCATAACCTCAGGACCCCAGGGCGGATCCCAGACCAGTTCTACAACGACTTCAGCCACTCCATCGACTCCGCGCGCTGCCATCTCCACCTCGCCCGGTAATGATCCTGCCACGGGGCACATCGGTGAAGTCAGGGTCATATCGATTGCGACGTGGGCTTCTTCAGTGATATCAATTCTGTAGATCAGACCGAGGTCATAGATGTTAAGCGGGATTTCAGGATCATAGACTCCACGTACCCCGGTGACCACTCGCTCGAGCAGGGTCGCGTCGGGGGCGACCGAGGCGAGTCGGACGGAGGGTGGATTGTCCGTGGCGCTGGAGGTCTCAGAGTCACCAGCGGCCTCGATGGGGTCCGTCGGCTCTGTTGCAGTTGTTTCAGATTCGGTGATGGTCATATGATGGTTAATTCAATTTATCTGTTTGAAGGATACGATATGCTAGGCAGCAGCCCCCGGCGGCACAGCCGGAGACAACCGACCTGAGACGTGCGATGCGAGATAACTCTGCAGCGCCAGCGGCGTTACGGTTTCGAGAATCTCGGCGGCGAATGCCTGGGTCAGCATACGTCGCGCAGTCTCCCGATCAACCCCACGCGAAACGAGATAGAAAAGAGCGGCCTCATCCATCTGCCCCACAGTCGCGCCGTGGGCACATTTCACATCGTCGGCATAGATTTCCAGTTGGGGTTTGGTGTCGATTTGTGCATCTGCAGAGAGCAGCAGGTTCTGGTTACTTTGCTCCGAGTCGGTTTTCTGAGCGTTCGGCTGCACCACGATCCGGCCATGAAAAACCGCGTGCCCCCGATCACCCAGCACACCTTTATAGCACTCACGACTGGTACATTCGGGTGCGTTATGCGAAATGTGGGTGTGGTTATCGACATGACAACGCCCGAAGGCAAGGTAGGCCCCGTCGAGGTTTGCGTGAGCACCCTCCGCATCAAGGTCGACTCGGGCATCGTTGCGAACCCACGCCTTTCCCACGGTAACCGTAGTCGCTTTGAGTTTGGCGGAGTGCGCCAAGCGGGCGAACAGTCCGCCCACATGGAAGGTGCGCTCGGCCTGATCCTGCGCACAGCAGTAGTTCAGTGTCGCGTTCTTGTCGAGGATGATCTCGGTGAGCGAATTGCTGAGAGAACGCTCTGCACCAAAAGAGATATGGCGCTCGATGATACTGCACTGGCTGCCCTCGCCAAGAATGACAAGATTGCGCGGCAGACTCAAAAAACCCTCCCCGCTGCAACCCGAAACGAAGAGTAATTCAATGGGCTTTTCCAGTTGGACGCCAGGAGCGACCTCTACCAGGGCGCCATCACCCACAAATGCCGAGTTCATCGCGGCGAACCCGTGCGGCATCTTACCCACAGCAGATCCCAGTCGGTCGACAATGGGCCCCGGATCCCGCGTCAGCGCCTCGGCAAGCCCCGCAACCTGAACACCTTCTGGCAGACCGTTGGTTTTTGAACGGTGCGGCAGGTGAAAGCCATCGGCGAAGACAAGTTGCCAGGCATCCAGATTTTCAATAGCTGATCCGGCGATAAAGTCCTCCGAACAATCAACTCCCGAAACTGCCGGGCTGAACCGGGATCGGGTAATCGGCTTGATCGAGGTGTATTTCCAGTCTTCATCGCGCTGAGACGGCAAACCGCGCTCACCGAGTATTTCCAGCGCTTCTGAACGGCTGCGATCCAGCGCTGCAACGCCCGCTCCTGGCAGTTCACGGGCCTGCGCCTGTTGCGCCTCGACATAGGGCGCGGCATGACTTTCCATTGCGCTCATGCGGTGGCCGCATCGGCAGCGGTATCGATCCAACCATAACCGCGCTCTTCAAGATCCAACGCCAACCGCTTGTCACCGGAACGCACGATTTTACCCTGCGCCAGAACATGCACCTTATCGGGAACGATGTAATCAAGCAGACGCTGATAGTGCGTCACCAGAATAATGGACCGATCCTCTGATCGCAGCGCGTTGACACCGCCTGCAACGGTTTTCAGCGCGTCGATATCGAGACCCGAATCCGTTTCATCGAGGACCGCGAGGCTAGGCTCAAGCACCGCCATCTGGAAGATTTCGTTGCGCTTTTTTTCGCCGCCTGAGAAGCCCTCATTGACCGAACGAGAGAGAAATTCCTCCTTCATCTCGACTAACTTGAGCTTTTCGCGGACCAGTTTCAGAAAATCGAGCGCGTCGAGTTCCGGCTCGCCACGATGGCGCCGGGCGGCGTTCAACCCTTCCTTCAGGAGAGCGATGTTCGCAACCCCCGGAATCTCCACCGGGTACTGAAAAGCCAGGAACACCCCTTCGCGTGCGCGATCCTCAGGTGCCATCGACAACAGATCATTTCCCATAAACGAAACAGACCCGCTAGTGACCTCATAGCCGTCACGCCCCGCGATGACATTGGCCAGCGTGCTTTTGCCCGAACCGTTCGGCCCCATGATGGCATGCACTTCTCCCGGACCTACATCCAGGCTGAGTCCATTCAAAATGGCCTTGCCGTCAACCGTCACTTTCAGATCACTTATTTTTAGCATATTGTTATTGAAACTCCGTAATCAAATCCAATCCAGTCCAGTCGGGTGGTCAGCCCCGCCCAGAAAATCATCCCACCGCACCCTCAAGACTGATGCCCAAAAGTTTCTGCGCCTCCACGGCGAACTCCATAGGCAACTCACGGAAAACCTCTTTGCAGAACCCGTTCACGATCATCGATACCGCGTCTTCCTCGGAGAGTCCGCGCTGGCGACAGTAAAACAATTGATCCTCGCCGATTTTGGAAGTGGTCGCTTCGTGCTCGATAGTGGCCGTGGGATTTTTCACCTCGATATACGGGAATGTATGCGCGCCGCATCGATCTCCCATCAAAAGAGAGTCACACTGTGAGTAGTTGCGCGCCTGCTTTGCACTCTTTAAGACCTTGACCAAACCTCGGTAAGCGTTTTGCCCACGACCAGCCGAAATGCCCTTGGAAATGATCGTGCTGGAAGTATGCTCCCCAATATGGACCATCTTGGTCCCAGTATCCGCCTGTTGGCAGTTATTGGTCAGCGCCACGGAATAGAATTCGCCGGTCGAATGATTACCCTCCAGCAACACACTTGGATACTTCCAGGTAATAGCCGAACCCGTCTCAACCTGGGTCCATGAAATCTTGGCGTTGTCACCCCGGCAGGCACCGCGCTTGGTCACGAAGTTGTAGATCCCACCCCGGCCCTCTTCATCACCGGGATACCAGTTCTGTACGGTGGAATACTTGATCTGGGCATCCTTCAACGCTACAAGTTCCACCACAGCCGCGTGCAGCTGGTTTTCGTCGCGCATCGGCGCTGTACAGCCCTCGAGGTAACTTACGTAACTGCCCTCATCAGCGATAATGAGGGTCCGCTCGAACTGCCCGGTATTCAGAGCATTGATCCGGAAATAGGTTGACAACTCCATCGGGCAACGCACCCCCTTAGGCACGTAAACAAACGACCCTTCAGTAAACACGGCCGAATTCAGTCCCGCATAGAAGTTATCACTGGGTGGCACGACCGAGCCCAGGTACTCCCGGACGAGCTCCGGATGATTCGCCATGGCCTCAGACAATGGGCAAAAGATCACACCGATCTCAGCCAGTTTGTCCTTGAAAGTGGTCGCCACAGACACGCTGTCGAATACCACATCGACCGCGATGCCGGCGAGCGCCTTTTGCTCTTCCAGGGGAATACCCAACTTGTTATAGGTTTCCAGCAGCTTTGGATCAATTTCGTCGAGACTTTTCGGTCTGTCCTCATCGCGCTTTGGCGCTGAGTAATAACTGATCGCCTGAAAGTCGATGGGGTTGTAATGAACGTGTGCCCATTCGGGACACTCCATAGCCTTCCAGCGGTCGAACGCCGCGAGGCGCCACTGCAGGATAAAGTCCGGTTCCGATTTTTTCCCTGACAAAAAGCGGATCACGCTTTCGTCGAGACCAGGTGGCAGCGTTTCCGCCTCGATGTCGGTGACGAACCCTTCCTTGTATTCGCGTCCGACTAATTCATCAAGCTCTTTGACGGCAGTATTCACTAGCTTATCTCAGGTTTAAGTATCAACATGGGTGGGTTTACTTGAGGTTACCGATAATGGCATCAGCTTCCACGACGACAGTTTTCAGGCGTCCGGTTCGCAGGCCCTCGCGGACCGCTTCCTGGCGTTCCGCCACCGCAATCACTTCTGGCCGGTGCACCAGTTCACCTAGCGTAATGCCGTTAAGAAATTCGAAAATCTTATTGCTAAGTTCCGACCATAACTCGTGCGTGAGACATTTCTCGCCGTCGAGGCAGTCCGCGTTACCACCACAACGAGTCATGTCGGCTTTTTCATCCACCGCGGAAATCACCTCGGCGATCGAAATTGCATCCATCTTTCTTGCCAGTCGGTAACCTCCGCCGGGACCGCGCGTGCCCTGAACCAGTCCGGACTTTCGCAATTTGGCAAACAATTGTTCCAAATAAGAAAGTGAAATCTCTTGATTAACCGCAATATCCTGCAAGGTGACCGGTCGTTTGCCCTCTTGCAGGGCAAGATCCAACATGGCAGTCACCGCATATCGGCCTTTCGTCGTTAACCTCATTTTTTTGACTCCTTAAATCTACAAATTCTTGATCAGTTACGGTTGATGCGTGACCCACCAGTTCGCCGCGCCAACGCTCCATTTATCTTTTGGGTTCCGGTCTTGCGTCGCGCGCCTGCCAAACCACTGGACAACCGCATTCATCGACCAACCGCTGACCCTCCGCTTCGCCCATTGTCGTGACCAGCGAAGCCGCACCCAGCATTCGCAAGTGATCCCGAAAGAGGAAACCTCCTCACCGCCTTGTGATATCGCGGCGACCGACCCATTTTTACGTCGGATGCGATCTGCCAGGGGCGAGGAAAAGCCCCAACCCAGGACAACATCCAGGACGGTAGTTCGAATAATGCTTTCGAACATGTTTTTCCTCGATCAGTAACTACAACGTCCAAATAATGATCGGGCGCTCTCGGAAAAGCCTAGTGCTGGTCGTGCGACTAATTACCAAGCGCTATTATAGGTATTTAGCCGTGAAAACCAAGTAAACAGGTTGGATTTGAGCCAAAACAGATCCTGATCCAGCCACTTTTACCGGCAGCGGACCCAACTCCATCAACGCGGATCTCGCGGGCGCCATAGTGATACCGCGAGAACAATCCCGCCACTCACAGTTAATCCAGTGACCAGAAAATCGGCAATCACGCCAAGATCCCGAGATTGGGAAAGCAGTGAAACGGCTATTGCCCCAAGCAACAGTGCCGCCCCTGCTGCCAGGCCATTTCGCTGTCGGGCGCAAGCGTTAAGTGCGCGCTCCAGAGACTTTTTCTCCGCATCGTCGCCGGTGCGAATGTAGAGCTCACCGTCACGCTGTCGGCGCAGCAACTCATGCACCAGTCCCGGCAACTCGGGCAACAAAGGCAGGACCGCCGGCCACTCACGTCGCAGCGTCCTGATGAAAGCCTTGGGTCCGATCTGTTCGCGCATCCACTGCTCGAGATACGGCTTGGCGGTCTCCCACAAATCCAGCTGTGGATACAGCTGCCTACCAAGGCCCTCGATGTTGAGAAGCGTTTTTTGCAGTAGTACCAACTGGGGCTGAACCGGCATCTCAAAACGCCGCGCCACTTGAAAAAGTCGGAGCACCAGATGGCCAAAAGAGATCTCACTGATCGGCCGGGAAAATATCGGCTCGCAAACAGTACGCACCGCCGCTTCGAACTCATCCACTCGGGTGGATGCGGGTACCCAACCCGCTCGCAGATGGGCCAGGGCTACTGCCCGGTAGTCCCGATTGAAAAAGGCCAGCAGGTTCTCGGCGAGATACTGCTTGTCTGTCTCGCCTAGGGTGCCCATGATTCCGAAATCTACAGCGCGGTACTGCCCCTCCTCACTCACAAAGATATTGCCCGGATGCATATCGGCATGAAAGAAGCCGTCACGAAAGGCCTGAGTAAAGAAAATTTCGACGCCATTATGGGCAAGTTTGCGAAGATCAACTCCCGCCTTCTTGATGGCATCAATATCGCGAATCGGGATACCATGGACACGCTCCATCACTAGCACTTCGCGCCGGCTGTGCTCCCAGTAAACCTGAGGCACATAAATCATTTCGGAATCTGGGAAGTTGCTGCGCAACTGGCTGGCGTTAGCCCCTTCACGCATCATGTCCAGTTCATCATGGACGGTTTTGTCGTAATCAGCGACTACCTCAAGCGGTCGCAAGCGTCTGGCATCCGGCCAATGCCGATCTGCCAGCCGTGCTAACTGGTAGAGCAATCCCAGATCCTGATCGATCACCACCTCAATCCCGGGTCGCACCACCTTGACGACGACTTCGGTCCCGTCTTTCAGGCTCGCCCCATGAACCTGTGCGACGGATGCCGAAGCCAGCGGTTCGAGATCGAAAGTGGCGAAGTGTTCTGAGAGAGATGCACCCAGAGATTGCTCGACGACCGCCTTCGCAGACGCCCCTGGAAACGGCGGTACGTCATCTTGGAGCCGAGTGAGCTGCGCCGCGATGTCCGGGGGGATCAGGTCAGGGCGGGTCGACACGGCTTGGCCGAACTTGACGAAGACTGGCCCGAGCTCCTCCAACGCTTCGCGCAGACGCTGGCCTCGCTCGGCGGAACGGTCACAGAACCAGAAACCAGGCAGCAGCCAGAGGACAAACCGATACGGGCGTAAGAGATGCAGCCGAAAAACGAACTCATCCAGCCCGTGGCCCACCAGAACATGGACAATGCGCAGCAAGCGCCAGGAACTGCTTCGGCCCATGAGATCTTATCCGGGCCCGACAGCGGCCCGCAGCCGCTCAATCCGCTGCTGAAGACGCGCCATATCGTCACGCAACTTTTCCACATTATCAATAAAACGCTCTGCACGGGGTCTGCTTGCAAGCAGTCGTGTTTCCTCAACCAGCGTTTCAGCAATCCCTGCCGCCCCCGAATCTGCCACGCCCTCTGACCAACGGTTTAGGGCCCGCGCGCCATTCGCGGCCTTGCGAGCCAACGTGTCGCCCAGTATCTGTGCGAGCGCTTCCTCAGCGTCGAAATCGAGCGCCGAGAACAAAGCTTTGATATCAAGCATCGACTGGGCATCGCCTTCGATGCGTACTGAACCGTCCCGAAAAAGTTCAGAATCTGCGCCCGACCGGCAAAGCTCGATAAGGCCACCTGGCGTACCCGAGACCGTGACATCCGGCGCTGAGTCGGGCTTATCAATCATGCGGATAGCGCCACACACTACCGTGGCATAACCGGTCGCGTTCACACCCCGAATCGAGACAGCAACCACCCGGCCCTCGAGATTACGCAAATGCGTATCGGCGGCCGAATCGCGGATAACCCGGTTCAAAATCGCTTCGAAACGAGAGGTGATGGCATTCACAGGATAATGCTCAGTATCGAAAGCCTGTATGCACGGCGACGATGCCACCGCTGAGGTTGTGGTACTCCACATCCTCAAGACCCGCGTCTGCCATCATCTCTCTCAACGTATCCTGGTTGGGGTGGCGTCTGATCGACTCCACCAGGTATCGGTAACTGGGTTCATCGCCTGTAACCAACCGCCCCAGCGGCGGAATCACCGAGAAGGAGAAAAGATCGTAGGCGCGGGACAACAGGTCTGATACCGGATGTGAAAACTCGAGGATCAGCACGCGCCCGCCCGGCTTAAGCATGCTGGTCATCGATGCCAGTGCCTTGGGAATGCGGGTTACGTTGCGAAGGCCGAAAGCAATGCTCACACAGTCAAACCGATGCGGCGTGAAAGGCAGCGTTTCGGCATCGGCGAGCAGCAAATCGATGTTGGGGCCGATACCTTGGTCGAGCAACCGTGCACGGCCACACTCCAGCATGCTCTGATTGATGTCAGTCATCACGACCCGTCCCGATACCCCCACGTACTTTGCAAACCGTCTTGTCATATCGCCGCTGCCGGCGGCCACATCAAGAACATGATGCCCGGCACGCACGCCACTTCGGGCCACGGCAAAATCTTTCCACAGGCGGTGACTACCCAAAGACATAAGATCGTTCATCAGATCGTAACGACCTGCGACTGAGGTAAATACCTCACCGACCTTGTCCACTTTATGCGCTGACGCTACCTCACGGAAACCAAAATGTGTCGACCCTTCGTTCATCGAACGGCTGTTTCACTGTGGTGAGTGGAGGTACTCATGCCGCTGGCTGACGTTCGTAACCCGCTTTTTCCAGTTCTTCCAAATAGGCCTGCCAGTAGGCTTCCTGCTGGGATCCAAGCTCATAGAGCGTTTCCCAGGAGTAGAGGCCCGTATCGTGTCCGTCGTCGAAGATGAGTTTCACAGCGTAAGCCCCGACCGGCTCAACTACTGAAATATTGACATTCTCTTTGCCAATCTGCAGCACCTCCTGCCCCGGACCATGGCCCCGAACTTCGGCAGAAGGGGAAAAAACTCTCAGATATTCACAGGAGAGATTAAAAATACGGTCGTCATCGAATGCGACTTCCAGCGTGCGGGACTGCTGGTGCAGAACGATTTTGGTGGGGCGGGGTTTGGCTATCATGAGCGAACGCCGGTTTAAATGTTAATTGACAGGCCAGGAGAAACTTCACGGGCGAAAACTCCTGGAAAAGCTAATCCTCGTGCAGCACGGTCGCGACTTCCTCAGCGAAGTAAGTCAATATTGCATCAGCGCCGGCACGCTTGAACGCGAGCAACGATTCCATCACCACAGCGTCGCGGTCCAGCCAGCCATTATTGGCAGCGGCACACAGCATCGCATATTCCCCGCTGACCTGATAAACAAAAGTCGGCACACCAAACTCCTGCTTAACTCGAAGCACAATATCGAGATATGGCATTCCCGGTTTGACCATCACCATATCCGCACCTTCGGCAAGATCAAGCTCGATCTCCCGCAGCGCCTCATCACTGTTCCCGGGATCCATCTGGTAGGTGTACTTGCTTCCCCCACCTAGGTTCCCCGATGAACCCACTGCATCCCGAAACGGGCCGTAAAAAGAAGAGGCATATTTCGCGGAATACGCCAAGATCCGAGTATTGACCAGACCTTCGACCTCCAGTGCCTCACGGATGGCGCCGATCCGCCCATCCATCATGTCTGACGGAGCCACCACCTGGGCACCAGCGCGGGCATGACATAAGGCCTGTTGGACCAGCGTCTCCACAGTGGCGTCATTGGTCACATAACCTGCGTCATCGAGCAGGCCGTCCTGTCCGTGACTGGTATAGGGGTCTAGGGCAACATCAGTAATGATGCCCATGTCAGGCACTGCCTCACGAAGCGCGCTCACTACTGTTGGAACGAGTCCATCGGGGTTAAACGCCTCCTTGGCGTCAGGCGTCTTGCTGCTGGTCTCCACAACCGGGAACAGTGCCAAGGCGCGGATGCCGAGAGCATCTAGTCTTTTGGCCCGCTGAAGCAGAAGATCCAGGCTGACTCTTTCCACGCCGGGCATGGAAGGTATGGATTCGCGGACTGCCGACCCCTCGCAGACAAAGACCGGCTGAATCAGATCATCAACGCTGAGTGTGCTTTCCCGCACCAACGCGCGGCTGAAAGCGTCTTTGCGAAGACGGCGCATCCGTGAAAGAGGATAAATACCCATCGGGCTGTCTGACCTGTATCAGCGCCGGGCGCGGGCTTTTTTGGAAGCCCCTTTCTTGGTGACCTTCTTTTGGGAAGACGCTTTTTTAGGGGCTACTTTCTTGGTGACCTTCTTAGCAGCTTTCTTGTTCACTGCAGCCTTCTTGGCGACATCCTTTTTCACCGGCGCTTTCTTGGTGACCTTCTTTTGGGAAGACGCTTTTTTAGGGGCTACTTTCTTGGTGACCTTCTTAGCAGCTTTCTTGTT
>JABJIU010000197.1 GCA_018661145.1 Pseudomonadota bacterium | reverse complement strand
GGATGGAGCGGCCGTCCCCATGAACTGCACCAGTTGCAGGTAGCTGCGGCCGTCGGCCAGATGGGGCTTATTCGCGCTTACCAAGGCGCTTTTGAGGCGCACGGTACACAAACAGCGCAGGTCTTGTTGACGAGCGCCGACCTTAACGATCGCACGCGCTACCTCAATGCCCGTAGCGCCCTGCGGTCGATGCTAGAGCTCGGGATTGTGCCCGTCGTGAATGAAAACGACACGGTAGTTACCGAAGAGATTCAATTCGGGGATAACGACTCGTTGGGCGCACTGGTTGGTAATTTGGTCGAAGCCGATTATCTGGTAATCCTGACTGACCAGGATGGACTTTTTGAGTCGGACCCCAGACACAATCCAGCTGCAAAACTGATTCGGGAAGCGTGTGCCGGAGATCCTGCGCTGGAGAGATATGCAGGACCGAGCGGCGTACTGGGTCGCGGCGGTATGCTGACGAAACTGCAGGCAGCTACGAAAGCTGCACGATCTGGGGCGTCGACGGTGATCTGTTCCGGGCGAAACCCTAAGAGTCTTTTGGGGATATTGGGGGGATCGATCCCGGGGACCCTCCTCAAAGCGGCGTCGGGGCGGATGGCTGCCCGGAAACTGTGGCTTGCCGGCCGAATGCAGTCGCGCGGTCGACTTTTCGTTGATGCTGGAGCGGCAAGGGTTCTGGTCGATTCAGGCAAGAGTCTTCTGCCCGTAGGCGTAACCCGGATTGAGGGTGAATTCCAGAGGGGTGATCTGGTGGATTGCCTGGCAGAGGGGAGTGAGAGATTGATGGCTCGTGGGCTGGTGAACTACTCCGCAGAAGAGACGCGGAAAATTGCCGGCCACTCAAGCCTTAAAATAGAGGAGAAACTTGGTTATGTGGATGAGCCGGAACTCATCCATCGAGATAATATGGTGCTGGTCTGAAGAAGGGAAAAGCCGGCGTTGCCGCTAGCCTCACGCAGCAGCAGTGGCTTTGGTCTTGAGTCGCGCGTTTAGTCGACTTTTGAGCCTGGCGGCCTGATTGGGATGTGCAAGACCCTTCCTGGCTGCTCGGTCGACGCTCGAGGTCAACTCGCGGTATGCCGTTTCGGCTGTGGCGGTGTCACCTTCCTCTACGCTGTGGTTGAAGCGTTTGATCGCGGTGCGCATGTTTGAGCGCTGGGACATGTTTCGGGCGCGGTGGTTTACGGCTTGCCGAGCGCGCTTTCGTGCCTGTGCTGTGTTGGCCAAGGGTTTCTTCCGGAAAAAAAAGACGCGCAAGTATCGGGAATTACAGCATTTTTGTCAATGGGCTTGTTTAAGCAGGGATTTTTAGGGCGGAGTATGCGTTTTCTGACGGCTAAAAACGTTGGCACAGTGGGGTCGATGACTCTTGTATCGCGGGTTACTGGCCTGGTTCGGGATATTGCCTTTGCTCAATTTCTGGGGAGCGGGGCGCTTGCGGATGCGTTCTTTGTTGCTTTTCGGATACCCAATTTTTTCCGGCGGATATTCGGCGAAGGGGCGCTTTCAGTCGCATTTGTTCCCGTCTATTCAGAATTTGAGACGCGTTATCCCCTCGTGGAAGTTCGCGCGTTTTTGAACCTTATGGCGGGTCGGCTCGGATTGGTCCTTATCTTGTTTACGGTTGTCGGGGTGGTGAGTGCGCCAACTCTGGTGACTGTAATGGCGCCTGGTTTCACGGATGATCCCGTTCGGTTCGAGTCGACAGTCTCGGCACTTCGCCTGACCTTCCCCTACCTTTTCTTTATCTCGCTGGTCGCACTGGCGGGGGGAATTCTGAATACGCATGACCGTTTTGGCGTCCCCGCTGCAACCCCGATTCTCCTGAATCTTTGCCTCATCGGTACTCTCTGGATTTTTGTTCCATCGTCCCAAAACGCTGCAGTCGTACTCGGCGGAGGAGTTTTAGTTGCCGGGTTGGTGCAACTAGGATTTCAGTTCCCGTTCCTGAGCAGA
This sequence comes from Pseudomonadota bacterium, assembly GCA_018661145.1. Classification (GTDB taxonomy): domain Bacteria; phylum Pseudomonadota; class Gammaproteobacteria; order Arenicellales; family UBA868; genus UBA868. The sequence continues at coordinate 755 of JABJIU010000197.1, read as the reverse complement.
GTCGGCCGGCTTCCCACCCCCCGACTGCGGGCGAACACGGACGACGAGAAAGCAGGCGCCGAAGGGGTAGGACAGGTCTTTCGGTTGATGGTCCCGGCAATATTTGGCGTATCGATTGCGCAGATCAATTTACTGATCAACACGGTACTTGCTTCGTTTCTTGTGACGGGAAGCGTATCGTGGCTGTACTACTCCGATCGTTTAATGGAATTTCCACTAGGCGTGTTCGGGATCGCTCTGGCAACGGTCATCCTGCCGGTGCTTTCCCGACAGGTCGCGGAGTCAGATGATGACAACTACCGTGCAACCCTAGACTGGGCGTTGCGGTTGGTTTTTCTGATCTGCCTCCCGGCCGCTGCCGGGCTCGCGATCCTCGCTTTTCCCCTGATGGTGACTCTGTTCCAATATGGTGCGTTTTCTGCCGACGACGCGGTGATGGCAAGCCGGGCGCTGGCAGCGTTCGCGGTGGGGCTGACGGGCTTTGTTTTGGTGAAGGTGCTTGCACCGGGTTTTTATGCGAGAAAAGATACCCGCACACCGGTCGTTGTTGGCGCAATCTCGATGGTAATTAACGCGATCGTCGCCCTAGCGCTCGTGTGGCATCTGGCGCACGTCGGTTTGGCACTGGCCACCAGTATTGCGGGACTGGTCAATGCGGCGCTTCTGTACCGAAAACTAAAGCGGTCTGGTTATTTTGAGGCGGGACAGGGCTGGGCGCGCTTTTTGGTCCGCTTAGTATTTGCGACGATCGGCAT
>JABJIU010000180.1 GCA_018661145.1 Pseudomonadota bacterium | reverse complement strand
TTTCGTGTCTTTACGCCATTCTGGAAACACTGTCTGGCCAACGGTTCCAGGATGCGCGCGCCCACCGGCCCAGTATCGCCCGAGTTCTCGACTGACCTTCCGGACGGCGATGCCCTTGATGACTGGGGTCTGCTGCCGACCCATCCCAACTGGGCATCAGGACTGAAGGAAACCTGGCAACCCGGAGAGGCCGCCGGGCAGACCCTGCTCCACAAATTTGTGGCGAAAGCGCCTCGTTACAACACCCATCGCAACTTCCCCGCTGAAGATGCGACCTCGCGACTGTCGCCCTATCTGCATTTTGGCAACATCAGCGCAGCGCAGGCCCACGCAGCCTTCTCTGCTTCGGGACGCGAACCCGATCAAGGGGTGGCGGCTTTCCAGCGGGAAGTCGGCTGGCGTGAATTCAGCGCGCACCTGCTGGTGCATTTTCCCAGCCTGCCTGAGAAACCCTTCCGTCCTGAATTTGCAGACTTCCCCTGGCGCGATGAACCGCAACTCTTGAAAGCCTGGCAGACTGGCCAAACCGGATTTCCTATCGTAGATGCCGGGATGCGCCAGCTTTGGCACACCGGCTGGATGCATAACCGGGTACGCATGGTCGCCGCCTCAGTGCTCGTCAAACACCTGCTGGTTCACTGGCATCATGGCGAAGCCTGGTTCTGGGATACCCTGGTGGACGCTGATCTTGGCAACAATGCGGCAGGGTGGCAGTGGGTAGCAGGCTGCGGCGCAGACGCCGCGCCCTATTTCAGAATCTTCAACCCGATTCTGCAGGGACAGAAGTTTGATGCGCAAGGCGGATACGTCCGCCAATGGGTGCCGGAACTTGCGAAACTACCCGACCGCTACCTTCATGCGCCCTGGCTTGCGCCCGTGGAGGTGTTGACCGACGCCGACGTCAAACTTGGCGATAACTATCCGAAACCGCTGGTTGAACCCAATGTTGGTCGCAAGCAGGCCCTCGCTGCGCTGGAAACACTGAAGTCGCGGGCTTGATGCGCTCTTGATAGTTTATTGTGGCGCCAACCACTCCACGAGGTAGTACACCTCCTGCCCCTCAGAAGACTTCGAAGGACCGAGCACACGGGCGGGAAAGAGGCGCTGTGCCGGTCGGCCCCGGACGCGCGCCTCCTCTTCCGAATCCATGAGGCGTACGCAGTTCGCGGGATAGCGCTGACGGTTGCGCCCCGGCATATAAATTACGGCCCAGTGTTCCTGCGAGACATCTGTCTCAGGATCGGGCGGGATAAAACCCTGCATCTTTTTTTCAAGCCTGGTCTGGCAAGGTCGCGATCAATTACAGCGCGAGTTTGTCTCTCTCAGGATGTTCCCGTGACGATGTAACCCCCGGACTTTTCATCGTGCTGCAATGCCAGGAGTCCCCGGCTAGCGGCCTCTTCCAGTAGTGCCCCAAACGAGGGGAACCCATGATAGCGCTCACTGAAACCCGGCTGGCGGCGTTTCAGCGTCTGCTTGATCATCGAACCCCAAACCTGCGTGCCGTCGCCCCGCTCTTCGAAAATATCATCCAGCGTCGCCATCACCATATCAATCCCGTCCTGACGGCGCTTCTCATCCTCGCTCATTGCCGACTTTTTCTTTTTGCTTCGCGTCTTGGCCTTTTTCTTACGCACGGGGCCGGCACGGCCGGCCAGATCATCGTAAAAGATGAATTCATCACAATTGGATGTAAGCAGATCAGATGTGGAACTCTTGACGCCGACTCCCACCACATACTTGTTGTTTTCCCGAAGCTTGCTGACCAGGGGTGAAAAATCCGAGTCCCCGCTAAGAATCACGAAGGTGTTCACGTGAGACTTGGTGTAACAAAGATCCAAAGCGTCAACGACCATGCGGATGTCCGCGGAGTTCTTGCCTGACTGTCGGACATGCGGGATCTCAATCAATTCGAATGCGGCTTCGTGCATCGATGCCTTGAAGCTCTGGTAACGATCCCAATCCGAATAAGCTTTTTTGACCACAATATTGCCCTTAAGCAGCAACCTTTCGAGTACCAGCTTCATGTTGAAAGGTTTATCACTGAAATCACGCACGCCAAGCGCGATGTTCTCAAAGTCACAGAAGATCGCGATGTTCTGCGGGGAGTTATCGTTACTCATACGGCCGGTTCCAAAATAGTAGTTGGGGGAGATGCTGAGAGAGCGCACGTCCGTGCGACAGTGCAGTCTAACCGTACCTCCAGACCAGGGCTATGCTAACTGAAAATCGCTAGGAACCGTGATCGATACGGCGAATCTGGAAACGAAGCCGTTTGCTTTTCAGAAACGATCCCAGATCCGGTGTTGCCGCCAGGTGGGCGCGCAGATCCGCGCTTTGCGCTTCAAATGGCAGCAATGTGGCGATCACATTTTCTGTTGCAGGGCTTCTCAAGCCAAAGCCGCTTTTGAAGCCGCTCGGGGTCTTCAGGCAATCCACTAGCGCCGAACATCTGAGTTCGGCGTAATCTGCAAAGTTGATACTCAGGATGCCGTTCGGGTCGAGGCAATGCTTTAGTTGTTGCAGCCATTGATGATCGCAGGGCACCGCGCGTCTTGGGATCCCCGCACTCCCGATAAAAAGATCGTCGATCACAAGATCGAATCGAGGCCCCCGGTAGCGCGCGACAAACGCGACAGCATCCTGGCAATGGATCTCGGTTCTGGTCTCATCGACACCGAAATGGGTTCTTGCCACTTCAATGTGGATCGGGTCCTGTTCGATGGCGGTGAACCGGGCACTTGGAAACAATGCCTGCAGTTGCAGCGCGACGGTGCCCGCGCCAAGACCCAATAGGAGTACCCGCGAAGGTTCCGGACGGGGATCAAAATACAGGCCCAACCACAAGAGATCCCATACGCTCCCCGTGACCACACGTCGGGGACTGAACTGACTATGAAGAACGCCGTCGGTATATAAACGCAGACTCGACCCGGCACCGCGCACCTCATAGTGCCTGCCCCCATGACGGCGGGACCAGAGGACAGCTATGGCCTCGCTCCCGCTTTCGCAATTGTCATTTTCTTTGAATCCTATTGTCTTGTGGGGCTCCCCAGCAGTGATGCTCCTGGAACAAAACCTGCCTAGACCTCCCGCCGACGTATATCGCACATCAGTGCCAAGGAGGTGACCGCACCGCTTGAACTCGACGACCCGCTGTCAGAGCAGGACCGAAGACAGATCAGGGCCAGTCCCGCCATTGCCGAGCAGCCCAAAACGCCGATCGGGCGCACTGTATCGAAAGATAATTTAGGATGCGTAGATAACATCGTAGCGGGACTGCCGCTTCCCCACGGAGGAAACGATCTACTACTTTTTTCCTATTGCTCTAATTATATTTTATTTATTTGGTTTTCTATTTTTAATAATTGCTCAGATTCCAGCGCAGTGCTAAGGCACAACACGCTGTTTCAGCGCTTCAAGATCGAGAAAATACTGGCAGATTTCGTCGCTACCGACAAGCAGCAGGGGCACTTTATCGCTATAGGCTAACGTCCAGTCCGGGTGGGCATCAACATCGCGCAGGTCGATCTCAAAACGATAATCACACTGCAGTTCCTGCAACTGGCGATGCATGTCTTCACAAAGGTGGCAGTCTTTGCGCGTATAAAGAGTTAGCGTGACGGGCGGCATAATGTAAGAAAAACCCATGGCGACCTTCGGGCGAAGCAGATATTCTAGGTCCTCGTCCCCCGGGGTAATTCTTAATGCCGCTTTCGCTCTGGCTCTCCATGTCGCTGATCTGTATTTTCGGCGCGATGTCGCCCGGTCCAAGTCTTGCAGTCGTGGTTCAGAACACGCTTTCGGGCGGGCGGCTCCAGGGCGTCATTACCGGAATCGCTCATGGCTTCGGGATTGTCATCTGGGCAGGCCTCACCGCCGGGGGCATCGGCCTGTTGATTACCCAGCAACCCACCCTCTTTAACGGAATGCGCTACGCCGGCGCAGCCATACTGGTGTATCTCGGTATCCGCAGCCTGCGCAGTACGGCAGGGGCA
>JABJIU010000194.1 GCA_018661145.1 Pseudomonadota bacterium | reverse complement strand
GCGAGTCCGGCAGTGCCGGCGCCGACAATAGCAACATCTACGTTTCGCTCCAAGGGGTCTTACTCTCCTACCGGCGAACTATTCCGTCTGATCGAGAAGATCTACAAGCTGTGCCAGATCTTCTACCACGGCATGGGGGGCGGTCTCATGCGACCACGTCTCCCCCTTGCGGTTTACCCAGGCCCCCTTCAGTCCCGCCTGTTGGGCACCGATAACATCCTCCACGGGATGGTCTCCCACATGCAGCACCTCGGCGGGCTTTGCGGCAAGGAGTTCACAAGCCTTGCCGAAAATCACGGGGTCAGGCTTTTTAACCCCCGCCGCCCGGGCGCTGATCTGGCCCTGAAAAAATCTCGCAATACCAAGGCGGGAGATATCCGCATTGCCATTGGATACCGCGATCAGCGTAAACCGTTCGCTCAACCAGGAAAGTGCCGGGATAACGTCCGGGTAAAGCGTTACGTCGTGGCGAAGATCGAGGAAACGTGCGATCAAATCGTGAGACGCTTCGGGATCGTAGCCATAACGTTGCAGCAGGGACTCAAAGGACACCCGTCGTAACTCCGTCAGATCGTGTGCCAAATCCGGGCGCTGCTGGTGAATCTCATTGCGCTGAAGGCGAAGATCACTGACATCGTGGGATTCACCGATACGTGGAAAGGATTCACAGATGTATTCGTGAAGTACCGCCTCTGCTCTGTCGATGACCGGCCAAATTGCCCACAGCGTGTCGTCGAGGTCAAAAGAAATCGCACGCGGCGTTTTCATGCTCGCAACATCGGCGCAAGGGCGCCGCGCAACTGGGCGACGCACGACATGGTGGGGCCAACCAACTCGATACGACTCACGGACCGACCTCGCTCTGCCAAGACGGCGCGGTCTCCCTCGGCTTGTGAATGGTTAAGGTGCGCAAACCCGAAGTCTTCGTCGAAGATATCAAGATCACGTTCCGGCACTGACCGGACAAAGAGGAACAACCCCGATGAGGGGCCGCCTTTGTGCAGTTGGCCGGTGGAATGGAGATATCGCGGACCACTGTTGACGGTCACGGGCAATCCAAAGCGCTCGCGCACGCTCTGGGCAAAGTCTTCAAGCACATCGAACAAAGCTGGCTCAGCCGGCAGGTACGTCAGGATCGCGAGATAAGTTCCGTCATTTGCCGACGCTAGACAGGTGCCGAGTTCTTCCGGTGTCAACGGCGCACAGGATCCAGGCAGGCCTTCTCCATCGAGCAACGAGCGGGTTGCCACTTTGGTTGCCTCCACATCCGGTTCGTCAAACGGATTCAGCTGCATGATGGATCCAGCGATCGCCACCGCGAAACACCAGCGGAAGAACTCCCCGCCAAGATCAGTGTTGGTCTCAACGCTGATCCGGCGTGAAGGGACAGTCGTTCCTTCTGTCTCCGGATGCTGGTGCCAGAAAGAGGCATTGCTTTTGGCGCCAAGAACCACCTTGATGACTCGTGATTCCGGGGCCGCCGAAACCGCGTCCCCCAACGGCAGGATGCCTTTACCTTCTTTGCCGGTGCTTTCTGCAATCAGTTGCTCAAGCCATGCCCCGAAACCGCTGTATTGTTCATCAATGCACAACTGCAGACAGTCGCGACCGGCAAGATACTGCTCTGCAAGCCAAGTGCCAAGTGAAAGACCGGGATTCGCATCACCGTCCTGTGCGCTGCAATGCTCGGCCATGTCGTTAGCACTTTGCGCCACTGCCTGAAGATCAATTCCGAGCAATGCCCCAGGCGCCATGGCAAAAGCCGTCAGCGCGGAGAAACGTCCGCCGACATCGCTTGGAGTTTCAAGACAATCCAGAAAATGTCGCTGCTCGGCGAGACGCGCGAGTGGACTACCCGTGTCGGTGATCGCGATGCACTGTGAACCGGGTTCGGCCACTCCCTGCTCTTCCAGATTATCGAGCACCCAGGCGCACAACGTCTGAACCTCAATGGTGGTCCCAGACTTGGACGAGAAAATAAAGAGAATCCGTGACCATGCCCTGTTTTCCAGCGCTTCCGTGATCGCATCAGGGTGGGTGTTGTCGAGGATAGTCAGCGACAATCCATCCCCAGACGGGCCAAAAATCTCCGCCAACACCTCGGCGGCAAGACTAGAGCCGCCCATACCAATCAGTACCACCTGACTGAAACCGCGACCGCGGATATAGCTCGCCCAGTCAGTCAGCGATGCCTGGTGGTCAACGAGCCAACGCGGGCTGTCCAGCCAGCCTAGACGATCATGGATTGCCGTCTGAGCTATTTCCTCGCCCGGCCAGAGCGTGACGTCGCGCGCCCATAAGCGTTCGGCCATAGATACCGGAAGTAGTTGACTCACAGAAGTGCCCGCCGCATGGGCAGCTTACCGCGCTGCAAGGATTGCCCTACCCACACCAGCCGTCATGGGCGCTCAGGCCGCTGGCGGCCCGGCGGCCTTCACAGCATCCGGCACATCATCCGCGTACTTAGCAAAGTTCTCCTGAAAAAGTCCGGCAAGCTTTCTAGCTTGGGCATCGTACGCGTCCGCGTCCGCCCATGTGTTTCGCGGATTGAGAACCTCGGACGGAACCCCGGGACATTCGATGGGAACCTCAAGACCAAAAAACGGATCCGTCACAGTAGCCACCTCATCGAGTTGGCCATCGAGTGCGGCATTCACGATCGCTCGGGTGTGATTGATCGCCATGCGCTCGCCCGTCCCGTATGCACCCCCGGTCCAGCCGGTATTGATGAACCAAACCTTGACAGCGTGGGTTTCAATATTTTTGCCAAGAAGTTCCGCATACTGGCGCGGATGCAGGGGCAGAAAAGGGCCTCCAAAACACGGACTAAAGGTCGGCGAGGGTTCGGTGACCCCTTTTTCTGTGCCGGCGACTTTCGCGGTATAGCCGTTAATAAAATGATACATAGCCTGTGCCGGCGACAGTTTCGCTACCGGCGGCAAAACACCGAAGGCGTCACAGGTGAGAAAGACTATATTCTTTGGCTGACCGCCCTGACCGGTCATGGAGGCGTTAGGGATCTGGGAAATCGGGTAGGACGCTCGGGTATTTTCCGTCAGCGACCCGTCATCAAGATCGATCGTACGGGCCGACTCGTCCAGGACCACATTCTCCAGAATGGTGCCGAAGGTGCGCGTCGTCTGGAAAATTTCAGGCTCCTGTTCCGCGGAAAGTTTAATCACCTTGGCATAACAGCCCCCCTCGAAGTTAAAAATACCGTTTTCACTCCAGCCATGCTCGTCGTCACCAATCAGGGTCCGCGATGCGTCCGCCGAAAGCGTTGTCTTGCCTGTGCCAGACAGACCGAAGAAAACCGCAGTGCTGCCATCATCGCCAATATTGGCCGAGGCGTGCATCGACAACACGCCCTGGCGAGGCAGCAAATAGTTCATGACGCTGAAGATGGACTTCTTGGTCTCACCGGCATAACTGGTGCCACCGATGATGACGAGCTTCCGGGAAAAATTGACAACAATGAAAGTGGGTGAATGGGTACCGTCAGCTTGTGGATCCGCAGCAAAACCCGGCGCGTTGATCACGGTGAAGCCAGGTTCATGGCTGGCCTGCTCCTCGTCGGTTCCAACGATAAACATGTTGCGGGCAAAGGCGCTGTGCCAGGCAAGTTCGTTAATAATACGGACGGGCAGACGCCGATCGGGATCAGCTCCAGCGAAACAGTCCTGAACATACCATTCCCTGTCTTCGAGGTAATCCGCCATCCGGGCAAAAAGCGCATCAAAGTGCTCGGGGCTGTAGGGCACGTTGACTTTGCCCCACCAGATCTCGTTTTCGGTGCTCTCGTCCCGCACCACAAACTTGTCGTTGGCTGAACGGCCGGTGTGCTGGCCGGTGTTAACCACCAGCGGCCCAAAACGGGTCAGCGAGCCCTCGCCTTTGCGGATAGCGTGCTCGATGAGCACGGCTTGGGTTAGGTTCCAGTGGACGGCTTTCGGCTTGCGAAGGCCATGGTTTTCAAGGCCATAAGCACTATGGGCTTTGGCATCGGTCATGGTGACTCCTTTGTCATCATCCTATCAACTAACAATTTGATCTAAAGGTTCGATCACGGTGCCACAGATTATTGTGTTGATGAACGCCCTAAGGGTATGCAGTCCCTTCGGGACGCCATTTTTGACGGCACAGCACGATTGCGGGTTCGGATGATGCCCGACCCCCAAACCGTACCGGCGCAGTCGAGTGGCGTTGTCTTTAGATCAGCTGGGGCAGTAAGTTGGGGAGGGCGTCAGCAAAGCGCCTGAGTATAGCAACTTTGCCGTCCTTGCCCTATTCTTCACCCCTCTTCCGGCGCTACCCAGCCCTCGGGCTCATCTCCGCCATCGCCAAAGAGAAATGCCGTCATCTGCGCCTCAAGATACACCCGGTGTTCCGGGTTAATCGGGCTCAGCCGTTGTTCATTCATCAGCATGGTCTGGCGCGACAGCCACTGTTGCCAACCTTCATGCGAGACCTCACCCAGGATGCGCTGACCCAGTGCCCCAGGCCAGGGCGCTGTAGCCAGCGGCTCGGCCAGACGATTGAGCACCACACATTGAATCTTCTCACTCATATCCCTTATCCAGTTGTTCCAGGAGTTTCTTTACCGGCGCGGCGAGTCCGCGTCTTCCGGGCGCACCGGGATAAACCCACACCCGGCCCCGGCCCTCTATTTTAGCGCCCGCCGCAGCAGTCACGCGCACCGGCTGTGGATGGATTTTAAGGACAAAATGCGTGAAGCCATGATGAATGACGGGTAATCCCGGGGATTTTATCCCCCGGATTTTTAGGGTCTGCTGACACCAAAGCGTGGGGGCCTGTCCGGTCGGACATTCCGGGAAACTCCACAGGCCGCCCCAGATACCTATGGCAGGCCGACGCTCAAGCAACACACGGCCCTGTGGGTCGATCAGAATCAGCACAGTGACCTCGCGAGTCGGCCTGGCCCGTTTCTGGCCACGACGGGGGAACGCTTCCGGGGTGTCGAGTGCATGCGCCCGACAGCCATGGGCCAAAGGGCACACGACACATTGTGGCCGAGTGCGCTTACATAACAGTGCGCCAAGATCCATCATCGCCTGATTGAACGGCGCGGCCAGTGCCGCACTTTTGGGCAGGACGGCTTCAGCGTGCTGCCACAATTCCACCTCGACTTCCCGGCGGGAAAGATCTCCTGAAACTGCGAAATACCGTGCCAGGACCCGCCGGACATTGCCATCAAGAATCGGGTGGCGTTGGTCCCTGGATAAGCTCAATATAGCGCCTGCAGTTGATCGGCCAATCCCCGGCAATGCCATGACGCTTTCCAGCTGGTCTGGAAATACCCCGCCATGCTCATGCAGGATGATTTGTGCCGCGCAATGCAAGTTCCGGGCTCGCGCGTAGTAGCCGAGCCCGGTCCAATAACCCAACACCGTATCGATCTTCGCACGAGCGAGACTGCCGACATCTGGAAAGCGCCGGACAAAACGCTCGTAAAACGGAATCACGGTGGCAACCTGGGTCTGCTGCAGCATAATTTCTGAGACCCACACCCGGTAAGGATCGCTTTTGACCTGCCAAGGCAGGTCGTGGCGGCCGTGCATTCGGTACCAACGCAACACAGACCTTCCAAAAGTCCGGGTGATATCTGGCGCTTTTCCCAAGTGCCGGGTCGACAGATTTTTTAAAGCCATCGAATCAAGTCTCAGTCGGGCAAACGATTCCGGCAGATATAATGACGACATCATGCGCTGGCTTCTTTTTATATGGCTCGTCATGAGCCCGCTCGCAGCGCTGGCGACAGATGTTCTGCGCGCGCATGCTATCTCCATGTTCGACTCGGAGACGCCCCGTTATCCCGCCGGCTTTCCTCATTTTGATTACGTCAATCCCGATGCGCCCAAAGGCGGAAGTCTACGGCTTGCGGCCCAAGGCAGTTTTGACAGTTTTCACCCGTTCATCCCCAAGGGTAACGCGGTCGGTACCGGCGCAGTAGAAACGCTCCTCATCACCAGCGCCGACGAGCCCTTTACCGGCTACGGCCTGATTGCCGAAACCATTGAGTGGCCGCGTGACCGGGCCTGGGTCATCTTTCATATTCGTCCCCAGGCGCAGTGGCACGATGGTAAGCAGATTACGGCCGAGGATGTAGTCTGGTCCTTTGAAACGCTCGTCAGCCAGGGTAAGCCGCAGTACCGCTTCTATTATGGCGCGGTCGATTCGGTGGAAGCACTGGATGCCACACGGGTACGTTTTACTTTCAGCGAATCCAACAACCGCGAACTGCCACTGATTGTGGGCCAACTGCCAATCCTACCCAAACACTACTGGGCCACCCGGGATTTTGGTTCCACGACTTTGGATCCGCCGCTCGGCAGCGGGCCTTACCAGATCACCGATTTCGAGGCGGGCCGGTTCACGGTACGCCAGCGGGTCGACAACTACTGGGGCAAGGATCTTGCAGTACGCCAGGGGCTTAACAACTTTGGCGACATCCGGACTGTTTTTTTTCGCGACGCAACCCCGATCCGCCTGGCACTCAAGGCCGGTAACATTGATTTTCGGTTAGAGAATCAGGCGAAAGCCTGGGCAGAAGATTACAACGTCGCCGTGGTGGAGAAAGGCTGGCTGAAAAAGGAACTGGTCGAACACCGGATGCCTACCGGTATGCAGGCCTTTGTCATGAATTCCCGCCGTGAGCAATTTTCTGACCGGCGGGTGCGCGAAGCGGTTGCGCTCGCCTTTGATTTTGAGTGGACCAACCGCAACCTCTTTAATGGCCAGTACACTCGGACCACCAGTTATTTCTCTAATTCAGACCTTGCCGCCCGCGGTAAGCCCCAGGGTGAGGAACTCACGGTCCTGGAGCCGTTTCGTGGAAAAGTGCCGGATGCAGTTTTCGGTGAGGTCTATACGCCGCCCGTCACAGGTGGCAACGGCTGGCCGCGCGATAACCTGCGCCGCGCCAAAACACTGCTCAAAGACGCGGGCTGGGTGGTTCAGAATCTGCGTCTCGTAAACGCCGCAACGGGTGAGCCTTTCCGCTTTGAAGTTCTACTGGTGAGTCCGGCATTTGAGCGCATCGTGCTGCCTTACGTCCGGAATCTGAAACGGCTGGGAATCCAGGCCAAGGTACGTCTGGTGGATGAAAACCAGTATATAAACCGCTTTCGCCAATTAGACTTTGACATGATAGTTTGGGTCTGGGGTCAGAGCCAAACACCCGGCAACGAACAGTACGAATACTGGAGCCAAGCCGCTGCGGACTCGGCGGGCAGCCGCAATCTCGCGGGTGTGCGCGATCCAGTCGTAGACGAACTTATTGTCCAGATGCTGCGCTCCGAGTCGCGCGAACAACTCAACCAGCGAACCCGCGCACTCGACCGGGTACTGCGGTGGGG
>JABJIU010000193.1 GCA_018661145.1 Pseudomonadota bacterium | reverse complement strand
AGCAGGCATTTGTCTTTCTACCGCTCGAGCACTCGGAAAAGTTGTCGGATCAGTCTCGCTCGGTACAACTCTATGAAAATCTCGCCGTACAGTGCGCGGCGCCTTATCGGCCGTTTATCGAGAACGCTCTGGACTATGCTCGCCGGCATCATGGGATTATTGAGCGCTTTGGGCGCTTCCCTCATCGAAATACGATCCTGAAAAGATCCGCTACGGACGATGAAGAGCAGTTTCTCGCAGGTGGAGGTGATACCTTCGGACCAGCGCCAGCATCGGAAGGGCTGGACAACGCCCAACAATAATCACTGTAATGAGAATCACATCACACCAACTGAAAGGCGTATTTCTATGTCTTTTCGGAATTATCCTCCTAAGCCCTGACAGTCTGTTATTAAGACTGATTGGGGCGGACCTCTGGACACTTGCCTTCTGGCGTGGCGGCCTTTCAGCCATCGGCCTCGCCATCGTAATCCTGCTGTTAGAGGGGCGTCAAAACTGCCAACGCCAGTTGCTGCACATAAACCGGCACACAGTCTTGGTGGCGGTCAGCTTCGCCATCGCAAACATTGCGTTCATTTTCTCCATCAAGAATACGGCAGTCGCCAATACATTGGTCATCATGAGCATGTCACCGCTGTTCGCTGCGATCCTGAGCCATTTCCTTTTTCGCGAACCCATTTCCAGCGGAACCTGGTTCGCTGCAGTGACTCTTTTCTCAGGCCTTACTATCGTTTTTTATGGCAGCCTGCAGAGCGGAGGTGTGATCGGAGACTTGGCCGCCCTACTGACAAGTATCTGTGTTGCCATCAGCTTGGTGTTGATGCACAAGCACCGTGAGATCAGTATGGTCCCGGCGCTCGCCTGGAGCAGTGCCCTCGTTTGTCTGGTCGCGCTTCCTTTGGCAACACCGGCGGCAGTGAGCGGTACCTCTCTTATCCTCATGCTGGTGCTGGGGCTTCTGGTCCTGCCTGCCAGTCTGACCATGATCGGACTCAGTCCTCGATATCTCCCCGCACCCGAGGTCAGCCTGATCCTGCGCCTTGAAGCATTACTTGCGCCACTTTGGGTGTGGGTTGTGTTGGGAGAAGTACCTAGCCGGGAGACGCTGGTCGGCGGGAGCATTATCCTCGCAACCCTCGTCTGCTTATCTGTGTATACCATTTACACAAACAGAGGCAATCAGACGTGAGCCCGATGGAGGTTGCACCACGGAGTGTTTCCGAGCGCTATGCCGTGTGGCTGATCGCCGCGAGCAGTCTTCTGATCTCTGTCAACGGGTTCCTGTTTCGAAGTATTGAATCCGCCAACGAATGGCAGGTGATTTTCGGTCGACAGGCATTTTTTACACCTGCGATCCTGCTTGTCCTTCTTATTCGGTATCGAGCACAACTTCCGCGACTTTTTCTGGAGGCAGGATGGGTGGGTCTCGCCGCCGGTATCTGTCTTGGGCTGGCCAACCCCACAGTCATTCTGGCCATGACCCACACCACTGTAGCCAATGCGATGTTCATCCTCGGCGCCTGTCCGCTCATTACCGCGGTTCTTGCCCGGATTTTTCTTGGGGAACGACTCTCTGGCGCTACCCTCATTGCAATTGTTGTCGCCATGATCGGCATCGCCATCATGCTTGCCGATGGCCTTGGCGCAGGTTCATCCCTTGGCAATGGGCTCGCTCTGCTGTGCGCCCTCTTTTTCTCAATGTTCGTTATTTTTCTGCGGTTAGGCAAGGACCGGAACATGCTGCCTAGCAGCATCATCGGGGGGGCGATCGGTGCGCTAGTTGGTCTCGCCGGTGCCGGCTTCGATTACCGCTTGACCGTGCACGACGGACTTCTATGTCTGATGTGGGGCGGGGGTATCGTCACCGTCGTCCACTTTCTTTTTATTCATGGCTCACGCCATGTGCCCGGCGCCGAAATAATGCTGATCACCCTGATTGAATTTACCCTCGGTCCGATGTGGGTCTGGATAGGATTTGGAGAAAAACCATCGGCCCTAGCCCTGGCCGGAGGCATTCTGGTGCTGGCCGCCGTGGCGGGCCGATCTCTCGTTCTGCTACGAAATTCCCAAGCGTAATGACACGCATACCACATCCGAGAATTTCGACGATATCTCCGGTAGAGTGTGGCCCTAGTTATTAGAGTGTATAGCCCGCCCGATTGGCGTCGTCGTGGAACATCTGGACGGTTTCCAGCGAGTACTCGGCCAGATCTTTGCTCGATAGGGACAACTTTCGAAGGATGTCATTGGTTGCCGTTATGATGTGGCAACCAATAGCATCTGCCTGGTAGATATTGAGTACCTCGCGGGGGCTGGCCCAGAGCAGTTCTGCTTGCGGCGCGAAATCGAGGATTTCGAGCGCCTCGCTCATCACTGGAACCGGATCCAAACCCGTATCTGCGATCCTTCCAGCAAAGACCGACACAACTGACGCAGGGCCACTCCGAACAGCTGCTGCTACCTTGCTCACCTGGTCAAGGGTCAGTATGGCCGTAATATTGAGGTGCACGCCCGCGCCTGACAATCTTTCAATTAATGCGTAGGACATTTCCCGGCGGGTATTGCTGACGGGAATCTTCACATAGACGTTCTCTCCCCAGGCGTGGATCTTCAGCGCCTGGCGCTCCATCTCGTCAAAGTCATCAGCGAAGACCTCGAAAGAAATTGGCCGATCGGGAATCTCTTTAAGGATCTCGTGGGCGAAATCCTCATAGCCTACGATACCCGCTTTTTTCATAAGCGTCGGGTTGGTGGTGAAACCCTGGATATAGGGTTTCTGATACATCTCAAGCATACCTGCCCGATCCGCCCCATCAGCAAACAACTTCACCCGCAGATTATCGATATCGCTCATAGGTCAATTCTAGAACAGGTTAAGTGAAGGATATGAGGTCCGCAACTTCGTGGATAGTTCCAACGATATAGGTGGGCACCGATCGCAATTTTTCCTCATATCCATAGTCGACGAAGACGGTCCGGCATCCCGCTGCATTGCCAGCATCGATATCCTTCCAGCGGTCTCCCACCAGCCAGGATT
>JABJIU010000255.1 GCA_018661145.1 Pseudomonadota bacterium | reverse complement strand
CTAATGATTCCCGAAGGTATGCTCCCGCAAAAGCAGAAAAGCATCAACTGGGCGCAAGCTGCAGAACTTCGATTGGGCCTCTTGTCCCCGACCATGAGAGAGCGGGAAGTTATGGACGAAGCCTTCGAGAGTGTTGGCTGTAATCCGAGCCCAAAACTGGAATGCAACTCAATTTTCCAGCTCGCTTTTCATGTGATGCAGGGCGACCTTGCCACTATCGTGCCCAACGGCTTCAGCCGGACCAACGACGCCTTTCCGGGCACCCGGGAACTCGAACTCACCGGCCCTGTCATCAGCAAGCCGGTCGGACTGATCTGGGAGAAAGTGGTTCCACCACTTCCCATGGCTCAAGCCATGGCAGACCTGCTTTCAGATGCCAGTGATGAAATCAGAGCCACCTTTGGTGACTACGCTCAGCAAGAGGTGGCCGGTCAAAAACAGGTTGCCTGAGATCATCTTTAGTTATCCGGAACTGACAACGTGATCAGCACCGCTTAGGCGTGCCGTTTGCCGTCTGCGATAGAAGAAAACGCCAATAGCAAGCAAACCAACCTGAACCGGTCCGGCAAGTAAATTCAAGAGAGTGAGCCGCTTGCCGAGACGATCCACTTCGGCACGGATGCTGTGCCTGACGGCACGGAGTTCGCGCCGGGAAGCGAGCAACGCACCCTCAAACTCCTTGAGTTTGGCAGTGACGGTTTCCGGCAGTTCCTCATAACTCACGTTCGGCACTCCCTGCGTAGCAGCGGCAATCTGTTGTTCGAGTTCCCCCACCTTTTGCGCCAGGGTCGCTTCACGCTCCTGTGACTTTGCTTGCGCTGCCTGGAATAGATCTGCGACCCGAGAGAAAGGGCGATGCAGTTGTCCACGGGAACGAATGGCGAGCAGCTGTTCATCCCCTGTCGCGAACTCGAGCATGTTCAGCATAAGCGCCAGGTTGTCATTCAGAGGCCTGACTACCGTATCCTGACCGAGAGTAGTCTTCTGAAGCGAAAAGGGATCGAACAACCAGTCCACATCCGCAATGGCAAAAACCAGTGGCATACCAGTGGATTCGGATCGGTGGACGCTTGCATCAGATGATGCAGGAACCGATTCAAATGCGCTCTTGAGTGACCCCTGGATAGCGGCCGCAAGGGTCTTCTGCTGAGATTGCCCATTAAAGGACATCGCCAAATCTCGAGGCGTGAGCCGGTCAAAGTCGGCTCGCAAAGATGTGCCTGCGTTCCCGGTTGTGGTGATGAGCGCAACTGCCTTGCCCTCAAGACGAAAGGCACCGGGCTCAACAAGCAGCACCTCATTCAGGTTAGCTGTGGTTGCATGATGCGCAGACAGGCCCGAAGAGGCAATCCTCATCCAGTATGGGTAGTTCAGCCGACCTTGGTCCCCGTCACTGACAATGGACGCAAGTTGTACGTCGCCGACAACCGATTCGCCCTCATAAACAATGCCGTAGCGAGAAAGCAGATCGGATATGTCGTTCACTTCCTCGGATGGGCTCGGATTGGTGACATTGTTGGCTTTCTTCACCCGACTGTAAGGGTCTATCATGACCATCAGACTCCCACCGGCCATCACAAACTGATCGATGCTGTACAACATATCCTCATGCAGGATATCGGCCCCCATCAAGATAAGGACATCAATCTCCGGTGGTAAGGTGGTCTTAAAAAATGGCACCACCGCCAAATCGTAAGCGCGCTTCAATTCGGCCATAAAAGACAGTCCGTCACGCTCCGCCATTGCTGCGGATGATGGGAGCAAGGGGCTCAGGATGGCGACCTTTGGCGTTGATTGGCGACTGAGTCCATTCAGCGCCTGGACCAGATCGTATTCCAGCAGGCTTTCACGGCGGATATCGAGGTAGGGAATGCGTCCAGTCCGGCCGCTTTGCTCCACCGTCAGGCCGAGGAAAAAATGATCGCCTGATGACATCGGGATCTTGTGGATTCTCTGGGAAAGCGCCCGAAGCTCCGATTCCGAGTCAGGCTGGGGATCTATGACAACCCAGTCCAACCCTGACACCTTCGCCATCGACCGGATCATACTTTGCGCCCGTCGGGCGTGTGACTTGATCGATGCCGGCACCGTCTCCTCTGAAGCGCTCCAATAGAGCGTCAATAACGTATCTTTGGGAAGGCGCTTGAGTACCTGACGCGTTCCCTCATGCAGGGTGAACTCCTGCTCTTCGGTGAGGTCAATCTGTCCCGGTATCCGCTCTGCCAGTGGAATGCCGACAACCCATAACAGCGAGACGACAGCCAGCGCCGCAACTCGGTTCGCTTTTAGCAACCCCCTGAGACCGCCGCGGCGACGTTCCTGAATCACCCAATGCGTCATGAGTAGAGCGCCACCGATCGTTATTGCAAAATAGGCGCCTGCCTGGGCCGGGATCAGACCTCCTCCGATCACCTGGGTCCAGTTCAGAGGGCTGTAGACCACCAGCGATTCCCAGGCCCACTGCGGCAACAGGTCACTCACGAACCTGCCAAATACATCCCAACCGCACAGCATCAGCACAAAGAGCACCCCTATCCCAGCAACAAAAGCGCCCACGGGTTCGCGGACAAAGGTTCCTGCAAAGAGCGTTACTGCAAAACAGATCCCCAGCAATAATGCTCCAGCAAGATAACCGGCCAGCATCACACCCATGTCCGGGTCACCAAGATATGAGACGCTGAATGCAAAGGGCAGTGTCATCAACAGCGTGAGCAGTAGTAGTAGATATCCTGCCACGAACTTGCCCATGACCACCGCGGCCGGACTGACCGGCAGCGAGTACATTAGCTCGAGTTCACGACTCGCATGACTGTCGGTCCAGGCTGCCATTGACAATGCCGGAACCAGTACCAGAGAGACCCAAGGAAGGAAGCTAAGGAGCAACCGCGGTGTCGCTTCATCTGAGCCGTAAAAGTTCGCAACCAGGAACACAAAGGCCGTCAGCGCCAAAAGAAATGCTGCTTGAAAGAGATAAGTGAGCGGTGCGAAAAACAGCATGCGCAATTCATGGCGCAGGACAGCACCCAACCCAACAAATAGATTTGCGCTTTGCACCGGCATGTCTTTTTGCATTGCGTTTCTTCAGACGCCCAGCGTCAGCTCTCGAAATCGGGTGGCAAGGCGACCCGCCGGATCAACAAGACGATCGATCTTTGCGTCCTCTACTATGCTCCCCCGATCAATCACCACAACACGATCACAGAGTTCCTCAGCCTCCTCCAGAATGTGTGTTGACAAGACAATAGTTCGTCCTGGTGTCATCTCCCGAACAAGCGCCCTGACCAACTCCTTCTGGTTTGGATCGAGCCCATCCGTCGGCTCATCAAGCACCAACACTTCGGGCTCATGCAGAATCGCCTGAGCAAGCCAGGCTCTTTGTCGCCATCCCTTTGAAAGCTCTGCCAGAGGTCGGCCCAAAACTTCACCCAGATTGACACGCTGGCAAGTCCGATCAATCGCGAGCCGTAGGACTTGTCTTGAAAGACCTCTAGCCTGGCCGCAGAAGGTGAGAAATTCATTAACCGTCAACCGACCAAAGCCGCTAGGAGCTTCTGGAAGATATCCCAGTCTCATTTGTGCCTCACGCCGTTGTGTCATCACGTCGTAGCCGGAAATCCGAACGCTTCCCTGATCCGGGATCAGATACCCGCAGACCATGCGCATAGTCGTAGTCTTTCCGGCTCCGTTCGGACCCAGGAATCCGACCACCGAATCCGGCTCAAGTCTTAAAGAAAGCTGACTGACTGCCTGAACGTGATGAAAGGACTTGGAGAGATTTGTGATCTCGAGCACGTTTTCCACCGACTGGAAACCTCTGTCGATAAAGTCTAACCCGACGTATCCAGCATCTAATCAATAATTTGAAAGAAACCCAGCAGCGATGAACAACCCCACACTGACCCAGGATATTGTATGCCCCAGCCGGACGACTATCGAAAGCACACGTGCGCTTTGCACACCAGTCTTCTTAAGGACCACGGGTCCAAGCGTTGCGATCAATGCCCCGGCAATCGCGCCGGCGATAATGATCGGACGGCTTACCAATGAATCGAACCCGTCCATGTTCCAGCGCGGTAAAGAAAGAGCTAATGCTGGCGTAACCGAAATTTACGCCCTTCGGGAGTAGGCCTCTAGAAAGTCGGAGCTT
>JABJIU010000191.1 GCA_018661145.1 Pseudomonadota bacterium | reverse complement strand
GCATCTCGATCATGGATACCATGATCAAAATGCTGAGCGGCGGCTATGCGTTGCACCAGCTGGTTTTCATCCGTGCTGTCATCAGTCTGGTGATCTTGCTGCCGGTGCTGTTTCGGCATGGGACCATGGCTTTGCATACCCGCCGACCCGGCGCGCATATTTTGCGTGGACTGTTGCTGGTCATTGCCAACATGACATTTTTTACAGGCCTTGCCAGTTTACCGTTGGCCCAGGCTTCTGCTTTGGTGTTTTTTGCTCCCGTAATCATCACCGTGTTCTCCTGGTATTTTCTCGGTGAGCAGTTTGGCCCATTCCGGTGGCTGGCGGTGTTAGTCGGATTGACGGGTATGATCCTGGTGGTGCAACCCTTCAGTGCGCGCATCGAGTTGGCATATCTCTGGCCGCTTGCGGCCGCCTTTTGTTATGCCGGCTTTGCTACGGTGACGCGTCATATCGGTAACACTGAAAGTGCGCCACTGCTGGCAGTCACAGCGCAGGGCGCTTTTCTTCTGGTGAGTGTGCTGATGGGGCTCGTCGTTGGGGGTGGACAGTTTGCCGGGCATACAGACCCAGGGATTGAGTTTATATTGCGCGCCTGGCGCTGGCCTGCATCGTCTGACATGATTTATTTGGCCGCGATTGGGGTATTGTCGGCGATTACGGCTCTGTCAATTTCGGCGGCTTATCGTAGCGCCCAGGCTTCCCTTCTTGCGCCGTTTGAGTACAGCAATTTGCCACTGGTACTGTTGTGGGGTTATCTAGTGTTCAATGAGTTTCCCAACACTATAGCGCTCTTGGGAATTGTCCTGATTGCCGCCGGAGGGTTTGTAGTCTGGTTGGATGGAAAACGTCTGGCCCGGCGCGCAAGTGCGCAAACGATGGGTCGGTAGATTACGACTCCAGAAAGTGAAACCTTGCCTTTTCCGGTGGGAGTTGCGGGTTACCAAGGATATAGTCGGCGGCCCGTTCTCCGATCATCTGCGTAGGTGCGTTGAGGTTGCCGCTGACAATGTCCGGCATCACGGAGGCGTCTACCACCCGTAGTTGATCTACGCCGCGTACCCTTAGTTCTTCATCCACCACAGCAAGGTCATCCTGACCCATGCGGCAGGTTCCGCTGGGATGGTAATCGGTCGAACTGTATGCCCGTACCCAGGCTTCGAGTTCACTGTCCGACTGCAACTGCGGTGCGGGGCAGATCCGCTCGCCGCGGAATTCGTCAAAGGCGGGCTGAGTCAGTAGGTCCTGCATGACGTTCAGTCCCTCGATCATTTCTTTTGTGTCGTCAGGGTGACTTAAATAGTTAAAGTGTGAAGCAGGTCGATCAGTCGGGTCGGCTGACCGAAGCTTTATCTCGCCCCGGCTTTTGGGACGCAGATGGTCGCAGGTCAGTACATAGCCTTGTTCAAGGCGGATTTTCCTGTCCTGCCACTCGCTGTAGACCGGCGTGAAGTGGTACTGAAGATTCGGGTGTGTTACCTGATCGTTGCCAAAGACGAATCCCCCCATCTCCCAGATGTGCGAGGCGCCAACGCCGGACCGGGTGGCGAGCCATTGAAGACCTATGCTGAGTTTTTTGAGCGGCTGCGTGAGGGTATGCAGGGTGACCGGTTTCTTGCAGTAAAAGGCACTGTCGATACTGAGGTGATCCTGCAGATTCTGGCCTACGCCGGGCAAATTGACTTGTGGTGTGATATCCAAGGTCTTCAAGGCATCGGCAGAGCCGATCCCAGAGAGCATGAGCAGTTGCGGGCTCTTTATAGCGCCGCAACTGACAATGACTTCTTTCGCAGCGAAGGCCTGGGTGACTTGACCATTGACTTCATATTCAACGCCGGTCGCCCGGCCGTTTTCAATAATCAGTTTTCGGGAAAGTGCTCGCGTCTGCAGAGTTAGATTCGGCCGCCTGAGTGCGGGCTTTAGGTGCGCAACGGCAGCACTGCAGCGGCGTCCGTAGCGGGTCGTACTGTCAAGGCGCGCGATGCCCTCGGGTTTGTAGCCATTCAGATCATCAGAGGTACCCTGACCGGATTGTTCTCCCGCTTCATAGAGCGCATCAAAGAGAGGGTTCTGCAACGTACCCCGGGTTACTCCAAGCGGGCCGCTGCCCCCACGCCATACGCTCTCTCCCCGGTCTGAGGACTCGCAGCGCTTGAAGTAGGGCAGGCATCTCTCGAACCGCCAATCGTCGAGACCGAAGGAATCTGCCCACCGGTCGTAGTCCATAGGGTGCCCGCGCATGTAAACCATCGAGTTGATCGAAGATGAACCGCCGATCACCTTGCCACGGGGCAAGTCGATCCTGCGATCGTCGCATTCGGGCTCCGGTTCACTGGTGTAGTTCCAGTTGATGCTGGGGTCTTTGTAGGCGTGGTACACCCCTGCTGGGATATGAATCATCGGTTTGTGATCCATCGGACCCGCTTCGAGGATCAGCACCTGATTCTGGGAGACTTCGCTGAGGCGGTTGGCAAGCACGCAGCCGGCAGACCCTGCACCAATAATGATGTAATCGTACTCGGACAAATCGACTCTC
>JABJIU010000176.1 GCA_018661145.1 Pseudomonadota bacterium | reverse complement strand
CCAGGTACGCGAAGCACAACAGTTTGAACAGCTTCGTGAGCAACTGCGCTACGCCAAGGCCAACATTCCCGCCTATGCGGATCTTTTGTATACGGTCGACCCCGAAGAGGTCAAAGACCGCTCCCTGCTTGCCCGTCTGCCGGTCACCCGAAAGTCAGAAATGGGCGAGGCCCAGGCTAAGGCTCCGCCGCTAGGCGGGTACACGGACCTCAAAGGCAGGAGACTGCCCCGGGTTTTTGCGTCGCCGGGTGCTATTTTTGAGCCACAGGCAGATTCAGAGAATTTCTGGCGTTTGGCACGCGCGTTGCACGCAGCGGGTTGTCGTGAAGGGGATCTTGTCTACAACACTTTTTCATATCACTTCACGCCAGCGGGTTTTATGCTGGAAAGTGGCGCGCATGCCCTAGGTTGTACGGTCTTTCCGGCAGGGGTCGGGCAGACAGAACTTCAGGTGCAGGCCATGGCGCATCTTCGGCCGCACTTTTATGTGGGGACCCCGTCTTTTCTAAAGATTCTTCTGGATAAAGCAAAAGAGATGAAGGCGGATGTCTCCAGTCTGAAGCTGGGTTTGGTGTCTGGCGAAGCATTGCCCGGGCCTTTGCGGGCCGAACTTTCCGACAGTGGTGTCGATGTGCTGCAGGGATATGCGACTGCGGACGTCGGCCTGATCGGTTATGAATCACAAAGCCGGGAAGGACTCCTTCTGGATGAAGAAATCCTTCTGGAAATTGTCCGTCCCGGGACCGGGGACCCCGTTGACCCGGGGGAGGTCGGCGAAGTGTTGGTGACGCCACTTAAACCTGGCTATCCGCTTATCCGTTTTGCCACGGGGGATCTCTCGGCGGCCATGGAGGGTATCAGCCCGTGCGGCAGAACCAGTCCCCGTATAAAGGGATGGATGGGCAGAGCAGACCAGACCACCAAGGTTCGGGGCATGTTTGTGCATCCCTCTCAGGTGGCAGCGGTTGTCGCACGCCATGACGAGATTCGCCGGGTCCGCCTGGAGATCAGCCGCGTTGAAAATACAGATGTGATGAAGATGCTCTGTGAAGTCACGGCGGCGTCAGGGCTCGGCGATGATTTCACCCGAGCGGTAGCAGAAAGTATCCGGGAGGTTTGTAAACTGCGCGGTGAAGTCGAACTCGTGGAAACTGGCCAGTTGCCTAACGATGGTAAAGTAATCGATGATCAAAGGCCGATTGAGTAAGCCGGTTGCAGGGCAGGCGCACCTGATACCAAAGAGACGGAACTGCTGTTATAAGATAGGGCTAGCGCTTCTTTAGCGTCCTTAGCGCGATGCCATATAGGTAATTTCTTGACTGATATTGATATTCAGGACGATGTGTCTTTGTATTCCAATCTTTTTGGATTTCTTGGCGCGCCCCTCAGTTCAGATGCGACAGGCGGCGAAGCAGATGTCGTGGTACTCGGGGTTCCCTATGATCTCGGGACCACCGGCCGCGCCGGTACCCGCAGCGGACCGACCGCGATCCGACAAGCTTCCGGTAACCTGCGTTGGGAAGAGGCTCGCTGGCCCTGGCGGTATGCCCTGGGCGATCACCTCAAAATGGTCGATTGCGGGGACCTGATTTATCCACCTGGAGACAGTGCCGCCTTCTCACAGACTTTGCATGATCGTGCTCTGGAGATTATCCATTCGGGAAAAGCGCTCATGAGTTTTGGCGGAGATCACTTCATTAGCCTGCCATTGCTGAGAGCGCACCACGAAGTGCATGGGGAGTTGGCACTCATTCATTTTGATGCTCATACTGATACTTACCAGAACGGGGGTGAGTTTGATCATGGCACGATGTTCTACCGGGCACCCCGGGAGGGTCTGATTGACCCTTCGGCTTCAGTACAGATAGGGATTCGAACCGAGTACGACGCTTCGAATCACGAGTTTTTGGTGTTGGATGCTGACGAGGTACATACCAGTGGTTGTAAGGCGGTGAGTGACCGAATAGTTGAGCGTGTGGCAGGCCGCAAGGCTTATCTGACCTTTGACATCGACTGTCTGGATCCAGCGTTTGCGCCCGGGACTGGGACACCGGTGGCGGGAGGCCTGTCCAGTAATGCGGCGTTGCAAATTCTTCGTGGTCTAAAAGGCCTCGATATCGTGGGCATGGATATCGTGGAAGTGGCACCGGCCTTTGACCACGCTGAGATTACCGCACTCGCTGGAGCAACCCTCGCGACAGAACTTCTTTACCTTCAGGTCGAGCGCCCCTAAGTCAGACTCAGCTGTTGGGATTTGGGATAAGGCGAAATCCCGTAATCGCCTAATGGTATAAGTCTTTCCTGATAACTCGAATCAATAATCGTATTCATTCGTTAAGCCGACTCGCCGTATCCTTCGCCCATGCAAAATTCTCAGTTACGGGCTTAGCCATGGAAAACGTTATTGATTTACCGGTGCGGACCTTACCTGTCCGGACCCTATTGGGGCCGGGCCCGTCCGAGATTGATCCCCGGGTGTTGCAAGCACTTGCGCAACCGGCGATTGGTCATATGGATCCGGCTTTTGTGGGTCTGATGGACGAAGTCAAGGATCTGCTGCGTTACGCTTTCCAGACGTCGAATAGACTTTCCTTTCCAGTCTCCGGCCCGGGTTCTGCCGGCATGGAGACCTGCTTTATTAATCTTCTGGAGTCCGGAGATAAAATTGTCGTAGCGCAAAACGGCGTTTTTGGTCAGCGAATGGCCGATATGGCGAGCCGTTTGGGCGCTCAAGTGATTACGATCGATGACGAATGGGGCCAACCTGTTGATCCCGGAAAGCTCGAAGACGCGCTAACCGCCAATCCAGATACCAAAGTGGTAGCGTTTGTGCACGCAGAGACGTCCACTGGCGCCCTGTCGGATGCACGCGTCCTCGCAGATATTGCGCGGCGCCATGGGTGTCTGGTGGTTGCAGATACCGTTACTTCGCTTGCAGGGTCCCCACTCTATATCGACGACTGGGGCCTGGATGCCGTTTATTCCGGGGGACAGAAATGCCTGTCCAGCGTCGCCGGCATCGCCCCGATTACGATCGGTGATCGGGCGCTTAAAAAGATCAATCAGCGCCAGACCCCGGTCAGTACCTGGTTCCATGATCTGGGCTTGATCGACGGTTACTGGTCTGAAAGCGGCCAACGCTCTTATCACCATACTGCTCCGGTTAACAGCATCTTTGCGCTCGCTGAGTCACTTCGACTTGTGAAACAGGAAGGCCTCGAACATGCTTGGGCGCGTCATTGTCAAATTTCCGAGCAGTTAGTGGCGGGTCTGGAGCGACTCGGTCTTGAAATGATGGTCGACGATGCCTCGCTGAGACTCAGTCAATTGAGCGTTGTTAAGGTCCCGGAAGGCATTGACGAAGCGGCGGTACGTACCCAACTCCTTGACGAAGAAGATATCGAGATCGGTGCAGGGTTGGGCCCCCTGGCTGGGAAGGTCTGGCGCATTGGCCTGATGGGCTATTCGTGCCGTACCGAAAATGTCGACCGCCTCCTGAGCGCGTTGGAAGGGGTGCTGGGCGACCTGCCGAAAGCAAGCGTCTGCAGCCGTTAAGTTGCGACGGGGCCGGAGTGTCCTGTAATTGGGCCACTCAGTCACACCCAGTTCAGTAGTTTTCGATCAATCTATGCAAATCACTCCTGAACTCGCTCTTTAGCGAGAACGAGAGCATTCCTACGACTTGGCAGCCCAACAACTGTCGTGGCATGACCAGGGTGGTTGAAGTAACTGCCGATCGGCGACCTCTTCGGTTACTGTATATGAGTCGTTGGGGAACTGAAGGGTAAAATAGCGAACAAACCCCTATCCAGGAAGTATTGTGAGCGAAAAACCTATCAGCCGATACCCAGTACCCAAACTGAATGAACTACCCGAGGATCTGCGTGATCGTATTCTTGCAGTTCAGGAAAAAGCAGGATTTGTACCGAATGTGTTTCTGGCGCTGGCGCATCGCCCAAACGAGTGCCGGGCATTCTTCGATTATCACGATGCTCTGATGCTTCGCGATGGCGGCCTTTCTAAGGCCGAGCGCGAGATGATTGTGGTTTCCACTTCGGGGGAGAACAACTGCCCATACTGCGTTGTCGCCCATGGTGCTATTCTCCGAATTTACGCCAAAGATCCACTGGTGGCGGATCAGGTGGCGATCAACTTCCGCAAAGCCGATATCACCGAGCGACAGAAAGCTATGCTGGCCTTCGCCGAGAAGGTGGCGGTGAACTCAGCGGTGCTAGAAGAATCTGATTACGAGGCGCTGCGCAGTCACGGGTTTGACGACGAGGACATTTGGGATATTGGTGCGATTGCCGCGTTTTTCGCACTTTCCAATCGGATGGCAAATCTCACGGCCATGCGGCCCAATGATGAGTTTTATCTGATGGGTCGTTTGCCGCGGGGGTCATCGTCTTGAGCGACGCTCCTGAGGGAACTCCATTAATCCGTACTATCGCCATGCCGGCTGATGCAAATCCGAATGGCGATATTTTTGGCGGGTGGCTGATGTCACAGATGGACTTGGCCGGAGGCGCCCACGCATTTACGGCCGCCTGCGGACGAGTCACCACAGTTGCAGTTGATGCCATGACATTTCATCGGCCTGTTCAGGTCGGTGATCAGGTCAGCTGTTACTGCAGCACAGTCAGGGTTGGGGTAACCTCAATTGCTGTCAAGGTTGATACCTGGGTTCGTCGTCGACATGACCGAACCGAAGAGCAGGTCACCGAAGGTATTTTCACTTTTGTCGCGCTCGATGATTCGGGCCGACCCCGCCCCGTAAAGGGAGACCCCTCCTGATCGAGGCAGATTCCGAAACATTGGGCCCCCTTGAGCGACTGGCGGTTGCGGCCCGGGATGAAAAAGTGCCTCCCGTGAATTCCTGGCAGCCCGCAACCCAAAGGGATATGGAGCTTCGGATCAGCCGCGACGGCGCTTGGCATTACCTTGGTTCTCCAATAGAGCGGCCATCACTGGTTCGGATGCTGTCCCGGGTTTTAAAAAGAGAAGGAGAGGATTTCTTCCTGGTTTCCCCGACAGAAAAACTCCGCATCGAGGTTGAAGACGCGCCATTTCTGGCAGTGGAATTAGAGCGCACAGGCCACGGCAAGTCACAGCGACTGGTTTTCCGGACCAACGTCGATGATGTCGTGATTGCTGGCAGTGCGCACCCACTGCACGTCGACGAAGATCTGGTTAGTGGCGAGCCTGCGCCTTATATAGAAGTGCGTGACGGCCTGTGGGCACTTATTAACCGTTCTGTGTACTACGAACTGGCGACGCTGATCCAGCCGGCACCGACTGCGCCTAACGAGTGGGGTGTGATCAGTGAGGAATGTTTCTTTAAATTGGGAAGTCTTGATGCATCAGAGCACGCTTGAAAGACTGGTTCGGTACCTGCGGGAAAATGTCCCAATGGCGCGACACTTTGACATTCAGGCGGGGCCGGTTGATGACAGGGGATTGGTGCTGGAGGCGCCACTGGCGTCGAATTTCAACGACAAGCAGACCGCGTTTGCAGGAACCTTGGCATCGCTTTGTACCTTGTCTGGATGGGCGATGACGTCGCTGGTCTGCGAGGACGCAGGATATCAAACGGATATCGCGGTGGTCAGAAGCGATGTGCGTTACGCGCGGCCCTGCACAGAACAGATCATTAGCGCACGCTGTCGCTGGCCTGCGCCTGAAGACGCGGCTGCGTTCATAGCCGAACTTGGAGAACGGAGCAGGGCGGTACTCTCCCTTGATGCCGAGGTCCATTCGCAGAGCGAGGTAGCAGTCGTTTACTCGGGCGACTACTCGGCAAAAATTCTGTAGCGCACCCAAAGTGCGCTACAGAATGCAGCTGCGTCAGCTGTTTTAGGCTGTTTCCAGTGCGGATTCCAGATCACCGATTATGTCGTCAACGTCTTCGATACCGACAGAGAGTCGAACGAGCCCGTCCGTCAGGCCCCGTTTGCGCCGGTCTTCTACCGGTACGTCAACGTGCGTCATGCTGGCCGGATGCGTGATCATGGTCTCGACGCTGCCGAGACTCTCTGCAAGTCCGCATAACTGAACATTGTTCATGAGTCGCTTGCCGGCTTCTGTACCGCCGGTCAGTTCAAAAGCAATCATGCCACTGAAGCCAGACATTTGCGCCTTTGCAATAGCGTGTTGTGGATGGGAGGCCAAGCCGGGATAGAGCACGCGATCAATCTTGTTATGGCCTTCCAGAAACTCGGCAACCGCCATGGCCGATTCTTCGTGGCGCTTCATGCGCAGGTGCAGCGTCTTGAGGCCACTGAGGTTTAGCCAGCAGTCAAAAGGGCTCGACACCGCGCCGATAGTCTTCTGGATGTACTTCATCTTTTCGAACACATGCTGGTGATTGGTGACGATTACGCCGCCGATAATCTGGTTGTGCCCGGCAAGATACTTGGTGGTGCTGTGCATCACAATATCGGCGCCGAACTCCAGAGGCCGAAGGAAGACTGGTGTCGCAAATGTGGAATCCACACCCAGCAGGATATCGTTCTCGCGCGCGATCTTGACCATTTCTTCAAGGTCGCTCACCTTCAACAGCGGATTGGTTGGGGTCTCAATCCAGAGCATTCGTGTCTTGGGGGTGATGACGTTTCGTACGGCATCCGCGTTCGTGGTGTCAACGTAACTGACATCAATACCCTGCTGTACAGTGACGTTATCCAGCAGGCGCGTTACTCCGCCATAAACATCATCACCGCAGACAATATGATCCCCGGCGGTCAGGAGCTTAAAGCACGAATCCACGGCTGACATTCCGCTCGCGAAGCTGACGGCGTACTGACCGCTATCTATCGCGGCGAGGTTGTCCTCGAGCACCTGCCGGGTGGGATTTGACGACCGTGTGTAGTCAAATCCCAGGTCGCGCCCGACCTCCGGCAGTACAAAGGTGGCGGTTTCATAGATTGGCGGCAGTATCGAGCCTGTGGTGGGGTCGGGACTGATGCCGGCGCGGACTACCTTGGTATCAAATTTCAATGTGCTTCTCCGTAGCTCTGGTGACAGCCGGGCGCAGATCAGGCTGCCTGACGACTGTGGTTGTTGATGAATTCAAGCAGATCGATCTTGTTGATGATCCCTAGAACGCGACCTTCGTCCACCACAACGGCGACATTATTCTGTTCAAAGATCTGCTGTACATGGCCGAGATTATCTTTGGGACTGATTCGCCCTTCAAGCGGTCGCGCGATATCTCGTACACTGTCCTCAAGGCCGTGTTCGTTACTGGCCACCGCCCGTAGAATGTCGAGTTCTTCAATCATGCGAAGATCTCCCTGGCCGGAGTCCACGGGCATCTGAGAGATGCCGGTCGCTGCCATTTTTGCGATCACGTTCCGCAGGGATTCTTCAGGTTTGGCAAAGGCCACCTCCTGATTGCGGACATCCAGTAACTGCTGGACCGTGCCAAGATGGCTATCCGGGGAAAAATATCCCATGTCACGCATCCATTCGTCGTTAAAGCATTTACTGATATAGCGATCACCCGAGTCACAGACGATCGCAACGACGATTTTGCCGGGGCCCAGTTTCTTTGCCTCCTGCAGGGCACCAAAGAATACTGTTCCCGTCGACCCGCCGGAGAGAATGCCTTCCCGACGAGCCAAACGCCGCGCCATCAGAAAAGAGTCGCGGTCCGAGACATTCACCACTTCATCGACCACGGAAAAATCCAGCGTATCCACCATGAAGTCGTGACCGATCCCCTCGACGCGATAGAGCGATGGCGTGCTCCATTCACCTTTCTCATGAGCCTCTTTGTAAATGCTGCCGTGGGGGTCAGGTCCTACGACCCTCACCGGCCGTCCGGCTTCTGCCGCTTTTTCTTTGAGATACTTCCCCGTGCCCGAGATTGTTCCACCT
>JABJIU010000075.1 GCA_018661145.1 Pseudomonadota bacterium | reverse complement strand
TGTGGCAGCGGGGCTTGTGCCGCAGTCTCGGTCTGTCGGCGCTGGGATCTGATCGATGAAAGTGTCAGGGTGACCTTGCCCGGCGGAGCGCTGGAGATCGCCTGGTCGGGCAACGGTCCGATCTTCATGTCCGGCCCCACTGAGCGGGTCTTCGATGGCCTCTGGTTGGCGCAATAAAATGGATCCCTCTGAAAGCGTGAGCAAAAACGCGGGCCCGAGTCTGGATGAAAGCGAAGTAGCAGATTTTCTGCGCACACACCCGGATTTCTTTGAGCGCCATCTTGCTCTGCTGAGTGAACTGGTTGTGCCGCATTCTGCGCGCGGGGGGACGGTGTCCTTGCTGGAGCGACAGGTGGGCGTGCTACGTGATCAGCTCAGTATCGAAAAGAGCCGGCTCGCTAGCCTGATTGACAAGGCCAAAGAGAACTCCCGGCTGCAGCAGCGCCTCCAACGTTGTTTTGAACGGATTACCCGCACGCGCGATATGACCGAACTGCTCGATGCTGTACCCCGGGTGTTGCAGGCGGAATTTGGCCTGGTGACTGCGGTGATGCAGTTTTCTGGCCACGCTGCGCAAGACGTTATTCCCATTGGTGCGCTGGTGCCGGACGATAACGAGAATGCCGTCCTGGTGATGCGTCGGCTATCCGGGAAGGCCTGTTTGCTGGAAGCACCGTTGTCTGATGAAACCGCAGGTCTGCTCGACCCGGCGAGTGCGGCGCAGGCGGCATCCTGTGCCGTGCTGCCGATGGTGGATCGCAGCGGTAAACCGATCGGGTGGATCATTCTGGTGTCAGGTGATCCCGAACACTATCGGCCCGATATGGATACTATCCTGCTCGAGGGGCTGGCTGGACTGATCGGAGCCACCTGTATTCGCTTGGGACTTTCCTGATTGCTCACCATGTCAGGTATCGACAAAACGATAGAGGCCTTTGTTGAGCACCTGCGTTACGAACGACGACTGTCGGAGCATACTGTGTCAGCGTATCAGCGGGATCTCGCACGCCTAAACGCCTTCCTTTCAGAGAGAGGCATCGCCAGCCACAGAAAACTGGCGCCACCGCAGGCGAGGCTCTTCGCAGCAGGCCTGCGACATGCAGGCCTGTCGAGCCGCTCGATTGCTCGCACGCTATCAGCCGCACGATCCTGTTATCGGTATCTGCTTCGGGAGAAGCAGGCCAAGATCAATCCCTTCGATGGGATCTCCGCGCCGCGCGGTGAGCGGAAACTGCCCAACACGCTGAATATCGAAGAGGCTGCGCAACTGGTTTCCATTAAGCCGGTGTCGGATCTGGAATTTCGTGATCATGCGATTCTGGAGCTTTTCTATTCCTCCGGCCTTCGTCTTTCGGAACTCGCTCGCACAGACCTCAAGGATATTGACCTAAATGCGGCTACGCTGGTTGTCACCGGCAAGGGGGACAAGACGCGCATCGTTCCCGTGGGCCGCCACGCTGTCGCAGCCATCCATGAATGGATCGCACGGCGGGATCACTGGGCCGGTGCTGATGAAGAAGCGCTTTTTGTGGGTCGTACGGGTACCCGCTTGGGCGCGCGCGCGATTCAAAAGCGGGTTGAGGTCTGGGCCCTTCGGCAGGGATTGGATCGTGGGGTGCATCCGCATATGCTCCGTCACTCCTTTGCAAGTCATCTTTTGGAGTCGAGTTCTGACCTGCGTGCTGTACAGGAGCTGTTAGGTCATGCTGATATCTCGACCACGCAGGTCTACACCCACCTCGATTTTCAGCACCTCGCCAAGGTTTACGACAAGGCACACCCACGAGCCCGCCGCCGACGCTGAGTTCCTGCATACTTCGATGAAGGATTTACAGGGCTGACGCCGGGGGTTTTGCCGGGGCGTGCGTCGCGGATAAAGCGGTATCGGACGCGGGGAGTATCTTTAAGCCGGATAAGCACCTGATATACATGATAATATTAGGCTTGCGCCGCTTTGGCTCCAGTGCGGTGTTCTGCAAATTATTTCCCACCTGAGAGGGGTTATTTATGTCTTCTGTTGCTTTGATTCCTGTGGTGCTGGGTGTCATCG
>JABJIU010000189.1 GCA_018661145.1 Pseudomonadota bacterium | reverse complement strand
CTCGTCTATCTCGTCAGGACGAATTCGCCCGGCAACACATGACTCGGCTAAATAACGTGCCGCTATCGCGAGTTCTCGACGCGATCCGTAATTCAACGCAATCGTCAAGGTCATCGCATCATTGCCAGACGTCCGATCTTGGGCATTACGAATGGTTCGCTCAACTTTGCCGCCGAAGGACTGGGCGTCTCCAATGATGTTTAGCCGCACGCCGTTGGCATGCAAGCGATCCATCTCTTTCTCCAGCGAGAACGCGAGCAATTGCGTTAGGAACCGTACTTCTTCTTCGGGGCGTTTCCAGTTCTCACTACTGAACGCAAATAACGTGAGATATGGGATTCCGGCGTTACCGCAAAGTGACGTTGCGGTACGAGCGGCGTCGACTCCGCGCCGATGACCCTGAACGCGTGCCTGGCCGCGCAACTTCGCCCACCGACCGTTACCGTCCATAATGATCGCGACGTGTCGGGGGAGGCTTCCTTGGGGAGATTCTGCATCTTCGCTGTCCCCCTGTCCCGCCTCCCGATTTGACGGGCTTTCCAAAATCAGACCTCCATCACCTCGGCTTCCTTTTCCCCAACGAGGGCGTCAATCTTTGCAACGGAATGATCTGTAAGTTCTTGTATTTGTGTTTCCGCCCGCTTCTCTTCATCCTCACCGATCAACTTTTCTTTGACCATCTCCCGAAGATCCCCCAGAGCGTCCCGGCGAATATTGCGTATTGCGATCTTGCCGTTCTCGCCTTCCTGGCGAACTAGTTTCGTCATTTCCTTGCGCCGCTCTTCGGTTAACGCGGGTAAAGGAATCCGGATAACTTCACCGGCGGTAACCGGATTGAGCCCCAAGTCGGATTCAATAATCGCTTTTTCGATAACCGGAACCATGCTCCTTTCCCACGCCTGAACCACCAAAGTTCTGGCGTCACCAACACTGACCGTCGCAGCCTGGGTTAGAGGAACTGCACTGCCATAGTAATCAACCTGTATGTGATCCAGTAGTGCGGTACTTGCGCGTCCCGTCCGGATTCTAGAGAACTCTGATGCGACCGATTCGGCGCTTTTTTTCATCCGCACCTTTGAGTCTGCGAGAATTTCTTCAATCATGATGATCCTCCTGATACATCGACCAGTGTACCAACAGACCTTCCTCTGACCGCCTGCTCAAGATTTCCTTTGATACCAAGATTTATGACCCGGACAGCCAGTCCGTTATCGCGGCACAGCGTGAAGGCGGTCGCATCCATTATTTTTAGCTGATGCGCAATTGCGAAATCATAACTAATATGCTCATACCGCACAGCATTCCGGTCGACCTCGGGGTCCCGGTCGAATACGCCGTCAACCCGGGTGGCTTTAATCACCATATCCGCGTTTAACTCCAACGCACGCAGGCATGCCGTCGTGTCCGTCGTGAAGTAGGGATTGCCTGTGCCTCCCGCGAGCACAACGATCGCCCCCTTCTCAAGGCTGTCCTGAACGGTGTGCGGGTCGTAGTGTTCCAGTATTCCGCCTATCGGGAAGGCGCATACGGACATCGTCGCGATACCTCGAGCGCGTAGGGCGTCCCGTAGAGCAAGGGCATTCATCGCAGTGGCCAGCATCCCAATCCGGTCGCCCGTAGCCCGTCTGATGACTGACGGCAACTCGCCACCACCTCGGAAAAAATTACCTCCGCCGACAACCACCGCGAGACCCGAGCTCGCTGCGTGCGCGTGTCTTAACTCCTCGCAGACAGCGTCAAGACGATCATTGCTGAATCCGGTTCCGGCGGCGCCGCCTAGGTATTCGCCGGAGAGTTTGACGAGAAAACGGCCGCGTACACCATCACCGTTCTCGTCCACGGATCAGCCTCCCTGCGCCTGAGCCATAACCTCCGCAACAAAGTCATCCGAGCGTTTCTCAAGGCCTTCACCTACCTCGAAACGGGACATCGACACTACAGAGGCTTGTTGGCCTGACAGGAGATCCCCTACTGACTCGTCCGGATTTTTAACAAAGGGCTGCCCCAAGAGGGTATTTTCCTTCAGGAACTTCTTAATCCGACCGGTCACCATCTTCTCGGCGATTTCCGGCGGTTTCCCACTTTCCGCCGCCTGCGCCGTATAGATATCGCGTTCTTTTTGCAGGAGTTCGTCCGGCATTTCCGACTCGTCGATGCAGACAGGCCGACTCGCTGCCACGTGCATCGCAATATCTCGGCCAAGATCCGGCTCCGTCGAAGAATCCATCCTGATGATCACGCCTATTCTTGAACCATGAACATATCCTGCCAGTTCTCCTGGGCCGGCCTGGACAACCTCAAAACGCCGCAGCGAAATATTCTCGCCAATTTTTGCGATCAACTCCTGACGGGTCGCTTCTATGGTTGCTCCCCCGGCCAACTGTAATTGAGAGGCATCCTCAACAGACTCTGGCCGACCCTCAAGAAGGGTGTTTGCAAGATCAGTCGAAAAATCCTTAAAGGAGTTATCTTTGGCGACAAAGTCTGTTTCGCAGTTCACCTCAACCAGGATAGCGGTGGTCCCTTCATCGTTGATGGCAAATGTAATAACGCCTTCTGCTGCGATACGTCCAGACTTCTTCTCCGCACTTGCGGCCCCTTTCTTCCTGAGTAGCGCGATGGCTTCGTCGAGGTCGCCATGGGTTTCGGTCAAGGCCTTCTTGCACTCCATCATTCCGGCACCGGTTAGCTCCCGGAGGGCTTTGACCTCACTGGCTGTTACTGGCATCTTTGTTCCTCGATTAATAATGAACTGATTGATCTGGCTCAGCTTTCGGATACTTTCGAGGCATCGGGCTCGCTCAGTCCACTCCCGGAATCCTCCGGTATCGGCACGACTCCCGTTGCGTCAACTCCCCCGGCAGCATCGGTCGACGGGGTCGCTCCTGCTACACCCTCTTCAGAACTCACCTTCTCGGCTGGCGCTCCGGATGGCGCCGGCGCGACGGGCGCAGGATCAGTAACCGCCATACCGCTCGCGACATCTTCGGAGACCTCAATGTAGTCGTCCGCATCCCCTTGGACTACAGGCGCAGCAGCGGCCTTCGCTTCAATAATGGCATCTGCTGCACCCTGAAGGTACAGACGGATGGCACGAATCGCGTCGTCGTTACCCGGAATCAGATAATCAATGCCTTCCGGAGAGCTATTGGTATCACAAACCCCCACTACTGGAATCCCTAGCTTGCGTGCCTCGGAAACCGCAATTCGTTCATGGTCAACGTCAATCACGAACAAGGCATCCGGCAGACCTTTCATTTCACGGATACCTGACAGACTGCGATTGAGCTTGGCCCGCTCGCGCTCGAGCATTAGCGTCTCTTTCTTGGTCAACCCCATGGTTGCACCGGTAGAGACCATCTCGTCGAGTTCCACTAGACGAGCGATGGAATTCTTCACGGTCTTGAAATTGGTGAGCATCCCCCCCAACCAGCGATGGTCTACGTACGGACAGTTGCACCGGGTCGCTTCTTCACGCACGATCTTCCCTGCCTGTCGTTTTGTTCCTACGAATAGGATTTTGCGGCGATCTGCCGCTACACTTCCAAGGAAATTCAGGGCCTCGCGGAACATCGGCAAAGTCCTTTCCAGGTTGATAATGTGGATCTTGTTGCGGGCCCCGAAAATATACGGACCCATCTTGGGGGACCAAAACCGAGTCTGGTGGCCAAAGTGCACGCCAGCCTCAAGCATCTGGCGCATAGAAACGTCAGTCATAATGTACTCCCTTGGGGTTGTTGTTCAGTGCGGTCGAGAGCGCCGACCCGGAAATTCAATTTCCGGGCACCCGGGCGCTCATGGAAGGGACTGCACCAGGATTAGGACGCGGTATTTTACTCCAGCCGCTCCTTGCGCGCCACCTCGGCCCAGATCGTCGAAACATCTGGTGCGCCATGGGGGGCCGACGTTGGTTCGTCTAGAATCCGGTATCAACCCTCAGGATAACTATGGCTATTCATCTTAAAACCGAAGACGACTTCTCCCGCATGCGTACGGCTGGGCGACTCACCCGCGAGGTATTGGACATGATCGGCCCCCACGTCCAACCCGGGGTTACGACGCTAGACCTCGACGACCTCTGTCATGATTTCATCGTCAATACCCTGGATGCAGTCCCCGCTCCGCTAAATTACCGGGGCTTTCCCAAGTCTATCTGTACCAGCGTGAATCACGTGGTCTGTCACGGAATACCTGGCGAAAAACGGCTCAAGCGAGGCGACATAGTTAATATCGACATCACCGTGATTAAAGACGGCTTTCATGGAGACGCGAGTCGGATGTTTACCGTGGGAGAGCCATCAATTCTGGCGCGGCGGCTTATCGATACGACAAAAGAATGTCTTGAGTTAGGGATTGCCGCTGTCGTCCCTGGGGCACACTTAGGGGACATCGGCTCGAGGATTCAGGCGTGCGCTGAGTCACGGGGTTTCTCAGTTGTTCGCGAATATTGCGGACATGGGATCGGCCGCGGATTCCATGAAGATCCCCAGATCCTTCACTATGGGACGGCAGGAGAGGGTCTAGAAATCGTGCCGGGCATGACGTTCACCATCGAGCCGATGATCAACGCCGGAAAACGTCATACTCGCCTTTTATCGGACGGGTGGACCGTTGTCACTAAAGATCATTCTCTGAGCGCACAGTGGGAACACACTCTCGCCGTTACGGACTCTGGTGTCGAGGTTTTGACGGGAGAAGCGTGATGTATCAAGCCGTTGAACTGAGGCCGTAGTCTTGGCCGGTCGTTCTTTGAAACTCAAGTACGATTCCGAAAAGGAACCCTCCATAGGTCGATCCAAAGCCCAACTGGAGGAGACCCGGAAACGACTGTCCGCGGCTCACGCCGCAAAGGTTCGACCGCATCTCATCCTCCGGGCATACAGTCAGTTCATCGACAACTTTCTTTTGCATCTTTGGCGCACTCTGGTTGATGATGGCGCCGGCCGGCATCAATTGTCGCTTGTCGCAGTAGGGGGTTATGGGCGCCAAGAACTGCATCCAGGCTCCGATATTGATCTCCTGATTCTGCTCGCGCGAGCCTGCTCCGGCGAGGAGGTCAGGCGGATCGAGCAATTTATTCGCTTCCTCTGGGATATGGGTCTGCAAGTGGGTCATAGCACGCGTACGCTCAAGGAGTGTGTCCACCAGGCTCGAGGAGACATCACCGTCGTTACGAATCTGATGGAGGCCCGTCATCTGACGGGCCCTGCCGAGTTACTTTCTCGCCTCAACACTCAAATCGCACCCACCCGGATGTGGTCCCCACGGAAGTTTTTTGAAGCGAAGCGGCAGGAACAGGTTAACCGGCACCTGCGCTATGGGGATACAGCCTATAACCTTGAACCCCATATCAAAGAGGGTCCGGGAGGTCTTCGGGATATTCAAACTATCCAATGGGTTGGTCATCGTTATTTCGGCACACCCGATCTGAAAAAACTCTCAGACGAGGGCTTCCTTACAGACGCCGAAGTAGCTGAACTCCTCAAGGGCCGGGAGCTTCTGTGGCGGCTGCGCAACGGCCTCCACCTTCTGACCGGCCGGCCCGAAGACCGACTACTCTTTGATTATCAGCGAGAGATTGCCGATCAGTTCGGCTATCGGGATGGGGCGCAGCTCGCGGTTGAGAAACTGATGAAGCGTTACTTTCGGACGGTGAAGGAGCTTCGCGTGCTCAATGAGATCCTCCTGCAGCACTTTGAAGATGCCATTCTCCATTCCCGGCGAAAACGAACTACTGTCATCAACCGACGGTTCCGATCCATTGATGGATTGCTGGAAGTGTCTCACCCGGAAGTCTTCAAGCGTCAGCCTTTTGCGCTCATGGAGGCCTTTTTACTGTTTACACAGGCGCCCGAAGTACGCGACTTTCGGGGCAACACCGTCCGGCTGATTCGAACAAACATAACGCTGATCGATGGCGCGTTCCGCAAAGACATCCGGTGTCGATCATTATTCATGGAGATTCTGAAATCTCCAAGCGGTCAGACGAAGGCACTGCGGAAGATGGACGCTTACGGTGTGCTCGGTGCCTATCTCCCGGCCTTCGGAAGAGTCGTTGGACAAATGCAGCATGACCTCTTCCATGTCTACACGGTTGATGCGCACCTTCTCTTTGTTGTCAGAAATCTTCGCCGGATGGACATATCAGAACATGATGACGAGCTGCCAGAGTGCAGCCGCTTAATGCAGGGCTTGTTCAAGAAACATCGGCTCTATCTGGCTGCCCTATTCCATGATATCGCGAAAGGCCGAGGAGGTGATCACTCAACCCTCGGAGAGTCTGACGCGCTGCGGTTCTGTCACGCACACGACCTCAGCGACTATGATGCGACCTTCGTCGCCTGGTTAGTACGAACGCATCTTCAAATGTCGTGGGTGGCACAACGCCAGGATATTTCAGATCCTGAGGTGATTGATCAGTTTGCAGCCCAGGTAGGTGACCAGGAACGGCTGGATAATCTTTATCTACTTACCGTCGCTGACATGCGGGGTACCAGTCCGAAGGTGTGGAATGACTGGAAAGGAAAACTCCTAAATGACCTTTACCACGACACCAGTCGGGCACTGCGCAGGGGGAAAGGTCAGCTTATCCAGGCCGAGGACAAAATTCGGGACATTCAGCAGGAGACCCTGCGCCTGCTCGATGATGATCGAGTCGATGGGGTCAGCCAACTGTGGGCGCAGTTTGACCAGGACTACTTTCTTCGAAACGTTCCCGAATCTTTGGCGTGGCATGCAAGGCTGCTTCTCGAAAAAAGCGCTGCAGATTTTCCGTTGGTGGACACTCGCCTCGATGCCGCCTCCGGGACGGCGCGCTTTCTTGTTTGTAGTCCGGATTCTGAGGACTTACTTTGCCGGGTCACTGCAGGATTGGATCGGTTCAGCATGAACATTGTCGATGCCCGGGTGCATCGACTGCGCTCCAATCTCGTCATTATGGTTTTCGTGGTTTTGGCTGCAAAACACGAGAACACCCGCGAATTTGAACTTGATGGCGTGGTGGATCGCCTGCGCTCACATCTTTTGTCCGGCGAATGGGAATTACCGGCAAGGCAGGTCC
Organism: Pseudomonadota bacterium; assembly: GCA_018661145.1. Lineage (GTDB taxonomy): Bacteria > Pseudomonadota > Gammaproteobacteria > Arenicellales > UBA868 > UBA868. The sequence continues at coordinate 6,061 of JABJIU010000189.1, read as the reverse complement.
AGTTACCCAGAGCATTGAAACATTTTCCCATCGAGACCACTGTCCGATTCTCTGATCCCGAGGCACAGGACGCGGCAACGGTTATGGAAGTGGTAGCCCAGGACAGGCCGGGGCTCCTGCTGCAGGTTGCAAAGGCCTTGCTTTCCTGCAAAATACACCTCGTTAACGCCAAGGTAGGCACCTTTGGCGCGCGAGCGGAAGACATCTTCTACATCACAGATCGTGATGGTATGCCGGTAATCGATCCGGTGCAACGCGCATCCGTAGAAGAGCAAATCTGCACCGCATTACCCTAACTGGCGGCGACCGGTAAAGCCGGCCACAGACTGAGATACTTATGAGTACTGCACAAGAAGTCATCGAATCGGCATTTGAACAACGATCGGATCCTCAGGTTGCCGGAACACCGGGACTGCGAGATGCCGTTACGGAGGTCATGGAGCAACTGAACGCCGGGACACTGCGCGTTGCGGAACCTGGTGGTGGAGATTGGGTCGTTCACCAATGGGTCAAGAAAGCAGTCCTGCTGTCTTTTTTACTCCAGGAGAATCAGGTTATCGATAGCGGCGACACGCGCTATTTCGACAAGGTGCCCGGCAAATTCGATAACTTCGCACACAGCGATTTTGTTTCAGGAGGCTACCGTGTGGTTCCCCCTGCGATGGTACGACGCGGCGTGTATATCGGGCAGCGGGTGGTCTTGATGCCAAGTTATGTCAACATTGGAGCCTATGTCGATGACGGCACCATGGTGGACACCTGGGCGACGGTGGGGTCCTGCGCCCAGATCGGCAAAAACGTTCACCTTTCCGGCGGCGTCGGTATTGGTGGTGTACTCGAGCCGCTGCAGGCTTCACCAACCATCATCGAGGATAATTGCTTCATTGGCGCTCGGAGCGAAGTCGTTGAAGGGGTGATTATCGAGCGTGGTTCTGTCGTGTCGATGGGGGTGTATATTGGCCAAAGCACCCGGATCTTGAACCGTGAGTCCGGTGAGATCACATTTGGCAGAGTGCCTGCCGGCTCGGTTGTGGTTTCCGGCGCAATCCCTGCCAAAGACGGCACTCATAGCCTTTATTGCGCTGTCATCGTTAAACAGGTTGATGAGAAAACACGTGCCAAGGTGGGAATTAACGAGCTTCTGCGCGACGTCTAGGCCCGTCTCGGAAGGCCCAAGCCCTAACCATCCTTATCCAACTCGTTGTTGGGTTAAACCTCGGCTCAGGACTGCGAAATGAGCGTATAGAGCTCGGCAACAGTCTGTAGCGCTGACACCGTGAGGCCCTCGGCCCGTGATTGCGATCTAAGCCTGTTAGCAGCTGGGGCAATCAAATGGTTAAACCCGAGTTTTACAGATTCTGCTGCCCGTTCTTCCCCCCGCGGCACTGGCCGCACTTCACCCGAGAGCCCCATCTCCCCAAAGAAAGCCGTTTTTCTGTCTATAGGACTGTTGGAGAAACTTGAAATCAATGCCGCCGCGACGGCGAGGTCCGCTGCGGTCTCAACAACCCGCAGCCCTCCGGCGATATTAACGAATACGTCCTGATCCAGCAGGTTGACGCCAGCATGTCGATGGAGAATCGCTAATAGCATGTTGAGACGGTGCCCCTCATACCCAACGCTTAAGCGACGGGGATTTCCAAGGGAGCTTTGATCCACCAGCGCCTGAACCTCGATCAGCATCGGACGCGATCCGTCCTGACTGGCAAAAACAGCCGTGCCGGGAGACAGGATCTTTGCGCCTGACAGGAAGATTGCGGATGGATTTTTCACGGGCATGAGTCCGGAGGTTGTCATCGCAAAAACCCCCACTTCATTGACCGAGCCAAATCGGTTCTTCCAAGCGCGGACCAGTCGGTAGCGACTGGTAGCGTCGCCTTCGAAATAAAGGACTGTGTCGACAAGATGTTCTAGCGTCTTGGGTCCCGCGAGTGCGCCCTCTTTGGTAACATGCCCAATCAGGATGAAGGCGATGCCTCGCTTTTTTGCCTCCGAAACCAGGCGCTCCGCGCACTCGCGCACCTGACCCACACTGCCGGGACCCGAATCGAGCGTTCGGGCGCTGAGGGTCTGAACTGAATCCACCACCAGCACCCTGTAGTCTTTATTGTCCAGTTCACCAAGAATATTTTCTAGGTGACCATCACACAATGCATGAAGTTCCTGGTGGCCCAGCCCAAGTCGCTGGTAACGCAGCGCCAATTGTTCAAGGGACTCTTCTGCGCTGATGTAAAGGGTTTCGTAGGATGCGGAAAGCATGCCAAGGGCCTGCAGCGCAAGCGTGCTTTTACCAATTCCCGGCTCACCACCCAAGAGCACTACTGAGCCCGGGACGATCCCTCCTCCAAGCACCCGATCCAGTTCGGTGAGTCCTGTCTGGTAGCGCTGGTTCCCGCTGGTCGGAACATCAGACAGTTTTTGGGGGGGCTGGTTTATCGAACTCTGCCGATTATCTCCGACACCGGGTCCAGCAAGGCCCAGTGAGTTCCACGTGCCACAGGTCCCACATTGACCCACCCACTTGTAACTCTTGGCTCCGCAGTTATTGCAGATATACAGAGCCTCAACTCGGGTTTTCGCCATGATTTAAATAGAAACTGACGATATCCACCAATGCTTCGAGACGACCCGCGGCCCAAACAGGGCATGGTGGACAGCGCAGATTAAGGACTATTCAGAACCTCTGATCGTCAAAGGCAGGAGTGTAACTCTCAAATCGAGTGTACTCGCCCAAGAATGTTAATCGTATCGTCCCAGTTGGACCGTTACGCTGTTTTGCAACAATAATCTCTGCCGTGCCCTTTTGGGAACTGTCCTCGTTGTAGACCTCATCACGGTATATAAACAGAATCACGTCGGCATCCTGCTCGATAGCCCCTGACTCGCGCAGGTCTGACATGATAGGACGTTTATTCGGCCGCTGCTCCAACCCTCGGTTCAACTGGGACAGCACCACGACCGGAACTCGCGACTCCTTGGCGATCACCTTTAACGCACGGGTAATGTTGGCAACCTCTACCGCGCGATTCTCACTGTTATCCCCCGTCTGCATTAACTGTAGGTAGTCAACAATCACCATCCCAAGATGACCATGTTCACGAACAAGGCGCCGGATTCGAGAACGTAATTCCAGTGGTGTCAGCGCGGGAGTGTCATCCACAAAAATTGGCGCCTGGTCCAGCAGTCCCATCGCGGAGGTCAGCCGCGGCCAATCCTCCTGATGCAGTTGTCCTGTGCGGATACGATGAGCGTTAATCCGCCCGAGTGACGCCAGCATACGCATCGCCAACTGTTGCCCAGGCATTTCCATGCTGAAAACAGCAACGGGAAGCTTGGCGCCCACCGCCGCGTTCTCCGCAAGATTCATTGCTAAAGAGGTCTTGCCCATCGAAGGTCTTCCCGCGATTACCACCAAGTCCGCTTCCTGGAGTCCTGAGGTCAATGCATCCAGATCCTTAAAACCGCTTGCCACCCCGGTGATTCCATCTTTTGATTCATAGAGTTGCTCAATTCGGTCCACCGCTTGCGTTAACAAACCTTGGATGGGGCGAAAACCAAGGGAGGTTCTCCGGTCCGAATCCGAAATCTCAAATACTGCCTTTTCGGCAAAATCGATCAATGCGCCGATGTCGAGCCCTTCGGGTTGATAGGCCTTTTCCGAGATATCACTTGCCGCTCCGATCAGCGAACGAAGGACGGATCGCTCTTTGACAATCCTTGCATAGGCAGCGAGATTGGTGGTTCCCGGGGTTCGGTTAGCCAACTCTCCGAGATAAGCAAGGCCGCCAGCCGATTCGAGCGTTCCCTTATTCTTCAGCCACTCGGAACTTGTCACCACATCCACTGCCTGGCCAGCCTCGTGCAGGGCATGGATTGCAGAGAAAATTTCGCGGTGTGCTCTAGTGTAAAAGTCGTCAGCGCGGACCGTTTCCGCCACTTCATCCCACCTGCGCGAATCCACCAGGAGACCTCCGAGAACTGACTGCTCGGCTTCGAGCGCCTGAGGTGGAACTCGAGGTCCGGTGGAAACTGCGCTCAGTGTAGGCGTCATCTGTGGCATAAGGACTAGATCCCGTCACCAGGCATTGGAGACTTTTCAGGGGAACTATTGTAGACAAGCGATGAGCGCATTTATAGCACTCAGCGAAACTTCAATGGAGAATAGGCCGAAGCGAATGCGCCCCGGGCGGAGCACCGGGGCATTTTATGGCCGTCGCAAGGAGATATCAGGAGGCAGGCGCGCCCTCTTCGTCGCCGTTTGACTCAGGAGGATCGATACTCTCTGTGACCTCAGGCACGTTTTCAGCTTCCACGACCACCTGGATAGTGGACTGTAGTTCCGGGTGAAGAATGATCGCGACCGAATGCTCCCCAACGGTCTTGATGGGGCCGTCCGGCATCGAGATCTCTGACCGTTGAATGGCAATATCAAGCGCCTGAAGCAGTTCGGCAATGTCCCCAGGACTCACCGACCCAAACAGTTTGCCCTCTTCCGCAACGAGTCGTTTTACCGTTAGCCGCTCAGGCAACAGTGCGACTTTAGCCTCTGCCGCCTCCTGGCGCTCGGAGTCTAATTTCGCAAGCTCCCGACGGCGCGCCTCAACCTCTTCTTTCGCATCCGCACTTGCCGACATTGCTTTACCCTGGGGGATCAGGTAGTTCCGGCCGTATCCTGCCTTGACGTTCACAAGGTCCCCAAGATCGCCGAGGTTCTGGATTTTTTCAAGGAGAATCAGTTCCATAGTGCGTTCTCAGTGCTGGTCACTGTACGGCAGTAATGCCAAAAACCGGGCGCGCTTGACGGCGGTCGCCAGTTGACGCTGGTAGCGGGCCTTTGTGCCGGTATTTCGACTCGGCATAATCTTTCCCGTCTCAGAGATATATGCTTTCAGCGTATCGAGATCTTTGTAATCAATCTCATCCACCCCGAGGGCGGTGAAACGACAGTACTTCCGTCGCTTGTTCATGCGATTCATGTTGACTTCTCCTCAGCGTCATCCTGCGCCTCTACCGTACCTGGCGCATCATCCTCCGCTTCGTCACTGGCAGCCGCAGACTCGTCATTGGCGGCCGCAGAGGTATTGCCGACGTCCTCTGGGCTTGTCTGCGAGGATTTTTCCTCACCAACAAGCGAATCAGTCGTGTCCGATGGGCGGCTTGCAACCACTTCTGCAGTATCGTCATCGTCGACTCCTGAGTCGTCCTCTACGAGCGGCGAAGCCTCGGTGACAGCTGAGTCTCGCCGAATAACGAGATTTCGAAGCACGGCATCACTAAACTTGAACATGCTCGTGATCTCATCGATAGTCGGCTGATCACACTCGATATTCATAAGGACATAATGCGCCTTATGCACTTTGTCGATGTTGTAAGCGAGATGACGCCGGCCCCAGTCTTCAAAACGGTGAACATGGCCACCGTTACCCTCGATTAGACCCCGGTATTTGTCAGCCATTGCGCCGACCTGCTCGCTTTGGTCAGGATGGACTAGAAAAACGACTTCATAGTGTCGCATTTGTTTCTCCTTTCGGTTTGTAGCTCCCCAGATGATTGGTGGAGCAAGGAGCATGCGCTGTTGCGCTGCGGGGACCAGATTCTAGCCGGAGGTCTTCGCGGCCGCAAGTAGGCCACCGCACGGCCCTCCGCTGGGAATCACTTTACAGCCCGATTCTCAATGAGTTCCTCAACTACTGCAGGTTCGGCGAGCGTTGAGGTATCACCCAAGTGCTCAAGTTCATTCGCTGCAATTTTCCTCAAAATCCGCCGCATAATCTTGCCTGAGCGGGTTTTGGGCAATCCCGGAGCCCACTGAATAACATCCGGTCTCGCAATCGGACCGATCTCCTTGCGCACCAGGGCGACCAGTTCGCTTCTCAACTCCTCGGTAGGTGTCGCGTCGGCCATTGGGGTGACGTAGGCGTAGATACCTTGCCCTTTGATCTCGTGCGGGTAACCCACAACCGCCGCCTCGGCCACCTGGGGATGCAACACCAGGGCACTTTCCACCTCGGCCGTTCCCATCCGATGACCTGAGACATTAATCACATCGTCAACCCGGCCT
>JABJIU010000196.1 GCA_018661145.1 Pseudomonadota bacterium | reverse complement strand
CGCCATCCGGCAGGGCAAAGCCGGCATCTATGACTTCACCGTGCTGTTTGATCAGCCACTCGATACCGGCGAAATGCCCGCTGTCGATGTACCCCTGCGCCAGCCTTCGAATAGCCGTTTTGCGGAATTCATCCGGTTGCTTGATAGGGCTCATGACGAAGGCTTCGGCCACATGATCACCTGTGTGCATCGGAACCACGCGAGGGTTTTCTGATCTTTTTCGGAAGTAATCTCCACATCCCATATCTGCGTTGATTTTCCAAGATGCATCGGCTTTGCCACCGCCTTGATGGCTCCTCCGTCAGTCGTCGCGACGAAATTGGTCTTGGTTTCAAGGGTCGCAAAGCCGGTTGCCCCTTCAGGAAGTGATCTCATGCAGCCAAATCCTGCGCAGGAGTCGGCCAGCGCAAACAGGGTGCCTGCATGGACTCGACCCTTCCAAGAGAAGTGGTGTCTCTCAAGTGTGAGAAGGCCGGTTGCGACTCCAGAGGAAGCGAATGCGAAAGTCATCCCCAGATGGTCAAAGAGATAGCCTTCGCCGTGGGGCTTAAATTCTTCTGATGTGTCCATGGATTAGTCGATCAAGGCAAGCGGATCCACAAGGATCAGTTTGCGGCGCTGCTAGCTTTAGGATTCGTCTGGCGTGGCGGTGGTACTTCCTGCTCGTTTTTCCCGGTCTTCATCATTTTCCGAATGGTCGGGTTGATCCGCGATCGGGTTCTGATCGTCCTTTGCGCGCCAGCCCTCCAGGGTAGCAAACTTCCAATACATCTTGCCCCTCTTTGGAGAAGGGGTTTTGACGGCCTTGGATGCATCACTCATAGAAATATATCGGACTATCGGGCTAATCGTTGCTCAATTATCTTCTTTAATCCGTTGCAGACTCAAGTCGGGCGAGAATATCGTCCAGACCTTCAGTCAGGGACTGTTTGGTACCGAGTTTGTTTCTGCGGGCGAGGAACTGAGCATTCAGTCCGCCCGGTGTCTGGCAGGCTTCGCTCATCTCATGGAGTCCTTCAGCGGACTGCCTGACGGTAAGGTCTGCAAGTGCGTGATACAGTGCGGTGGTATAACGCGCAGCGGTAGAGGTTTGAAGTCCTTTTTCGCTCATCCATTGCGTGACGCCCGACACTTGATCAAAGAAGTCAGCCATCAGAGCACTCGCCGCACCAAAGAGGTTGAACTGCGCTTCGTCCGAAACCGCCACGCAGGTGCCGATCTTTTCAAAGAGCGCTTCGGTACCCGCGTCGGCCGGACAAATGGCGACCGGTCCAAGACCATGTTCGATCGGGGGCATCGGAATTACCCGAATAACATCCGTGGCGGGGGCCGCCCAAGTATGCAATTGCTCAAGCGAAACGCCGGCAGCGAGGCTGATAATCTTCTGCTCCGGCCGGCAATCAAGTTCCGACAGGACATCACACACTTGTTCGGGTAACACGGAAACAATTATCCAGTCGCTCTCTTTAGTCAGTTGCCTGTTATCCTCGACTACGCGAACCTTTGGATAGTCTCCAGCCAATTTCGCAGATCGCGTGGTCGAACGTTTCGATACCAAAATGGTGTCGTCATAGTCCGCGGCATCATAAAGACCACGTATGATGGCCTCGGTGATCACGCCCGTGCCTAAAAACCCGATAATCATATTTTTTAGCTCCCTTTACTCACCGACTAACCCACACACGAGGATGACTTCGATTCAGTCGCAATCTTAAGCCGATTTGCGGCGGGATGCCGTTAGATGGGCAGCGCGGAACGCTCCCTCAATAGCCAAGCGTCGTGTTGACCTGGTTTTCGAGAGCCTCACCGTTGATCAGTCTGCGCATATTGTTAAAAAACACATCCAGCGTCAAAGGGACATACGCGTTGCCGTCGTCGGCGGAGACGTGGGGTGTAATCACGAGATTCGGCTGAGACCACAGATTCGATTCAGGCGGTAGAGGCTCAGGATCAAAGACATCAAGGACCGCGCCACCGATCGCCCCGGAATTCAGACCTTCCACAAGCGCATCGTAGTCGACTACCGCAGCACGTCCGATATTGACCAGCCCAGCGCCGGGTTTCATCAAAGCAAGGCGGTTGGCGCTCAGCAGATTGGTGGTTTCCTGAGTGAGCGGTGTAACGACAAAGACAAAATCGCCCCGGGGTAGAACACGGTCAAGTTCATTCACCGCAACTGCTTCATCCAGTTCCGGCAGAGGCTTTCCATGTCGGGATACTCCGATAACATGGATTCCCAGAGCCTGCGCGTGCTTGGCAACAGCCCGTCCGATGCTCCCGGTGCCGATAAGCACGAGGGTCTTTCCTTTGATGGGTGTGGAATAAAGTGAGTCGTACCTGGCGTGATTCTGATGGGTAATGATTCTGGGTAGGTGGTTGTGCAGCATCAGGATGCTCATGATGCCGAATTCACCGCCTTTGTCAGCGTGAACGCCTTTGTTGTTTGTTAAGGTGACCCCAGGAGGCAGCCATTCCATTGGTGTCAGGTGTTCAACACCGGCTCCAATGATGTGAATCCACTTCAGGCGGGGCGCAACCTTGGCAAGATGCTCCGTTGGGAGATCCCAGGTGACCAGAACATCCGCGGTCGCCATATAGTGATCGAAGTTGTCGGTATCCCAGTCGATGGATACCTTAATCTGCGCAGCCACTTCCGAATGCGCCGATGCAACGGAATCAAAACGTTCCTGGGTAATGGTGAAGACTTCCTCGCCCTCGGGAGTATTGGGAAAGGTATCGGCCCTGTGATGGTTGTTTTTGATATGAACGTGGTACATCGAATTCACCCTAACTGCTGAAGTTGCGCAATGATCCGGCTGTCCCGATCAGCCGCCGGACCTTCATCGGAATCAAAAAGAATATCCATGACTTTATTCCCGGTCTCACGCAGGAGTTGCTGATCATCCTGATCCGGGGGCAAGGGCTTGTGTAGTACCGTGTCGCTGCCATAGGTTGGAATGAAGTCATCACCAAGATCTGTGGGCTGTGGTGGCGCCTGACCTTTTTCCAGATTTCGGGCAAGTTGACGCAATTGACGGCGGTAGAGACTGACTCCTTGGTCACCTGGCAGGAGGAACTCTTTCTCCTGGTCGGCAATCGCACCCATACCTTCGACCGCCTCAACATCTCCTGGGCGTCTTTGGCGCTCTTCGTAGGTGCGATCGAGAATCTCGCCCTGCTCAATTTGCTGCATACCCTCGAGGGTGTTGTATTCGGGCGGATCGGCACGTTCACCAAAGTTTCCCCAGGCAAACGCCATCGTGGATCGGTTATTTAAAGGAACTACCCAGCGTGTAAATGCACTGCGTCCAAAATAGCGGAGCCGGGTACCATCACAGGCAAATGCTGCACCCGCCTGCGTAAAGTTCGGCAGGATGAGTTCATTGACCCGGACCCAGATGTTGTCACCGACGCGCCGGGAAGCCGTGCCGAGGAATCGGAGTTTGTCTCGTTGATAGAACTCAATTGCACCCAGTTTGCCGAATCCGTCCGAGAACTGGGATTCGTGAAGAAAAGCCGTATGGACGGGATCCACAATTGCGTCTAGCACTTGTATCCAGTTGCAGTTAAACGGAACTGCATAGGGGGTCATCACCAAGTCTGGAAGTTCATAGGTATCGTAGAAAGGGAACTCAGGGGTATGTTGCGGCGGGCCCAGATAGGCAAATAACAATCCTCTGAACTCCCTAACTGGATATGCGCCTAAGCGCACATGCTCAACTGCGTGACGGACATGTTCAGATCCCTCAGGTTCCCCTGGAATTTCCAAGACTGTGCCGTCAACATCAAACACCCATCCGTGGTAACAGCAGCGTATACCGCGCGGTTGGCAGTGGCCAAATTCCAGTGACGCCCGGCGATGCGGACACTTCTTGTGAACCAGTCCATAGTTGCCGGAAAGGTCTTTGAACAGCACCAGTTCTTCTCCAAGCACCTGAATCAGTTTCGGCAGCTCGCCCACGTCACTCGCAATAGAGACAGGATGCCAGTAACGTCTCAGAAGTTCGCCGTTCGGTGTGCCGGGGCCGACCTCGGTCAGATCCTTAAGCGACCCGCCTTCCCAGTTCTGGTGATAGCCACAGTACGGGCCATATTGGGTGCGATCCTGAATAGAAGAGGTCATGGGTTCAGTTAGCCGATGAGATCAGTAATGGCTTGGTCAAGAAAATCCTGAAACTTGGGATCATTGCCTCCGGAGGCGACACAGTGCCCCCAGGGCGATTCATAAACCCGCAGTTCGCCATTTTCGATATGACCGACTTCCAGTTCATTATCCGCCGGTGGGAAGTAAAGATCATTGTCACAGGCGATGATAATAGTTTTGGCACGGATACTCTGAAGCGCCTTGTGAAAATTATTCTGATAAAGACCATTACTGCTGATGTCGCCGTTCTGCCACGAGGCAAGCATGGCCAGAAGATCGTTGGCATCCCAGTTGAGGTGATCTTGCTCCCAGTCCAGCAGTACATCCTCTGCCGTTTCAAATCCCAGCGCCGTGTGCAGACGCTCACGGTACCAGGTCTGTGAGAATGCCCAGCCCGCATAGACCCGGGCAAAGGCCTTGAGTCCTGTCTCGGGTGGGTATTCATAAAACCCACCCATGAAGGCAGCGTCAGCGGTCAACGCAGCTTTTACACCCTCTAAGAAAACGCCGTTATGGGGTGACGTACGCGCCGATGCACAAAAGGGAAGCGCATTTTCCACCTGCTCAGGATATTGCGCCGCCCACTGAAACGTCTGGCAACCGCCCATGGACCACCCGGAGACCAGCAGAAGTTTCTCGATACCAAAGACATTTTCCAGCAACGTCTTCTGGCAGGCCACGTTGTCACTGAGAGTCACCAGCGGGAAGTGGCCCCGATCAGCTGGCGATTGGGTGTTGCTCGGCGAGGAAGAGAGTCCATTGCCAAACATGTTAATGGAGACGATGAAGTGTTTCTCGGGATTAATGGCGCGGTCTGGGCCAAAGAACATCTCGTTTCGAACGTGAGTACCTGTATAAAAAGTCGGCAGCAAGACAGCATTGCTTCGGTCGGCATTCAAAGAGCCATAGGTCTTATAGGCGAGCGTCGCCCCGGGCAGGACCTGTCCGCTTTGCAGTGTGACGTCGCCAAGCGAGAAAAGATCGTAGTCCATCAATACAGTCTCAGATATTCCTTGATCTCCCAGTCTGTGACTGCCTGATGGTAGCGTTCCCACTCGTCAACTTTATATTTCAGATAAGAGTTGAGCAGGGTGGGGCCAAGAACATGTCGTGCAAGGTCGCTTTGCGCCAATAGTTCTGTTGCCTCCAGCAGATTACGGGGCAAAGGTGTCAGTGCACGCTCTGCTTTTTCTGCGTCTGCCATCACATAAAGATCCTCATCAAGTGATGACCCGGGGTTCAACTGGTGAACCAGGCCTTCGACAGATGCGGACAGCATCATCGCGAACCCAAGATATGGATTCATGCACATATCAGCCGCCCGATTCTCAATAGCGAAGCGGCTCTGCGGCAGCCGCAGCATGGCAGAGCGGTTGTTTTTTCCATAGGCCATATGGGTGGGGGCCCAGGTATACGTACCCCCTTCGAAGCCGCCGACCTTGGGAACGAGACCGTTAAAGGAATTGACGGTTGAACAAGCGATCGCAGTGATCGCGCCGCCGTGCTTTAGGATGCCGCCGAGCGCATGAAACACTTGGTCACTCCATTTACCCTCCTCGCCTTCATAAATATTGACCCCCGGCGCGCTGAGTGTCTGCATCGAGGTATTCATGTGGGCCCCGGAGCGCCAGTCTCCGACTGTCGGTTTGGGCATATAGGTGATGAACATGCCATGTTTTTTTGCGATCTCCTTGAGCAGTACCCGAAGAAAGACCACCCGGTCTGCCATGTTCAGTACATCGGTATAGTGGAAATCCAGTTCGAACTGTGAGTAGGCGCCTTCTGCCACGACGTCATGCAGGTTCCAGCCCATCTCCTCCAGAACATCAATCAATTCCCCAAGGAATCCCATCGCATCGAGAGAGTATTCGACGTCGTAGCCGAAGGCCTGACGCCGCGGGCGGACGCCCTTGGTGGGATCATTATCAAATGCCTTGACCGGCAGCCCCGCCTCATCCCACTTCATCGCGATAAATTCCGGCTCAACGCCCGCGAACATCGCGTAGTCGCTTTCGCCGGCCTCACTGATCGCGCGCTTTAGTGCCTGGCGCGGACATAGGTTATATGGTTTGCCTTCCCACCAAAGATCAGAAAAGACCCAGGCAATCGTTTTATCCCACGGGCAGATGATCAGGCTGTCAAGATCTGGCAGGGGGATCTGGTCAGAGTCGGCAGGTCCAAGGTCCGGCACGAATGAGATGGAGTGAACGGCAAACTGGGGCCCTTTGCCCATGCACAAGAGCTCGAAGTCACTGATAGGCACCGGCTTGGTTTTTGGGATCCCAAGCATGTCGATCCAGCAGGAGAAAATGTATTTGACTCCAATCGACTCGAGCCGGGCCTTTTCCTCCTTAACGCGCTTTGGATCAGGTAATGCCTCGGTAAGAGTTTCTGCATAGCCGCTACTCATGACGTCTCCTCCTTGTGGAATTTATTCTATGGCGGGTTTCAGGCCGCCGGCTCCGTACAAACGCGTCGGGCCGTGTCGCTTACGCATCCTCCGGACTTAAGTCTAATCCTTATCCTGAGTCAGGAAAATACGGTGGATCGCTTAGCCTAGGGCGCCACCGGCCATCGTCTGCATCTGGGCTGGGTGATCAAGACGAGCTGCCAGTGTTCTAAGGGTATTGTGAAATTCATCCCGGTTGACCGAGCACTGTTGCAGATGCCGCTCACCCTGGGCAGGATCAAACCCGGTCCTGCCGTGCAGAACTCTCTGATTGTCAAAGATATGTAAATCACCGGATTCCATAGGGTATTCAACCTGCACATCATCGGCGTTGACGATGTTCCAGAATGCTTTGATGGCTTGGTAGGTGGCCTCCATCAGGTGATCGGGCAGGTCCTGTGGAGGGAGGGTTCGGTCAGTAAAGCGAATGCCCTCTATATCTCCGTCAATATCCAGCGCGATCATCCGTCGGTGTGATTGCATATCCTCTTCCGGCAGAGCTCGCCGCTGAAAGAAAACAGGAACATCGGTAAGTGTCGTGAACAGATCGGGGGCACTGTTTCGCAAACGCTCTGCTGCGTTGAACCCATCGACCAGGATACTAGCCCCCCCACCTCCGGCTGATGGAGCCAGGCAGTGAAAAAATGTAATTCCTGGCGCTGCGTGTCGGTAACTTTCGTCTGTGTGAGGTCCAAGGTATTTCCCGCTGTTGGATCCCAGTGCCATGTAAGCATTAGTTTTCACATCAAAAACTTCGCCATAGTTATTCCGATGCACAACACCGAATCGCTGAGCGACCTCTGCGACTGTGCCGGGTACGACAGGGACATTATTGATTCTCGCAATGCCGAAGTCTCTGATCGACAATCCAATCTGGAGAAGGGATGCTGGGTCGTCAAGATCAGAACAGGGGTAACAGGGAATTGATGACTCCGTATCCAAGGGCCACAGGATCGGCGTCGATTTTCTTCGCTTTCGACTGCTCTGGTCATACCGAACGGAAACCAATGCGCTCAGGGGGTGCGTTGTCCTAAGGTCATTATCGCTCCAGGTTATCTTAAGAAATTCATTGGTAATGGTGTAATCGCTGATGACCAGAGAGGTTGGATCATCTGGGACGAGATCAATCTTGATGCTGGTATCGTTGGGCAACCCGTCTGGACACCGTGCATGATGTCTTAGCCAGACGTAATGAAACTCCGTCGATTGATTCTCTGGCCAATTAAGGCGTAACTTGCGGTTGACCGCGTCGAGAGTGACCGTTACATCGTAAGGCGATTTAGTCGCTGCCATGCCCGTCTACTCCGATAGTTTTCCGACATCATACAAAAGATCCAACACGGCTTGGTTGAACGCATCTGGCTGCTCAGTGTTGATAGAGGATTACGAACGTTTCAGGTATTTTCCAGGTGAGGCTTGTCGACCTTCATGTAGGCCATCTTCTTTTTTAATTTATCCGCTTCGAACTCAAGGATATCGATCCCCCGGATAACCGAGGTTTCTCCATCTTTATCAATATTTAATCGCCAACTCGCTAGGACTTTCCCGGAGTCTGCCTCAATAAAGACGTCTTCTCCGTCGAAGCGGATCTTCCCGCGGGAACCACCGACCAATGGCTCAAAAGCAGTTCGGATCGCATCGTGGCCAACGTGCGTACCGCCGGTCGAATCCTCGTAGATGCCATCTTCGGCGAAGAAGGCAACCACATCGTCAAGGCTCATACGATTAAAGGCGTCAACAAACTGGTGGGTCAGGTTAATTAGCTCATCTCGACGGTTACTCATTATTCTGGCTCCAGTAGGGCGCATGTTTTATCTTACAGGAGAGATTCCTGGTTTAGGTTTTTAAAAGATCTGACTTAGGTACCTACTTTGGCCAAGAGTTCAAAAAAATTATAAGCATTTGAAAAAAATGTTCTAGGGATAGCGAGATGCTGGTACGACTGGCGACTGATGAATTCATTCGCAGCCTAGCTAGCCTGACTCTATAAAACCTTCGGCCACCATCACACACGTGCCCGCGACCCAGCTTCCGATAACTGACCCGTTTTCTTTTTGGGCCCGAATCTTAAGGCGGCTGGGTCGCCCCATCTCAAGGCCTTGGAGCACCTCCCAGCAGAAATCCCCACTGGTTAAGTCAGAGTATTGTGCCAATAACGCTGCCAAGGCGCAGTTGGCACTGCCTGTTGCGGGGTCTTCTGTTATGCCATCAAGAGGTGCGAACATTCGTGCCTGAAGGTCAGCATTGCTGGTGTTCTGAGTGTAGACAAGGATGTAAGG
>JABJIU010000101.1 GCA_018661145.1 Pseudomonadota bacterium | reverse complement strand
GTACGCCGGCGATGCTCATGAATTGATCCGCTCAGTAGTAAGGTAAGTCGCGAGAATACTGCGTGCATCGGAAAAATCCTCCCGGTCACGCAGTGCGGGTAGGTCTGAAAGCGGCCATGACTTGGTCTGAAGCGGTTCCGGCTCGTCTCCCGGCAATGGCGAGGAAAACAGGTCCTGTGCGAGGAAAATATGGGTACGGTAATTCGAATAGGCGGGCGTCAGTGAGACCGCCGCCAATGCCTCCATTCTGCCGGCGTCAAAACCCGTTTCCTCCCGGAGTTCCCGGTGCGCCGCCTGCTGAGCCGTCTCGCCCGGGTCGATCCGGCCTTTGACGAAACTGAGTTCGTAGCGCTCCACACCCACGGCATACTCACGGATCAGCAACAGCTCCTGTTCGTTCTGCATCGGCACCACCATTACCGCGCCGGCCCCCTGGCTCACGAGCCGCTCGAAGCACGTCTCGGTGCCGTTGGAAAAACGAAGGTCCACCTGCTCAATAGAAAACAGCCGGCTGGTGGCTACTGGTGTCGTGTTCAGAATTTCGGGCAAGGTACTCATGACTGCGGCGGTCACCCGGAACGGAAAGTGGGGGCAGATTAACGCAGGCGGTCAGGCCGCACAACCCACTTGTCGTGACCGGTCGAGACCCGATCGTCTTACCCGAGCGCGACGCTAGAATAAGGCGATCATCCCCAAACTGGCGGGCCTTGCCGCCGGCCCCCTTTAGGACAGCCCATGATCGACTGGAATCACATTGAGTCGGTATTTCTCGATCTCGACGGTACGTTGCTTGATCTGCGCTTCGATAACCATTTCTGGGTCGAATTTATTCCCGAGCACTACGCGCAGCATCACCAACTGGCGCCAGAAAAAGCACGTGCTGAGGTGCTAGCCCGAATGAAGCAGTTGCGCGGCACGCTCGACTGGTATTGCACAGACTTCTGGAGTCGCGAACTGAAACTCGACATCATTGCCCTGAAGGCTGCCAAACGGCACCTCATCCAGACCCGCCCCGGCGCCGAGGATTTTCTTACCGCGCTGCAGGGCGGCCCACGCCGGGTCGTGCTGGTCACCAATGCTCACCCGGAGACGATAGACCTCAAGATGGACCAAACCGGGATCGCCTCCCTGTTTGATCGCATTATCAGTTCCCATGATCTGGGATACCCCAAGGAGCACGACCGGTTCTGGAAGCTGCTGCATAAGACCGAACCCTTTGTTCCTGAAAAAACGCTGTTCATCGACGACAACCTCGATGTACTGCGCAGCGCGGCGGCACACGGTATATCCCATCTACTCGCCGTACCCCGTCCCGACTCTACCCGTGAGGCCGTAGATACCGAGGAATTCAGAGGTCTCGGTGCATTTGACGATATCCTTGGATTTTTTCGGGATACCCGCGAGGCCAGTGCCCCATGACCGACACTGCTGATCTTTATGACACACACGGTGACCGCCTTCAGGTAGCGGCGCCACTGTTTCAGGATTTCGGCGGCGCCGCTCGCTTTTCGGGTGAAATCGCGACGGTGAAGGTATTTGAAGACAACACCCGTGTTCGGTCAATGCTGGAAACCCAGGGCGCGGGCCGGGTACTGGTCATTGACGGCGGCGGCTCGCTGCGGTGTGCACTGGTAGGCGATCAGATTGGGGCACTTGCCGCGGGCAACGGCTGGTCAGGGCTTGTTGTCTACGGCTGTATCCGGGATAGCCAACAACTCGGCGAACTGCCTATCGGCATCAAAGCGCTCGCCGCCTGCCCAGCCAAAAGCGTGAAACGCGGCGAAGGCCAGACCCAAATCGGTGTCCTTTTTGCAGACATCCGTTTTGTCCCGGGTCACTATCTGTGGGCAGATCCGGACGGTATTGTCACCGCTACGTCTGCCCTCACCTGAGCGTGACACCCTCCACCCGCCTTAGCGCGACGTTTATCGGACAACTCGGCCGGGACGGCGCCAAGCCGGACGCACATCAGCAACGCGTCCTCGAGGCCTGCGCCTCTCTCGTCGACGATCTTAGCCAAAGTTTTGCCCAGCCAAAGGGTTGGAGTCTGGCTCGCCTCGCAAGGATCCGCAAAACCCCTCGCAATACGGTCCAGGGACTCTATCTATGGGGCTCCGTTGGCCGCGGCAAAACCCTAATCATGGATAGCCTGCTCGACGCACTCCCCGCCGAGACCTGCCGCCGGGTGCACTTTCATCGCTTCATGCTCGAAATCCATGACGGCCTGCGCCGCCGGCGCGAGGAGACAGATCCGCTTCGCCGCATCAGCCAAGAAATCAGCGCGAACACACGGGTGCTGGGCTTTGACGAATTTCAGGTCTCGGACATCGGTGACGCCATGATCCTGTCGGGACTGCTGCATGCGCTGATCGACAATGGTCTCACCCTGATATTCACCTCAAATACACCGCCGCGGCTGCTCTACCAGCAGGGTCTGCAGCGCGACCGCTTCTTCCCCGCTATCGAACTGATCGAGCGCCACACCGAAGTCCTCCACCTCGATGGTGATCGGGACTACCGGCTGGAAACCCTAGGCTCACTGCCAACCTACCATGCACCGAATGACACCCGGGCTGAGAACAACATGCGCTCCCTGCTGCTCACGATCGACCCCAGGGCCGAGATCACGCCGGACAGGCTGAGCCTGAACGGTCGTGAGATCCCGATCAGGGCGAGAGGCAACGGCGTTATCTGGTTTGATTTTGAGGCGCTGTGCGAGGGGCCTCGGTCCAAAGTGGACTATGTAGAGCTGTCAAGAAGTTGTCACACACTGCTCCTGAGCGGCATTCCCTGCTTCGACGCGGACCGAGAGGACGCTGCCCGGCGTCTTGTTGAACTGATCGATGAACTCTATGACCGAAGAGTCAACGTGATCGTTTCTGCGGCAGCGCCCGCCAACGAACTGTATCGGGGCACACGTCTGGCCCAGGACTTTGTCCGGACGGCAAGCCGGCTCCACGAGTTTCAATCCGAAGACTATCTCGCCAGCGCGCACCGGCCGTAAAAGGCTGCTATCGGACTACGTCGTACCGATTCCCGCCCCGATCAGCTGATCGGCGTACCAACGGTGAAAGACGTGGATACTTGGCTCAAGTTCCGGGCAGATCCGCCCCGCGCGGGCGAGACGGGACTGAAGGCCCAACTGCTGCGCCTCCAGCACAACAATATCTTCATCCATGCCCACCGCCATGCGATGCTCATAGCGCTCAAGAATCTTCTCGAAATCCGGCATCGATGCGCTGGCGCTGTCAAACAGCAGACTCAGGCGAACTGCCGTAGTCGATACGCTGATCGGCAACGCCTCCAGCGCCCAGACCGCATCCCGGGAAGCGGCAAAGGTGAGGCCAGGATACACCCAGGTGTATCGGGTACCGTCCGCCAACCGGCCTGACAATCCCGGTAAGGCATTCAGACCGCTACCGGATTCCTCAAGCACCCCGACGCTGCCGCGCCGCGTATGCTCACCAAACTGGCTAACAAACGCACCGCGGGTTTCGTCCACCGGGTCTGGGTTGGCGTAAAACGCTGAAAAGGTGTTCGGGTGCACCTTGCGCAGGTGGTAGTACTCATTGAAAACTTCGATGAAGAGTTTCCAGTTACAGTCGACCGTAAAATCGCGTTGGCTCGCAGTTACCAGGGAGCCGAGCCGCCAGGGCTCGTGCACTTTCTCAAAGTCACCCAGCCAGTCGTCGAGCGTCGGCGCTTGGGCATCAACGTTGACAAACAGAAAACCGGCCCGCTCCTCGCTCCGGACCTCCACCAGACCAAAGTCGGCCGAATCAAAACCATCGGCGCCATCCATACGGGGGGCTGCGGAAAGACTGCCATCCAATCGGTAGCACCAAGCATGAAACGGGCAGACGAATTGACGACATTGGCCCCGGCCCGCTTGCACCAGACGCATCCCCCGGTGACGACAGGTATTCGCAAAAACCCGAAGGCGGTTATCGTCGCCACGGGCTGCGATGAGGGGCGTATTGGCAACCGTGAACGCCAGATAATCCCCTGGGTGTGCAAGATCCATGGCCCGGCCCGCACTGACCCAGCCTCCAGCGAAAAGACGCTCGTGCTCAAAAGCCAGAATCTCCTCATCGACGTAGCACGCGGGAGGCAGCGTGTAGGCCTTCTCGGTTGGGCGCAGCACCTGGGATAAGTTCAACTTAGGCACAGATTGGGTCCAGACAAAAATCAGAGACAGTGGATGATTCTGAACAAGGTATTGCGGGATGAAAAGCCCCGCAACCCCTTATGCTCACTATTTTTTGACTTCTGAGAGGCTCACAGAACACGCCCAAAAAGAGCGCCGAGTCAGTACATCTCCTGGGGATCGACATCAATTGACCAGCGAACCGCCGTAGCGCCCCGGGATGACTCAATACCCTGCAGCCAGTTGTCCAGAAAGCGGTGAAACCGGTGCTCGTCCTTACTCCTGACCAGCAACTGCGCCCTAAATCGGCCGGCCCGGCGCTCCATCGGTGACGGTACCGGCGCCATGATTTCAACCGCCTTTCGATACGACAGAGCCTCGCCGGCAAGCGCGGCAGAACGAAGAAAAGTCATCGGCGCGCCGCTTTGGGTTGATTCAGCCCGCATCAGGGCAAAACGCGCATAGGGCGGGTATCCTGCAGCCTTACGCTCTATCAGGGCCTCTTTCGCAAATCCCACAAAATCGTGCGTTTTGAGCCGGGCAAATGCAGGACTTTCCGGATGCGAGGTCTGCACTAGAACTGCCCCGGGGCTATCTCGCCGCCCAGCCCGGCCGGAGACTTGTGCGAGCTGCTGGGAGAGTCTTTCCGGGCCGCGAAAATCAAGACTGTATAGACCCTGGTCGGCGGACAGCACGCAGACCAGGGTCACACCGGCAAAGTCGTGGCCTTTCGACAGCATCTGAGTTCCAACCAGAATATCGACCGCACGTTCTCGTACAGCTTCAAGCGCCCGGGCGATCTCTTCCGCTGGACCAGCGACATCGCTGTCGATGCGCATCACGCGGGCCTTGGGAAAAATCCGCACCAGCGCCTCTTCAACCCGCTGAGTCCCCTCACCCACCGCAAAAAGGCCCGGTGTGTGACATTGCGGGCACTTCGCCGGTAACGAAGTCTGACTCCCGCAGTGGTGGCAAATAACCCGGCCGGTACGGCGGTGTAGGGTTTGCCTGGCGTCGCAGCGTGGGCAAAGCGCCTGCCAGCCGCATTCGGTACAAACGACAACCGGCGCAAATCCTCGCCGGTTGACGAAGACCAGGCTCTGTTCCCCGCGGGAAATGCGATCCCCAATAGCGCCAACAACCGGTGCCGATAACCCGTCGTTCACCGCGAGACGATTGAGATCGAGAATCTCGATCTTGGGCATCTTGGCCGACCCGGCGCGCGACTTAAGTTTCAGATGGCCATACCGACCGCTCACAGCGTTCGCCATGCTTTCGAGCGAGGGCGTAGCTGAACCCAAAACTACCGGAACATTGGCTAATTGCGCTCGTTTTACGGCGATATCCCGGGCGTGATAGCGAAACCCCTCACGCTGCTTGTAGGAAAGGTCGTGCTCTTCATCCACGATAATCACACCCGGCCGCGCAAGCGGTGCAAAAACAGCCGATCGCGTGCCCAACACCACAGCCGCACTGCCCTCGCGTGCACGCCACCAGGCCCGGTGGCGCTGGGTATCAGTCAATCCTGAGTGCAGTACTGCCAGCGAATCTCCCAGACGTCCTTCAAAGCGTGCAATGAGTTGCGGCGTCAGGGATATCTCGGGCACCAACACCAGTGCTTGACGCCCCTGGGAGACCGTACGGGCGACAAAATCAAGATAGACCTCTGTCTTGCCGCTACCGGTCACGCCATCCAACAGGAAGGGCTTATACGAGTTCTGTGATTTATCCAGTGCACTACACGCAACCTGTTGCGCCGGATTGAGTGGTGGTGGCGCCTCAGTAGCCTCACATGACGCTGCAGAACCCGGCCTCACTTTTTCCACAAGACCGTGTCCTTCAAGACGTACCAGCACCGTCGCTGCACTGGCGCCCTCAGATGACAGATCCCCAGCAGCCAGGCCGGCCTCGTCTGCCACCGCCAGAAGACTAAGGACGCGGCGCTGGGCAGCGTTTCGCGCCGGGATAGTGTCCAAGCGCTCCCGTCCAGCATCGCAGATCCGCCAGTGATACGCCGTCTTCGGCTCTGCAGCTCGATCGCGGCGCAGCAGAACAGGCAAAGCCGTCTGCATCACGTCGCCGATCGGGTGATGGTAATAACGTCCGGCCCAGCTAAGGAGCTTGAATAACTCCTTTGGCAGTAACGGGGAATCGTCAAGAACCCGAACCACCTGTCTCAGTTTCGAAAGTGCCACAGAGCTGGATTCACTACTTCCACAAACGACGCCAACCACTTTGCGTTTTTGCAGCGGCACTAGTACGCGTGTGCCATTCGCCGGGGTACGTTCCAAATCGTCGGTGCGGTAATCAAACAGACGACGCAGCCGTACCGGTAACGCTACCTGCACAATCTTTTGGGAACTCACAACAAAAAGACTCCTGCGCCATCCGATGATTTACACATTACACTTTCTGTCTCACGCAAGTAATCGGACTTAAATTATTGACGTGCCGTGGAGTTTCCGGGTTGCCCACAGAACCTGTGGATAACTTTGTGTACAAATAGCTCCCTATGGGGTCTCACCAACTAGCAAAAGCCCTTTTAGCCCAATTGCCTATTTTTTAGGCAGTTAAATAGAGTATATTTTTCAGACATTTAGCGGTGAAAAGCCCAAAGGTCACGGGCAATCCTACTGATCGGCAATTACAAGACCACAAAACGTCGGTTTGTGCAAAAGAACGCTGTACGCGATCATCCTTAACGACACCCGTTACGCTTTATGATCAGGTATTTAGCCTCATGAGTTGAACGCCAACACAAGAATT
Organism: Pseudomonadota bacterium; assembly: GCA_018661145.1. Taxonomy (GTDB): domain Bacteria; phylum Pseudomonadota; class Gammaproteobacteria; order Arenicellales; family UBA868; genus UBA868. The sequence continues at coordinate 6,239 of JABJIU010000101.1, read as the reverse complement.
TTTCCAAGACCGAGATCGCAGACTAACACTCTTTCGCGCGCTTCTTGTACTCAACTCCAACGCGCAGCTTCGTTATTGATCTTAGTCTCTTAAACTTTTACAGCCAGGGTGATCCCGGTCGCAATCAAGCTTGCGCAGCAAGCTGAAAAGGCCGCGGGGGAGAGAACCGAGTTCGACGCAGCGGGTTGTGCGCCTGCCAGCCGGGCAAGATCAGTCGGGGCGCTGGCGGGTCAGCAGTTCACCAAAACTGACGTATTCACTGGCACCCAGTCTTCCGACTGGATTGATCTTTTCCGCCAGGATTTTGCGCCGGCCTTTGGCATCTTCCCCCACAGCACTATCGTCTATGAAAACCCCGTGAACCTCGCCCAGAATGAGTGACTGGGGTCCCTCCCCGATATAGTGGATATCGTACAGGCTGCAGGCAAAAGCTACCCGCGCATCCGCCAGACGCGGCAGGCGGGATCCCTCAATCGGCACCGTCGCCAGTCCCAGCTGATCGACCTCCGAAACACCGGGATCAAGGCTTGCCGAGGAGGCATTCATGTTATCCAGTTGATCGAGGCTCGTAATATGGATGACGAAATCCCGCCGGTCGCGAATATTGTCGCGGGTATCCTTGATCCCGCCGTCCGGCTTGACGCCGGCTGAAATCATCACCAGCGCAGGCTCACTCGAGACCGCATTGAAATAGGAATACGGCGCAAGATTGAGCGAACTATCCGAATTCTCCGATAACACCCAGGCAATCGGCCGGGGAATCACTGTCTGGGTCATGGTGATGTACACCTGCTGAGGTGTCATGTCGCCAAAATCGATATACATGCTCTGCTCCGTTAGCGGTCCAGGCCCGCGCGTCCATTGAATAGTTCCAAAGAAATCGGGTTACCTGGCATAAATGATCGGCCAAATTATCACACAGGAATCCTCGCAATCGATTCGAGGTCTGGCGGGTTTTCCTAACCGGTCAGTTGCGAGATCAAGGGCAAAATGGTCTCGCTCAGTACCTTGGTATCTACGGGACCGATGTGTTTGTAACGGATCACCCCTTCGCGGTCGATGACAAAGGTCTCAGGTACACCATAGACGCCCCAATCGATGCCGACTTCTCCCTCACGATCTACAGCGATTATGTCGTAGGGATTTCCAAACTCGCGCAGCCAGCTCCGGGCATCGGCAGGAGCATCCTTGTAATTGAGTCCCACGATCCTGACGATCTGCCGTCCGGCAAGATCGTTCAGCAGCGGATGCTCCACACGACAGGCGCTGCACCACGATGCCCAGACATTCAACAGCCAGACCTCACCGCGCATCTCGGCAGTGCCGACCACCCCCTCCATCTGAAGTAGTCGGGGCAGTTCAAACTCCGGCGCGGACTTATCGATCAGCGGCGAAGGCACCTCTCGCGGATCGAGCTTCAGCCCGAGCGCAAGGAAAACAGCGACCACGGCAAAGATCAGTAGCGGCGCCAGAAAACGCAGTGATTTCACGCAAGGGCTCCAACGGGCCTTTGCGTCACGATGCCCGTAGGGGTCTGAGCCCGGATCACCGGCAAATCCTTAGCCATCCGATGGCTCTGACCTGGCGAGTGCTCTGATCATGGAGACCACTTCAGGGGCGTCAAAATCGCGCTCCCCAGTGGCGATATATCGGGCTCGACCCTGTGCATCGATGATATAAGTCGTGGGCAACGCCCGTACTTTCCAGTTTTTGGTCGTGACCAAATTCTCATCCAGCAGTACTGGGTAGTCCAAACCCGCATCGAGAAGATTGAGAAATTTTTTCACCTGGTCGAAATCTTCACCCACGTTAACCGCGATCACCTCAAAGGGCTCACCCGCAAGGCGGTTTCGAACGGCCTGCATCGAAGGCAACTCCTTAACACACGGCGGGCACCAGGTTGCCCAGAAATTGACCAGCAGTACTTTCCCGGAAAAATCAGCGAGTGATCGCTGATCGCCGTTGAGGTCGTTAAGAACGAGCGCGGGCGGCGAGGCATGTTCCGGGGGCACGGGCGACAGCGCCGCCACGCCCGTTCCAGCCGCGTAGGCCCCTGCCGGAAACACCAGGACCAGCAAGACGATCGCCGCACGGCGCAACACTGTGCGGTTCTTCATGCCAACGGATCAGTTAATGGCAGAAGCTGCCGCGTGGGCCATAGGAATCAATTCCCCGGCGGGCACGTAACCGGGAATGGTTTTGCCATCCTGCAACACAATAGTCGGTGTGCCGCGAACCCCTACACCCTCTGCTGCTTCCATGTGTCTTGCGATATCGGTTTTACAACTGCGTGGTTCTACAGTTCTTCCCGATTTTGCATCGGTCATTGCCTGCTGAGGGTCATCCGAGCACCACACCGAGACCAGCGTATCAAAAGATGGGGACTGCACGCCCGCGCGGGGATAGCCGAGATATCGCACCTCAACCCCGGCAGCAAGCAACTGATCTATTTCGTTGTGCAGGCGCACACAGTATCCACACTCTGTATCGGTAAACACCGTTATGGAACTAATGGTTTCGGATGGAGAGAAAACCACCATACCGGCTTCGTCCAAACCGTTGATTACCGCCTTGCGACCTACTTTTCTCGCGTCTTCGGTCAGATTCGTACCCCGGTCGAGATCAATCAGGTCACCGCTCAATAGATGCTGACCATCTTCAAAAAGGTAGACGACCTGGGTCCCGAAAGTGACTTCATATAAGCCCGCCACGGGGGTTGCCACGACGGAGTCCGGCAGCCGGTCGGGGATGAGTTCAGCTGCTCTGTCCTGCACCATTTGCGGGACACTCTGTGCGAGCGTAACGCCGGCAAAAAACGAAAGCGCGATGAAGAGAAAGGCACGAGGGGTCATGAGACGGCGCTCTTGAGGGTTGATTAAAACGATAGCGATAGTCTACTCGATCGACCGATGACCCTGACGACCGACTATGGCCTGTAAGCGCGGTTCAGGCTTATCTGTCGCGATCAATATGGGTCAAAACGCGTGCCGGCCGCGTCGAATACGAATCCACGGTGAGAAAGGTATAAAGAAAAATACCTGTGCATACGGCTCCTATCGCAAATATAAGAATATCCATGTCGAGTGTTCAAGTTCGGGTCATTATCAACCTCGCAATTTACGCGCGAGAGCGTGATCGGTCCGTCGCGTAAATGTGAGGACCGCGTGAAGCCGCGCCATCCCGGCTCAGGACACCGGCGCGCGGGTCTTCTCCGCGAGAAAGGCCTCGGCCGCGGGGAAGATCTTCTCGCGGCGGGCGCTGCAAAGGCGGGTCAGATTACGGGGCATCATCGCGGTTCGGTGATTGCGCGCCAATACATCGGCGTGATCCTGAACAAATCGCCAGTACAAACCATCGACCGTATCGCACCAGTCGCCCCGGCCGAAGTCCCCCATCTTGAGCAGGTAGCTTGAACCGCAGATATAAGGCTTCGTAGCGAAGATCCCGCCATCACTGAACAACCCCATCCCGAACACGTTCGGACCCATCACCCAGTGTGCGGAATCGATGTACATCTCCATGAACCAACGATACGCGGACTGGGGATGGATCCGGCAGAGATTCATCAGGTTAGCTACAACCATCAGGCGCTCAATATGGTGTGCCCATCCCCATCGCTGCGTCTTCCGAATCACATGATCCAGCGGCGCGATGCCGGTACTACCCTGGTACCAGTGACCGGTCAGTTCTGAACGGTGGCCGAAAAAGTTAGCGGAGGATTGCTCTCGTCCGAAATGATGGTAGATCCCACGGATGAACTCACGCCATCCAATTACCTGCCGGACAAATCCCTCCAGTGAGTTCAGGGGAACCGGACTGCGCTCGTGGGCCCGCATCACCCTATGAATCACATCTGCCGGCGTCAGCAGACCGACATTCAACAACGGCGAAATCAACGAGTGGTAGACCACCTCAGAGCGAGTGGTCAGGGCATCTTCATAGTCTCCGAATGAGGCAAGCCTCTCGCCGATAAAAAGCGTGAGCCACCGCTCTGCCTGCCGACGGGTCGCGGGATAGCAGAAAAGTTCTGCGTCGCCCGGCGCTGCTGCAAAACGCGACTTCACGAGCGCCATCACCTCACGGGTCTTTTTTCCTGGTCGTGAAAAACCGGGCGCAGGCGGCGTGAGCGTTTTAGGTAAGGATTTTCTGTTCTCTGCATCCAAACTCCACTTGCCGCCGAGAGGCTTTTCGTCGGCCGTCAGCAGCAGACCGAGATCCTTTCTTTGTCGTCGATAAAAACTTGCCATACGCGGACGGGGCTCATGTTCAAGGTAGTCAGCGAACACCTCGCGACTGCACAGAAACATTGGGCTAGGGAGTGCCTTCCGGTTGAGACCTAAGGTCTTTGCTATATCAGCGATCGCGTTAGCACAGAATACGTCCTCGATCTCAAAGTGCACCAGGTCGGAAAAAGAGCCTCTGGAGCGCGCCTGCTCAAGTTGACTGGGAAAATCTCCGGAGCGCTCGTCGTCGAGGGGGTGGTAGATCACCTTGGCACCCGCGTTGCGCAACTCCTCCGCATACGAACGCAGCGACCGGATCATCATGACCAGTTTCAGTTGATGATGCTGGTCCTCCAGGAGATTCGGCGCCCACTCCGAGAGCAGAAAGTCACAGTGAAGCCAGGGTTTGATAAACCGCGTCGGGAAACACTGGCCCGGTAGAATTAGAAAGAGGCCACGGGGCTGAGGCTGCGCCTGATTTTTCATGGGCGGATGCGGATTCAAACAGGATTTGAAACTGTGCAGCCATGCTGCACTGACTTTTAAATGATCAGTCCCAGTACTGTGGGGTAAGGCGCAGCGCTGTCGCGTCATAACCCATCGCAACAATGCGGGTGACCAGGGCTTCATACTCCGCATCAGGAATGTTCGGCTCTCTTGCCATCAGCCAGACCAAATCACGCTTTTCCCGAGCGATAATGACGCGACTGTAGTCCTCATCCAGATACACGATCTGATAGTCCGCCTTGATCGGCCAGATAAACTGCATTCCCCAGACCGCGTTGGAACCGTCCGGCCGTATGAAGCCCTTCGGCCGGTAAGTGCGCTCTGGGCCATCGGCGCTGCCTTTGCGAAAGGTAAAGGTAGTGCTGACGGTACCGTCTTCTTCGAGCTCATAGTGCTCGATGGCGTTAACACTCTCCCGGTCGATAAAGGTGGGCGTGGATGCAATGACATACCAAGCGCCCATGAAACGCTCGAGATCAACGGAAGGGACCGGCTTTAAGGGTTCGAGCGCCATCAGTCCGATTGGCCAGAGCAAGGCGGCAAGAGCCAGCATCGGTCCCAAGCGCTGCTGTGCACGCTGACGGCAGGAACTCGCACGACTGCCCCTCACCTGCGGTCAAACAGATAATGGCATACCTGCCATTCCTGCCCGTTGCGCGTACCGAACAGCTCCGCACAAGCCATGAAGAAAACGCGCCATCGGTTAACCCAGATCTGCGCCTGACCTGACCCATAGGTCTTTTCGAAAATCTCTAGGACCTGCGGCTTTTTACGATCGAGGTTTTCAAGCCAGGCTTCTGCGGTTTTCTGGTATTCCACCCCGCTCCAGTTCCAGCGTTCAGTGCATTGCAGGGAGCGGGAGAAACGCAAGGGAAGATCTATACTCGGCATCATGCCTCCGGAAAAAAAATAGCGGCTCATCCAGTCTGTGTTGTCCCGATCCTCGAAAAGATACGGCGTGCTGTGGTGGCAAAAAATATGCATGAAAAACCGGCCGTCGGGTTTCAGCCACTTTGCAACCCGGTCAAAGATACTGGCGTAGTTACGCAGATGCTCGAACATCTCGACCGACACAACACGGTCAAAACGCTGGTCTATCGAGAACTGGTTGATATCTGCGGTGATGATCTGCAGGTTATAAAGACCCGCTTCAACCGCCTGCCGCTCAATAAATAACCGCTGGGAATGGGAGTTGGAAACGGCGGTAATGTGCGCCTTCGGATAGGTTCTTGCCATCCACAAGGTCAGTGAACCCCAGCCGCAGCCCAGTTCCAGAATCTGTTGGCCATCATGCAGGTCTGCATGCGCGCCACTCAGGGCGAGCGCCTGCGCCTCGGCCGCGTCGAGCGAATCGACTCCCCTCCAGTAGGCTGAACTGTATTTCAGGTGGGCGCCCAGCACCTGCTGAAAGAAATCCGTGGGCACCTCGTAGTGCTGCTCATTCGCCTTGTGCACAAGCGGGGCGAGCGGGGCTGCGTCCATACTGCGGACAAATTCCTCTAGATGCTG
>JABJIU010000188.1 GCA_018661145.1 Pseudomonadota bacterium | reverse complement strand
TTTACCTTGCATCTGCGTCCCGGGCATCGCTGGTCCGACGGTCAACCCTTTACCACCGAAGACTTCAGATATTTCTGGGAAGATATCGCGCTTAACGAATTTCTTTCGCCTTTTGGGCCACCGGAAGCGCTGCTCGTCAATAACAAGCCGCCCCGGGTGGAAGTCATCGACCGCCACACCATCCGGTACCACTGGCCCGCCCCAAATCCTCTTTTCCTTCCCTCGCTCGCGGGTGCCCGGCCCCTTTATATCTATGCACCGGGGCATTACCTGAAGCAATTCCACGCAGCTTACGTAGAAGAAGAAGCACTGAAGGCAATGGTCGAGGAGGCGGGCGTTCGAAACTGGGCCGGGCTACATACCCGCTATGGGCATCAATACAAGTTTGATAATCCGGACCTGCCCACGCTACAGCCCTGGCTATGCGTTACCCCTGCCCCCTCGGAACGTTTCATCTTCGAGCGCAACCCCTACTTTCATCGCGTGGATACAAAAGGGCAGCAGTTACCCTATCTCGACCGGGTGATCGTCAACATTGCAAGTTCCGGTCTGATCCCCGCTAAAACCGGGGCCGGCGAATCTGATCTGCAGGGCCGGTATCTGCGGTTGGATAACTACCCCTTTCTGATGGAAGGCGGAGAACGAAACAACTTTGTGGTGCGACTCTGGCAGATGGGTGTCGGCTCGCAGATGGCCATCTACCCAAACCTCAACGCCAATGACGATACCTGGCGGGAGCTCATGCGTGATGTGCGTTTCCGGCGAGCCCTCTCGTTGGGAATTGACCGTGACGAAATCAACCAGGTAATTTACTTCGGCCTGGTCCATCCGAGCGCGAACACGGTGCTCCCGCAAAGCCCATTGTTTCGTCAGGAGTATGCAGATGCCTGGGTCCGATTCGATCTCAAGGCGGCCAACGCGCTGCTCGACGAGATTGGCCTTGGCGAGCGCAACGACGAGAACCTACGACTGCTGCCAGATGGCCGACCAATGGAGATCGTGGTGCATTCCGCCGGGGAAAGCACCGAACAGACTGACCTCCTCGAACTCATTCACGATACCTGGCTGAAGCTGGGCATCAAAATCCATACCAAGCCTTCGCAACGCGAGGTGTTCCGCGAGAGGCTCTATTCCGGTGAGGCGCTGTTGTCCATCTGGACGGGCCTGGACAACGGCCTGCCTACGGCAAATACCCCACCGACCGAACTGGCGCCCACCAACCAGACTCAGCCCCAATGGCCTGTCTGGGGGCAGTATTTTGAGACCGCCGGACTGACCGGCAGTGCACCGGATGTGCCAAAAGTCGCGGAATTGGCTAATCTGCTGGAGCAATGGCGTAGCGCCTCAGACTCGCAGATCCGGCAAAATATTTGGAAGCAGATGCTGGTGATTCATGCAGACCAGGTCTTCAGTATTGGTACGGTAAACGCCGTCCCGCAACCCATCGTGGTCAATGCCCGACTGCGCAATGTGCCCGAGGAAGGGATCTATGCCTGGGCGCCGGGAGCGTACTTCGGCATGTACCGACCCGATACCTTCTGGCTGGAACCCTAAGCGCCTAATCCGGCCTTTCGCTCATGCTTCGATACACCATTAGACGTCTTCTGACCATGATCCCTACGCTGATTGCAATCAGCGTCATTGTGTTCGTGATTATTCAGTTACCTCCAGGTGATTATCTTGAGAGTCACATTGCAACAATGCAGGCGCAAGGCGAAAGCGTCGACCAGAAAAAGATCGCTTTTCTGCGTGAGCAGTATGGCCTTGATCAGCCTATGTGGAAGCAATATCTGACCTGGGCAACGGGATTTATTCAGGGAGATCTTGGCTACTCATTCGAATACGATCTGCCGGTAACCGAGGTCGTCGGTGACCGGATGTTCCTGACCATCCTGATATCAATCGTCACCATCGTCTTCACCTGGCTCATTGCCTTTCCGATTGGAATCTACTCGGCGACCCACCAGTACAGTTGGGGGGACTACGGCCTGACCTTTATCGGCTTCATCGGACTCGCCACACCCAACTTCCTGCTGGCGCTGGTCATGCTGTATTTCGCCAACGTGTACTTCGGTACCTCGATCGGGGGTCTCATGGACCCTGAGTTCATCGGTCAGTCCTGGAGTACCGCCAAACTATTTTCCGTCCTGGAACACCTCTGGATCCCGGTCATCGTGATCGGGACCTCTGGCACAGCGGCCATGATTCGCCGGCTTCGCGCCAACCTGCTCGACGAACTGGAAAAGCAGTACGTAACGACCGGCCGCGCCAAGGGCCTTCCGCCGGGAAAACTGCTGCGCAAGTACCCGCTGCGCATGGCGCTCAATTTCTTTGTTGCCGATATTGGCAACCTTCTGCCCGGAGTCATCTCCGGTGCTGAAGTGGTTGCGGTAGTGCTTTCCCTGCCGACAACCGGCCCGCTGCTTATCGCTTCACTACAGAGTCAGGATATGTATCTTGCGGGCTCCTTTCTGATGTTTCTCGCGATGCTCACCGTGATCGGCATGCTGATCTCCGATCTGCTCTTGGCGATGCTAGACCCGAGGATCCGGCTTCAGGGGGCTCCGGCAAAATGACTTCATCCAAAACGCCCCATTTCGTCTCACGCGAGCCTTTCGATCCCTATTCGGTTGAAAAACTCAACCCTGCCCAAGAAAAGTTATATCTGGCTTCCCAGTGGCGGTTGATGTGGTGGAAACTAAGGCGCCACAAACTGGCACTGGTCTCGGGGTTCGTTCTGCTCCTTTTCTACCTCGTTGCCGCGCTCGCCGAATGGGTCGCTCCTTATGACCTGCACACCCGAAACGCCCGGTTTATCCATGCGCCGCCACAAGCAGTTCACCTTTTTCACGAAGGCGAGTTTGTCGGACCATTTGTCTATGGATACAACTACAAACTGAATATATCTACGTTAAAACGCGAGTACACCGTTAACCACGACAGCATCCAGCCGCTTCGCTTTTTCTGTGAGGGTGACCCCTACCACTTCTGGGGGCTCTTTGAATCCCGTTTCCACTTCTTCTGCCCTACTGGCAACGCGATGAAATTTGAACAAGGGGGCGAAACCTTCAGCTTTTCGGGGCAAAGTGGAACGGTCTTCCTGCTCGGTACAGATCGGCTGGGCCGGGATCTTCTATCGCGGATTATCTATGGCTCACGCATCTCTCTGACCATCGGACTGGTCGGGATCGCCGTCAGCTTTATCCTGGGAATCGTGATTGGCGGGCTCGCGGGCTATTTCGGCGGCTGGATTGACGCGCTGGTACAACGGGTCATTGAAGTCCTGCGCTCCTTCCCCGAGATTCCGCTATGGATGGCGCTTTCGGCAGTGCTTCCTGTCACCTGGAGCCCCCTGCTGATTTTCCTGGGTATTACAGTGATTCTGGCCATGCTCGATTGGACCGGGCTGGCACGCGCTGTGCGCTCTAAACTGATGGCGCTTCGCGAAGAGGACTACTGCACCGCTGCACAACTTCTCGGCGCACGTCCCGGGCGCATCATCGGGCGGCACTTGCTCCCGGGCTTCATGAGTCACCTGATTGCTTCGGCCTCGCTTTCGATCCCCGGCATGATTCTCGGGGAAACCGCGCTCAGTTTTCTCGGATTGGGCTTAAGGCCGCCGATTACGAGTTGGGGGGTGCTCCTGAATGAAGCACAGAATATCAACGTGGTGGCGCTTTATCCCTGGTTGATGCTGCCCGTGGTCCCCGTGGTGGTTATCATTCTTGCCTTTAACTTCTTTGGTGACGGTCTGCGCGATGCGGCTGACCCCTATAAAACTTAACCCCGCGGGTTGAGGAGTAAATTTTGACGGTTAATATTCCCGAGAATTACGTGAGTGGCGGCTTCGCTATGGAGTATGAAGTCCCATGGATGACGCCTGGTGCAGTGCGCAAGCTCGATGAACTGGTGAGGTCTACAGACCGGGTAATCGAAGTCGGCACCGGTGGGTCATCACTTTTTTTTGGCCGAAGAGCGCAGCTCGTGCTGGGGCTCGAGCCTTCCATCGAGTGGGCCGATTCAGTCGTCGCCGAGGCGAAAAAAAGGGGGCTTAACAACATCGACATTGTCGCCCAGCCTGACCCCCAAGAGCTGCTTGCTATTGCGCGGCGGCTTGGCGGATGCTCGGTGTTGTCGGTCGACCCGGACGACGGTTACGACCGCGATGAACTGCAGAACATCCTGTCTTCGCGTGCTGCAGATCAGCTCGAAGTCGTCGCAATGGACAACTACGGCGCAGCTGATCTTTTCTCCCGTTCCTGGGATTGGAGCAACGATCAGGTGATCGACAGCCTACCGGGTTCAGGCTGGCAGGGGGAATCCTTTAACGATCCCAAATGGCGGGGTAAGGGAACACGTATCTTCTGGCGCCGCCGTTAGGCCGTTTACTTCGGACTTTCTTCATCCAGTCGCTTTGCGGCGTAGGAACCGGGCGCGTCTTCGAGAACCGGAAAGGCTTTTTTGGCACCAGGCTTTCTCCGTTTGACCTTGGTGCCAGTGAACTTCGACACCCACTGCTGCCAGTTAGGCCACCAGGACCCTTCCTTGTGAGTCGCGGTTTCTAGCCAAGCCTCGGCATCGCCTCTGGGCCGAGTGCGGCTGGTGCGGTAACCGTACTTGTTGGCATCCGGCGGATTCACCACCCCTGCGATGTGACCGGAACCGGAAAGGACAAAACGCACAGGCCCCTGGAAAAGTTCAGCACCGGCAAAGGTTGAGCGCCAGGGTGCAATATGATCTTCGCATGCTGAGAGGAAATAGCACGGCGTTTTGACCGAAGCGATATCAATCGGCACGCCACCCAGACTCATTCCCCCGGGCTCCTTAAACCGATTCTCCAGGTACATGGTACGCAGGTATTCACTGTGCATCCTGGCCGGCATTCGGGTCGAATCAGAGTTCCAGTATAGGAGATCAAAAGCCAGCGGTTCCTCGCCCATAAGGTAGTTGTTGATCACGAAAGACCAGATCAGGTCATTTGAGCGCAGCATGTTGAAGGTGGTGGCCATATCAGCGCCATCGAGATAACCGTCCCGGTTCATCTTCTGCTCAAGACTCTGGACCTGCTCGTCGTCGATAAAGACGCCAAGGTCTCCCGGATCGGCAAAGTCGATCATCGAAGTCAGGAAGGTCGCGCTGGCAACGCGATCAGCGGCGCCCGTCGCTTCGAGATAGGCAAGCAGTGCTGCAAGTAGCGTACCGCCCAGGCAGTAGCCGATCACATTG
>JABJIU010000186.1 GCA_018661145.1 Pseudomonadota bacterium | reverse complement strand
GAGTCCGACCCTCGGTACCAATAGGCTGTTTTTCTTGTTTTAGACCAATTACTTATAGTTTCTAACTCTCAGTGTGTACCAGAATGTGTACCAATCAAAGTTGAGATCAGGCTTGGGCCTTCAGTACCAACCTAACCTTTTGTCTTCACTGAGTTGTCACGCGTTATCCAAACCTAGGCAGACCTTCGCGCAATGACTTACGTGAGATAGCTCTACCATCCAAGGGCCGAACCAGAGCGCCTGGGATCGGCTGCCCCTTCCAGGATCCCCGTTTCGGTATCAAACAGGATTGCGCACACTGCGCCCGCATGCCAATCCCAGTCCGGCCAACGAGCCACATCGTGCCCGCGGGCGGCCAGCTCCTCTGCCGTGGACTTCGAGATACGCCCCTCGAGTTGCAGTAAGTCCGGGGAATAAGGATGCGGTTCGGATGAACGCGGAAAACTGAACGTTGCGAACCTAGGCTGTTCTATCGCCTCAAGCAGCCGGTTATCGAAAGCAAATACATTCAGCAACACCTGCAGCATGGCCTGAGGCTGAACGTCGTTGCCCGGAGAGCCAAACGGCATCCACTGGCGTTCTCCTTTCACAGCAATTGCCGGGTTCGGTGTCAACCTCGGTCTCCTGCCAGGACCCATCACAGACGGAAGGTTTGGATCTGTCCACGACTGAGCCCCCCTCGAAGACGGTGCAAACCCCAAACCTGGGATGATGGGCGTGTTTGCCATCGCGTCGCTCGGCGTCGAAGAAAACAGGTTGCCGGTCTCATCGACGACACAGATATACGAAGTATCAATCTGCGTTGATTCCCTAAACTCCTCCGAAGATGGACTCTCTGATCGCTCTTGGTGAATCTGAAACTCCGAAATGGCGCCAGGCGCCGGCATGCCAGGTATTGCCCTATCAAGCTTAATGAGGCTGGCGCGAGTCGACACATAATCATCTGCAAGAAGTTGATGCACAGGTACGTCGACGAAATTCGGATCACCCACGTAGTGGTGCCTGTCGCTAAAGCTGAGCTTAAGTGACTCGACCAGGAGGTGGATATAGTCAGCCGAATTATGTCCGTAGGACTCAATATTGAGTCCGTCAACCAAGCGGAGAGATTGCGCCAAGACAGGTCCCTGACTCCAGGGGCCGCATGTATAAATATCGATATCCTTATAGGCTGACACTACTGGTGGCAAGACCTCAACGGCGAACTCGGCCAGGTCATCCTCACGGAGCCAGCCGCCATTGTCCCGGTGGTATTCCACCATCTTGGCCGCGATATCTCCCCGGTAGAACGCATCTCGCGCGGCCTGCAGTCCCTTCTCACGCCCCGATCGGGCGGCAACTGCCTGCTCCTCGTCTACCATGTACTGAATCGTCCGGCCAAGATCTTCCTGCCGAAAAAGTTCGCCGGCTTTTGGCGGGCCTCCGCCCGGCAGATAAATTCGTGCATTTTCCGGCCACCGGCGGATATCCGCTTCATAGCTTGCGAGCATTGCGCATAAAAAATCAGACGCGGCAAAGCCTTTGATCGCAAACTCGATGGCTGCTTGACTTACTTCTGAGAACGACATCGAGCCCCAGCGATCCAAAGCGGTCAGCCAGGCATCGGGAGCCGCCGGCACAACGGTGCGAAGTACTCCGTCCGGGATCGCGCCTTTATGCTCCCGATTTAGGACAGCTAGTGACGCAAGTTTTGGCCATGCTCCGAGACCTGTTATGGTCACGACCGGATCACTGCCCGTAGGCTTGATCATTATCGGGGCCACACCGCCGAATCCAACGAAATCACTCTGAACGACACTGAGCACCAAACTGCCGGCAACGCCTGCATCAATTGCGTTGCCACCCGCCTCGAGAATTTGAAATGCAGTCGTCGTCGCAAGGTGATGCCCCGACGACACCATGTGGCGGGTACCGATGGCGCGATCGCGATACGGCGCGAAACTCATCTCTTAGCTTCTACCACTTAATTGGTTCGTGTTCTAATTATCGCCAGTAGGCGGCACGATCGGCTGGCCGGTCCGCGCTGTCAGGCCGCCATCCACTACAAGATGAACTCCTGCCACGAACGAGGCGTCGTCCGACGCCAAAAACGCGATGCTCGATGCGACTTCTTCAGGGCGCCCCATCCGCCCGATTGCGCAGGCTTTGTCATAGGCATCCTGAAATCCCCCTCCAGCCGGAAGGGTGCTAATCATTCGTTTTGATGCTATGGGTCCCGGGCAGACCGCATTCACGCGGATGCCAAGCGTTCCCACCTCCCAGGCGAGGCATTCGGTAAAGTTGATGATTGCAGCTTTTTGGGCGTTGTAAGCGGCCCAACCCGGGTCGCCACGAAGGCCTGAAATCGAGGACATGTTCACAATGCTGCCTTTGCCTTTTGGTGTCATCTGCTCGACCGCAAGCCGGCAACTATTGATCGTACTCTTAAGATTCAACGCGTACAGGTCGTCCCAATCATCCGGATCAAGCGTGGTCACGTAACCCGCGCGACTACCTCCGGCAACATTAACAACAACGTCGACGCCACTGCCCTCTTGCATGATGAGATCGTAGATCTTCTCAAGGTCCGCGAGGTCAGTCACATCACCGACGAGCGCTTTTACTGAGATTCCTTTATCGTCCAGCGCATCCTGTGTCTGCGCAACATGGTCCTCGTTCTTATCCATCAGGAAGACTCTCGCTCCCTCTGAAGCGAATCTCTCTACCGTGGCAGACCCAATCCCCCCTCCTCCGCCTGTAACCAGTACGGTCTTGTCTGTGAATCTCATACGTTTCTATCTCCCTCAAACATGGAATCAATTCGATACAGCAACTAACCATTCACTGTAACAACTCGACCTGGCAGACCCAATCATATCGAATATGTGGCCTCCGGAAGCCCCAGAATCTTTTCAAGCGAGTCATTTTTTAAACCTAGCCCTGCCCCCTTCGGAGGTGCTATTTGACCATTAGGAAGCTCCACCACTCCACTAAGTTCTACCCGATAATCCAATGGCTCCCTTAAATCACAGGATGCGATCAATAACTCTGGTTCAACGCCTGCCGCAAGATGCAGAACCGCGGCTGCCCCAATATCCCCACACCAAGGCCCGTCGATCCGCACCCTCATACCCTCTTCCGTACATCGATCCAGAAGATCACGAGCCGTACTCAAGCCGCCAAGGTATACCGGTTTTACTGTTATGGCACTGACCGCGCCCTCAGTCACTGCTTGCTTAGCCATTTGGATATCGCCGACGCACTGGTCGGCCATCACACGCCGACCAGTAATCCGCTCGACTTTGACATTCTCCAAATAAGAGGCGCAGGGCTCTTCCCAAATTATCCTGGGGTCGTTAAAAGTTGAGATCACCTCACAAGCCTGGTTGACTGACCACTTCCCGTTGGCGTCAGCGAGTAATACATCTATCTGAGGTTGGTGGTCCAAGATTTGACATATCCACGCCTTATCATCATTCGGAGATCGGTTGGTCAGCTTTAACTGAATAATCTTCGTACGCACTGCCTCCCTCTTGAGTCGGCTTAGAAGCTCCTCACTACTGGAAACTGATAGGGACGCGTAATGGACAACACTGCTATCTGGACAACCACTGAGCAGCGTACCGAGCGCAACATCTTTATCTTTGCTCAACAGATCGTACCAGGCTGTCTCAAGCGCAAATGCTACGCTGGCCCAGCCTGATTCCCGGGCCCGGAACCCTTCCGCTGTGGACATAAGACAATCGACATTTCGCCCAACAAGCCTACGTAAATAATTTTCTTCGTCTTCGATAATCTTCTGTTGTACTTTTGATGAGCTAGCAAACGGGAATACAACTTCTCCAAATCCCATCCAATCTCCGGTTGCCGAAATTTCCAATACTCGACTGCGAGTTGTTGTTTTTGTGAGTCTCGCGTTCGAGTAGCACCCGCGCTTAAAGTGCGCGGGGTGGTCCCAAACTTTTATGCGCTCAATTTTCATTAGCACGAAATCAAACCCGCAACTTTAAGTAAACAGCATTATCAGAACGGGCTGAAAAATGCTCCATTGACCACTCTGGTAGCAACGCCGCCGATCCCGACCGAGTTCACCTGACCATCTTGAAGAGAGATAACGCTTCTGATGTTACTGGGGCGACCTACCTCCTTACCCTGCGAGATAGATAGGGAGGCAACCCCATCTCGAGCTGACGTGAGCCGGTTTTGTTCATATAGGTAACAACTTATTGAACGATTCGTAGTACCGGAGGCTGCGGACTCTGGTGTGCCCACGGCAGGACAGAACTCCCGACACCGAATCCCGTTGGCTAAATCATCATCCTTAGGCGAAAAAAGAAAGATGGTATCCATGACCGACCCCCGGCAAAGGTCTTCAATTCCCTGGAAGTCCGGCCTAACCGCCTCCAGATCAGATACATTGTCTATGGGTACCAGCAACGATCGAAAATCTGTAGTCGTCATTGTCATCTCGAGATTACTTTCAAGTCTCTCACTCTCAATGCCGAGGACATGGGAAAGTTCGATAGAACCCACTGGTGCGGGCACAAACTCCGCCGGGGGCAACGACAGCAGCACTTCAATACACCCGTCTTCGCGCTGCTGAACTTCGACATCGGTGAGGGTATCCGGCGTACTCAGTCGGGTATGTGCTACTCCATTGTCATCGAAGATAAAAAAACCTCGCTCTTTTAACCACGTCATTAGTCCAATGGTCGCGTGCCCACACATAGGGTATTCAGATAAAGGAGAGAAGAATCGAACACTGACCTCTGTCGGCGAGATACCGGTGATAAAGCAGGTTGCAGGAACCCCAATTTCGCGGGCGATCTGCAACATCTCGCTGCCGGTAAGTTCCGAAGCCTGATCTAGGATACCGGCCGCGCAACCCCCAAAGGCAGAATCAGAAAAAGCGGAATAAACCCCAAACGGATACTCAGTCATACCCTATAACAAGCCTCTGAACCAGAGATTTTTTCCATTATATTAATTTGATGCTGCGTTGTTTGCCAAAGGGTAAAAGTCGCATGTGTCAGTATGATTTGATGAAAGCACTAGTCTCGGACACTACGATGCTACTATCCGCGTCTTCGTTGACGAGCAAATAAAACCAGTACCTTTCTATGAACCTCGACCACGTCAATGTCTATGTACGAGACCTGGAGAATATGAGCCAGTTTTATCAGGATATCCTGAAACTCACGCCGGGATATCGCCCTTCTTTCTCAGGAACTCCCGGCGCATGGCTTTATGACGGATCAGGACGGCCAGTGATGCACCTATCTACAACATCAACAGATTCTAGCCGGAAGCATCAGCATCTAGATCATATTGCGTTTCGCACAGACAACACTGAAGAGGTCATAAAGCAACTTGACTCGAGAAAAATAGAATACGAAGTCTACGAGGTACCTGAGGTTGATCTCATTCAAATCTTTTTTCGTGATCCGGAAGGTGGCCGCCTGGAAGTCAGCGCGACCAAGGCTTCTCAATAATTTCAGAACAGAGTCATCTACTGAGAAGGACAGGCTTGTCCTTCACGTTCGACAGTTTTTAATTGTTCGCCCTGAATAATCATATCCGCCGCTTTCTCCGCGAGCATCACAACCGTTGCGTGGGTGTTGCTGTTGACGATCTCCGGCATGATTGACGCGTCAACGACCCGCAACCCTTCGAGTCCAATCACGCGGCACGCAGGATCAACGACGCTGCTCTCTTCATCCGGCGAACCCATTCGACAACTCGCAGAAGAGTGATGGGCGCAACCAGCGTTTGCAATCAACCACGCTTTTAGATCGTTATCTGACTCAACATCTGGTCCGGGCACCAACCTCTCTCCGCAAAACTCTGCGAACGCCCGCTGTCTAAAGACTCTTTCCATATGCCGTACCGCATAAACCAATCGTTGTTGGTCGTTTTGCTCCTGGAATAAATTGAAGCGTATTTCTGGAGCCTGACCTGGCTGAGCACTCCTCGCCCTAACCGTCCCCGCCGTGGAGAATTTTTGAAGGCCTATATGTGCCTGAAAACCATGAATGATTTTTGGCTTCTGACTCGTCGGCTCGGTAGCCAACGGAGTAAAGATTACTTGTATATCCGGGAAGGGTTGGTCATCACTACTTTTAAACAGGGCGCCCGCGACAAATGGACATGTACCGTAATACCCTCCACGATTATGAAACCAACGGATGCCTTGCACGACCTGGCTCCAGCGACGGGTCATGTTGAGAATACTGACTGGTTTCTTGCAGGCATATTGCAGCACAACATCAATGTGATTTTGGAGACCGTTACCAACGGCCGGCAGCGAGTGAGTAACATTAATGCCGGCGTGGTGCAAAGCATCTGCGCTGCCGATACCTGAAACTTGCAGGAGGTGCGGCGTCCAAATTGCGCCGGCGCATACAATGATCTCGCCGCTCGTGAAGGCTCGGTAGCTACCGAGGTCAGTCCGGCATTCAACGGCAACAGCACGTCCACCCTCAACGTGAATCTTCTCTACTCTCGCACTCGATTCCACCCTGAGATTAGATCTGTCCTGAGCGGGCGAAAGATAGGCGGTCGCAGTACTGACCCGCTGACCCTGATAGATACTGTGATCATAGGATCCGAAACCCTCCTGACAGACACCATTGAAATCTTCAGAAAACCTGAATCCCGCTTCTACTCCAGACTCAATAAACGCAACATCCAACGGATTAACCGGAGTTGTCTTAAAAACACTCAGCGGCCCATCATTACCCCGGAGTGTGTTGCCTGGCCCGTGGTAGGTCTCAGATTTCTGAAAATATGGGAGCACGCTTTTGTAGTCCCACCCCTTGCAACCCTGATCGGACCATCTTTCAAATTCTTGGGGATTGCCCCTTATATGCACCATGCCGTTGATGCTTGAAGAACCTCCGATCACCTTGCCGCTAGGGACAAAAATCTGGCGGCCCTGAAGGTTTGGCTCCGGTTCCGACCAGTTCTTCCAGCAGAATCTATTGGACTGGCTCAGTTGATCCATCGCCGCCATAGGCATTCGAAGTCGCCAATGTCTACTGGCGACTCCCGCCTCCAATAGAAGAACCGAATTAGCAGGGTTCGAGGAAAGTCGGTTTGCTAGGACGCAACCGGCGGCACCGGCGCCAACGATGATGTAGTCAAAAGATCGGTTTGAGGTAGTAGCCATCGAATACTAAGACGCCCGCGTATTGCCAGGGAGCACTAAACCGACATCTGATCAGACCATCCCGAGATCAAGTCGTGATGATTTTCCAGTATGTGTCTTTCGAGCATATCCGGTCATTGTGAAATGAGAAGATGTCGACCACACGCACATCAAAAGCCCCTGTGTCACGAAAACACCCTATTGCCCTTGAGGTGCATAGCACTTTATCGCCGCAAAAGTACTCGTCAGACTCTTTCCACTCGATTGGGTCCTCGAGTCGCTTCACGCGCTCGGCGACGATCTGACACGCCGCTTCGAATCCGCGGAGCACGCGGCCGTCGGGCGAATCAGGGCCCTCGTAGTAGCTCCAGACGAAGTCCTCTGTTACGACTTCCCTTCCAGCAGCAACATCATAACTGTTGAGCGCCCGCCCAAACTGCTGTAGGGCGGCCTGTTTTAAGTCATCAACATTGGACATAGCGGGTGAAACCTGAATTTGCCAGAGAAACGAACGATAACCGAACGTGGTTCAGATCGCCAAACGAATAATCGCTTCAGAAACTGTGTTGGGGGCCCGGAAACCGTCGCGCCCTGACGTCGTCGACAAAGGCCTTGACGGCTTCGAGGACAGACCCCTTGCCTTCGAGAAAGTCCTTGCTGAAACTGGGGCTCTTCCTAGGGAAAAGACCTAGAACATCATATAGAACCAGGACTTGGCCATCGGTATCGGGGCCAGCACCGATCCCAACTGTTGGGATCGAAACGCTGTCGGTAATGCCTTTTGCGAGCTGTGCGGGGGTGGCCTCAAGAATGAGCAGCGATGCACCAGCCTCTTCCAGATTTCGCGCATCGCGCCGAAGTTCTTCTGCTGTCGATTCCTCACGCCCCTGGACCCGAAAGCCACCAAGCTGATTGACCGACTGGGGAGTGAGCCCGATATGTCCACAAACCGGAATTCCCCGATCAACCAGGAACGTTACGGTCTCGGCCATGACTACACCACCCTCGATCTTCACCATGTGGGCACCCCCTTCGCCCACAAGGCGGGCTGCATTTTCATAAGCACTTTGCGGACTACCTTGATAGGAACCAAAGGGCATATCTGCAATCACCAGCGCACTGTTACACCCTCGGGAGACGCACTGAGTGTGATAGAGCACGTTGCACATAGATACCGGCAGCGTGGTCTCATGCCCCTGAATCACCATGCCGAGACTATCTCCGACCAGTAAAATCTCGATCCCGGCTTGGTCCAGGATATGTGCAAAGCTGTAGTCGTAAACAGTGAGGCAACTGATGCGCTCCCCTCTGCTTTTCATTGCAAAAAGCTCGGTAACAGTTATCGGTGACCTGGTTGTCATATTCACTCAGCGAAACACATGGGACTAGGATAGGGGTCGGATTATGCCGAATCAGTGAGAAGACAACCATACTCTGAAAAACCCGAGTGT
The DNA here is from genome assembly GCA_018661145.1 of Pseudomonadota bacterium. GTDB lineage: Bacteria > Pseudomonadota > Gammaproteobacteria > Arenicellales > UBA868 > UBA868. The sequence goes on along the minus strand of JABJIU010000186.1, from coordinate 4,408 downwards.
TTTCGGGAATCTAATCCGGGAGCCTCCGTGAGCAAGAGACCGTCCCCGCTACTATAATTTGATCTAAGCGTTTTCTCACTATTGCCCAGTTTATGAAACTGCTCTTCGACTTCTTCCCACTCGTCCTTTTTTTTGGTGCTTACAAGCTCTTTGATATCTACGTGGCTACGCTGGTCGCCATGGCGGCATCGCTGGCCCAAGTGGTTTTTATCCGTATTCGCCATCAGCGATTTGAAACCACTCATCTAGTGACACTCTTTGTGATTTTCCTTTTCGGTGGCATGACCTTAATTTTTCAGGACGACATGTTCATCAAGTGGAAGCCGACCATCGTGAACTGGATTTTTGCCATCGTTGTGCTGGGCAGTCAGTTCATCGGCAAACGGACTGTGCTGGAACGCCTCCTTGGTAGTCAGATGCAAATGCCGGCTAAGATCTGGAAGAAGGTCAACGTTTCCTGGGGTCTTTTCTTTTTGGTCAGTGGACTGCTGAACCTCTACGTTGCGTTTTATTTCCGGACCTACCTGGATGAAGCAACCCGCACAGATTTCTGGGTGAACTTTAAGGTTTTTGGGCTTTTGGGATTGACACTTGCCTTCAGCATTATTCAGATGATGATTGTGGCGCGATACATCAGCACCGAGCCATCGGAGTCCTCAGATGAAAACCATTGACCTTATTGTTGATCTTCTGCGACAAAAATTGTCAGCAGAGTCCGTGGAAATCGAAGACCAGAGTCACCTTCACAAGGGACATGCGGGCGCCGCAGACGGGGGTGGTCATTACCAAGTTACAGTAATCGCCAGTTGTTTTAAGGGGCTCAATACGCTTGCCCGCCATCGCCTGATATATGATGCCGTTGACCACCTAATGAAAAAAGAAATCCACGCACTCAGCATTCAGGCGTACAGCGAAGACGAGCTATAACCGAACACTCTCATGGCGATGCCCGATTCTTCAGGTGGGACCTTTCTCTACTGGCTTGCCATTGCCGGGCTGATGCTGCTGGGCGGTGTGCTGTTTATTCACTTTGGCCTGCTTGCCCTCTTCCTGGAACAGGATGCGAGCCGGCTGTCGCTTGTAATACTGGCGGGTCTCATCATTGCTTCTGGTCATGCCGGGTATCGATCATGGCTGATGGATAAAGAGTTTAAAAGTGCACGAAGTCTCAGCGCCGCTAATGCCGTCCTGTCGAGTGATAGCCCTTCATCCATTGCTGCAGATTACCGGAGCGTCGTGGTGAGCGCCCTCGCGAATGGCCGAAAGGTTGCTGACCTGGTTAACCTCGGCACTGATCTCCAGCAGCAGGTCCGCGCCGGGCACGCCAGCGGCTGGTTTGTTGCAGATCTCATGATCAAGCTTGGTCTTCTTGGAACTGTCATCGGCTTCATTTTCATGCTGAACTCGGTGGCCCAGATGGAGACAACTGATCTCAATGCAGCGAAGCTGATGCTGACCCAGATGAGTGGCGGCATGCGGATTGCACTCTTCACCACGCTTGCAGGTCTCAGCAGCGGCCTTATTCTTGGCATTCAGTACCAGTTACTGGACCGTGCGGCGGATCGCCTATTTGGAATCATTGTTACGACTGTGGATACCCAACATTTCGGGGGCGCCAACGCTTCCGCTGACCTTGTTTCATGATCAGAAGGACCGGGGGTTACGCCACCGACCCGTTTATTGACCTACTGTTCAATGCCTTGCTCGGATTTACGCTGCTCTTCTTCGTTTCGCTGGTTTATTTCAACCCGGAGGCCCGGCAGGGGAAAGTAAATCTCAAAGCTGAGTACATTATTTCAGTTACATGGCCCGAAGCGCGGACCGATGATATTGATCTGTGGGTACGCGATCCGCTTGGTGAAGTTGTCTCCTATCTGAAAAAAGACGCCGGCTGGCTCCATCTTGATCGTGATGATCAGGGTGCCGTCAACGATACCGTCGTCATTGAGGGTCGCGAGGTTGTCTACCCAATCAATCAGGAACTTGTGACGTTGCGCGGACTGATCGATGGTGAGTACACCGTCAATCTTTACTATTATGAAAAACGCGATCTTCAGCCGATCGAAGTTCTCGTCAAAATCGAGCGCATCAATCCCTCGGTGCAAACTGTTTTCGTCAAGCGGGTCATCCTCTCTAAGACCGATGAAGAACGCACTATCGTCCGCTTTACCCCGACCCGTGATGGCGCAATTGTCAACGTGAACGAGCGCCAGGCCCGGTTGACGCCGTACCTCCTGGAGCCTGAAACGTGAGTAGCCACGTCGTCGGGTTGGCCCTCGCTTACGCTTTTGTTCTCTTTGTTCTGCTTTTACTGTTGATCCGCGCACGGTTGTCGTTGGCCATGCGGCTTTCGGTGGTGTTGATAGCGAGCGCGTTCTACTTGTTGCACTATTTTTCACTCAGCGAACTGCAGGGGTGGCCCAGTGACTCACCTCTCCCAAAAGAATTCGCCCTGCATGCCTGGCAGGTCGAGGAACCAAATCCTATCCAGGACCAATCGGGATATGTTTATCTTTGGGTTCAGTCGCAGGACTGGGATGCCCCCCGCGCATATACCCTTCCCTATAGCAGTGAACTTCATGACCGACTTGAAACGGCCGAAGCACAGCACCGCAAAGGGCATCTTCAGGAGGGCCGAATGGACGGGAGCGGCACAATCAATTTCTCGGACACATCCAGACGGTTGCCGGCAAAACAAGTTACGTCGTCCGTGCCCAAAGGCTAGTGTTGGGTAGGTAGCACCTGCCTTATCCATCCGGGCACCGGATTAGACGAATTGGCATCACGATGCTTCATGACAACACTCACACCGGTGGGTCGCGATAGCGTTTAGGCAACTCCATCTGCTTCATCGTAAGTTCTTCGGCGCCGAATCCACCGCGACTCGGGGTAAGTGCCTGCTGGCCCGTGTATCCGATGGCCTGCTGGACCTCAGCGACGAGGAAATAAGCGCCACAAATTACCGTGAACAGAAGCCGATGATCCTGAGGACACAGCGTTTCAATAAACGCCGCGGGAGTTACCGGCTCACAGTTACGGAAACGCTCCACAATCAATACTAAACGGTCCTCAAGGTCAGGACGTGACATTAACAGTCGATCAAGCGGTGCGCCGCCGATATCAACGTCAACTGCTGACGGCTGACGGCCATTGCCCGGCAGGAGTTCCTCAGACAAAACTGCGATCCGTCTTCTAGCGGTGGCATCAATCATTTACAGCTAATCTCATTGGTAATACAAGCAGGATCAGTACTCGGAACGAAAATTGATCAGGTGGTCCGTCGCTCTTGCTGCAATCGCTGAGATCGTTGCAGCCGGATTTACACAGGAACTGGTGACAAAGGAACTGCCGTCGACAATCAAAAGATTAGAGATGTCATGACAGCGATTCCATTTATCTACTACGGAACTGCCCGGGTCGTTGCCCATGCGACAGGTGCCCAAGGGATGCCAGCCAATCTCAGCGGCCAATGTTTGCTCGGCGACCTCATAAGCACCCGCTTCACCGAAAGACTCCCGGCCTCTTTTTGCCATAAAACTTAACAATCGCTTGCTGTTTTCAGTGGTCGTGTAGTGGAGTCTGGGCAGTCCATCTCCATCCGCATCCGGGTGTGCCGGATCAAGCGCTAGGAAATTGCGCGAGTCAGGCATATCCTCTGCGACCATTCCCCAGAGCGCCGATCGACCCAACCACTTATCGACTCGGTCGTGTAGACCTTTTCCAAATGGCTGAGGTCCATCGATCGGGTACAGCGCTGCGTTTAAAGGTCCACCCGTCGGGCTAAGGTTCCATTTTGCGCCCCGAACAAAATCATGCTCGGAACGGGTTTCAGCGAACTCCATCGAGTAAATACTCTGTCCCCAGTGGCCCTGCCAACTGCTCATCGGATCGTCGAAAAACCCGACCATCCGATTCATAGGGTGCATCATTAAATTCTGGCCAACTACTCCGGAAGAGTTCGCGAGCCCTTCGGGCCAAACATTATCTGCTGACTTCAGCAGAAGTCGGGCGGTACCGATAGCATGGGCTGCTAGCACGACAATATCTGCCTGAATCCGTCTTGTCGCTCCAGATTCATCTACAAACAAGGCGCCCTCAGCCCGACCCTGTTGGTTTGTCAGAATACGGACAACTCGCGCTCCCGTAACCAGTTTTGCGCCCGCCTCAATTGCGCCCGGCCAGATACTACGATCAACCGAACCTTTTGCTCCTTCGTTACAACCGGCCCGGCAGGTACTTCGCTGCACACAAGGCCGTCTCCCCTGGTAAGGCCGGGATGTGATCGCATTACTGCCCGGCCACCAATGCCAGCCAAGTCGATCATGGGCGGCAGCGACCTTTTCGCCCCAAGGCTGTATCGGGAGCGGTGGCATCGGATAATCGGGGCGATCTGGGTAAGCGGGGTCTC
>JABJIU010000248.1 GCA_018661145.1 Pseudomonadota bacterium | reverse complement strand
GCCAGACGGTGCGCTCGCTGATCACGGAGCCGTTTCAGATTCACCGGATCGATGCCGATCTGAATGAGGAGGCTGCCCGCCTTTGCGAAATGGTGCGTTTGCCGCAGGATTTTCTGGCGCGGTATCCCCATGAGTTGTCTGGCGGGCAGGCGCGTCGGGTGGGTGTGGCAAGAGCATTGGCGCTTAATCCTAGAATCATTATTGCTGATGAGCCTACTGCAGGGCTGGATGTCTCGGTGCAGGGGGAGATACTGAATCTGATGAATGAACTACAGGCTACGCATGGCCTATCCTATCTGATCATCAGTCACAATCTGCCGGTAATACGTCACGTTAGTGATCGTCTGGCCATTATGTATCTCGGCCGGTTGATCGAATATGGGAATTCCGATGAAATTTTTTCCCAGCCGGCTCATCCCTATACTGAGGCCTTGGTCAACGGCGTCCCTCAGCCCGACCCCAACAGAAGGCGATCGCTGGTCTCGATCGAGGGGGAGGTTCCGAGTCTCGCGAGCCGTCCGACAGGATGTGAGTTCCATACCCGCTGCAAGTACGCCACCAACCAGTGTCGTGAGACCCGCCCTTCGATGACCAGCATTCATGTCAACGAGAAAGAGCGCAAGGTTGCTTGTCACTATCCATTGGCCGAGCGGAGAAGTGACTGATAACCCAGAAATCTATTTTATCCGCTACCCTCTGGACAAGGGCCTTGACGCCGTGGCTGAGACCATCACGGCCTGCCAGAAGCACTCGGACTGAATGGGCTTAAGCAAAACGTCTTTTGGCGTTGCCCGAGTGTTCTTATTTCTACGTTAATGGGCGGGGCGTTTTCGCAAGAGCTGGAATTCCTTGGCCACTAGCCCAATGCCGCAGGCCGCAATGGTGCCGACGCCTATTAGTGATATCAGGTCCGGTATTTCGCCCCAGAAAATTAGCCCCACGATCAGGGCAAAAGGCAAAGCAAAATAATCAAAGGGCGCCAGAAGGCTGGCATCGGCATAGCGGAATGAATAACTCAGCAAGATTTGTTGCGCGGCCCCCGTTACGCCGAGTAGCAGAATCAGTCCCAAAAGCATGGGCGTTTCGGTCCAAGCATCAGCGAACCCGATAAAAAGAGCCCAACCCAAAAATACAATGGTGCCTGCGAGATTGTAATAAAACGAAATACGCAAGGGATGTTCTGTGCGATTCAGCTTGCGTAACCAGACGATCACGAACGAATAGAGAATAGCAGCCCCAAGTGCTGCGTAGATCGCAGGACTTGAGCTGCCAAATCCTGGTTTGATGATCATCAAAATTCCAATAAATCCGATGATCACAGCAATCATCCGAGAAAGCCGTATCTGCTCGTGCAGAACAAAAAAAGCGAGTACGACAGCAATGATGGGGGCACTCAGGGTTACGGCAGTGACGTTGGCAATAAAGGCCTCTGAAAGCGCTACGAAACTCAAACCGATTGCCGCCATGCCGCAGCTTGTTCGAATCATGTGATCGATTGGATAACGGGTCTTGAAAAACCCCGCCTCCCTTTTTGGGCCGATGATCGCCAGCAGAACCAGGAGGGTAAAGCTGAAGCGCACCAGCAGCAGTTCGATCACTGAAAAGTAGGGCGCGAGTGATTTGACCAGAATACTAATGACAAGGAAACAGACGACTTGTGAGACGTAAAGGAAAATGCCGCGAAGCGGCAGGTCATAAGCAGCAGGGGACACGGACGGACTCAGGAGCGGCCAGCGGAGTGAGTGGCGCTGATGATGCCCCCGCCGAGGACTTGGTCGCCCTGGTAAAGCACCAGAGATTGTCCGGGCGTAGGAGCCCGCTGGGGTTCGTCGAATTCGACAAGAACCACATCGCTTGCTTGGATATGAACCACGCAGGCCTGGTCAGTCTGCCGGTAGCGTGTTTTTGCACAGCAGTGCATCAGTGAGGCATTGGGAGTATTGCTCACCCAATGCATACTTTTAGCCACAACCGATCTCCTCATGAGCTCGGGATGGTCATGCCCCTGAACTACCGTCAGGACATTTGTCTGGATATTTTTGGCTGAAACATACCAGGCTTCACCCGGTCCGCCGATGTCGAGGCCTTGGCGCTGGCCGAGGGTATAAAACCATAAGCCCTGGTGCTCACCGACGGGCTCTCCATCGGGGGTACACATCCTGCCGGGCTTGGGCGGCAGATACCGGGCCAAAAAGTCCGCAAAGCGCTGTTCTCCGATAAAGCAGATTCCTGTGCTGTCTTTGCGGTCGGCATTGGGAAGGCCCAACGTGTTCGCCTCGGTCCGGATATCTTTTTTCTGCGCCTCACCTAAAGGAAACAGCGTGGGCGAAAGCGCTCTCTGGTCCAATGTATGCAGAAAGTAAGACTGATCCTTGCTGAGGTCATGTGCCTTCAACAGCCGGAAAGCGCCGCCCACTTTCTCGATTCGGGCGTAGTGCCCAGTGGCAATGTAATCGCTTCCGAGTTGATGCGCGTAGGAAAGAAATTCTTTGAATTTGATTTCACGGTTACAGAGTACATCGGGGTTTGGAGTTCGACCGGCTTCGTATTCGCGTAGAAAGATTGCGAACACCCGCTCCCAGTATTCATGAGCGAAATTGACTGTACGAAGCGGAATGTCGAGCGCTTCGACCACCTGCTGCGCCATCGCAAGGTCTTCCCGGGCTGCGCAATACTCAGCATCATCGTCTTCTTCCCAGTTTTTCATAAAGAGGGCTGTCACATCCCAGCCTTGCGCCTTGAGACGGGCAGCAGCAATCGCGGAATCTACGCCCCCAGAGAGGCCCACGACGACTTTTTGGTTGCGCGGCGTCATGAGGGGGCCGGCATCTCCCGGCTAAGTGTGCCGTCAGTCCTGAATCCCAAAGGTCAGGATCTGAAGGTCGGTGATGTCAAACCAGTCGGTGCTGGGGGAGAGGTACGGCAACATGCCGTTATCCTGAAACCAACTGTCGATGACAAAGCGTTCACCAGTGTTGATTTCCTCGATCTGTCCAGCCCAGTGCGCATCAAAACCCGCCTTTCGGTAGGCCCGGTCGATCACTCGGTGTCGACGCAGATGCCCCTGGTCCTGGAACAACTGCATGTAGGTGGTGATGTTGAGTGACTCGTCTATGCAGTCAAGCTGGCCAGGAAATTCAGGATTTTTCTCAAGGTTGAGCCCTTTGTCACGGTGAGTAGGCGTGTGTCGCCCGATGACGACCTCCATCCAGCCAATGGCCTGACGGAGTTGCTCCCTTTCTTCAACAGCGGTGTACGCTGCCGGGTAAAACCAGCCGATCACGCTGCGCCACTCCTCAGCAGACAACACCACCTGCTGAAGGGTTTTGCAGCTGAAGTCATAGCAGATAGCTATCTTCTGTACCCGCGCTTCAACTGCCTGAATAAAACTTAAGGCAACAACAAGCCCCAAAGGCAATAATGATTTTTGTAGCAATGTCTTGCGGATCAACATGAAGCAGCGATGAACTACCGGATCAACGTTAAATTATAAATCAAAGCGTTTGGGCAACTGGACGTTGGATAAATGACTGGAGAGTTTGTCCGCGACTCACTCACCGACTGATTTTTCTAGCTGACCGGAATAGTCGGGTGCCATCATTTCGAGAAACTGACGTGCCGGTGGGGATAGGTATTTGCGCTTTCGCATCACGACGCCATAACTTCGGTTGGGAAAGAAACGATCGAGCGGTATGCGTGAAATTTTTTCATCACCTTTTAAACAGATCGCCGTCACAATGGAGATTCCAAGGCCCAGCTCCACATATTTTTTAATTACTTCCCAGCCTCCAGCCTCGAGGGTGACGGTGTAATCGACCTTGTGTTGGCCAAAAATCATCTCCACCAATTTCCAGGTCGCAAGGTGGCGTGGCGGTAGGATAAGGCCGTGGGGCTCAATATCCTGAAGTTTGATGTTGGCGGCTCGCTTTCCTGAAAGCGGATGCCCCAGCGGCGTGATCAGCATGGTCTTGAAGTCGAAGATGGGCCGGTAGTCGATGTCCTCTGGCACTTCAAGCATCGATCCCACAGCAAAGTCGGCCTGGTCCGCACGCAGCATGGCCATGCCATCGCGGCCAGTCACGTTATGCAGTTTGAGGCGCACGCTGGGGTAGGCCTCGGCGAAGCGTTTGATCACATCCGGCAGGAGATAAAGAATGGTTGATTCCCCGGCAGCAATATTGATCTCTCCGCTGTTGAGATCTCCCAGTTCACTGGAGAATGATTCAGCGATGCCATCAATACCTTGGACTAGGGGTTGGGCCAGTTCCAGCAGAGATTCGCCTTGGGAGGTTAAACGGATGCGGGGTCCGCGCCGCTCAAAGAGTTCTACCCCCAGTTCCCGTTCTAGCGCCTGAATTTGGAGCGATACCGATGGCTGACTGAGAAAGAGTTGCTCCGCCGCCCGGGAAATGCTGCCTAGGCGCGCGGCATAGCAAAAAGCCCTTAATTGTTTGAGGCGGTTTTGCTTGTAATAAGGCGGTGCGCTCATCGAGGCCTCATTGATCCTATGATTTAGTCAGATAATACTAAATATTGAAATAATTATATTGATAAATACTCGGTCAGACCCGAAACTGCAAACTTGGTCAGGCCAGTTAGTGTTCGTTGCTGAATTTAAAAGAAAATTAGTGCAAAACACGAGGCCTTGAAGCCGAAACGAAAAAGGTTCTAAACAACATGGCATTAGCAGAGGTAAATGATGATTGATCAAAAGCAGGCGCAACAGGCCCTGGAGTCAGAATGGACGGATAACCCTCGTTGGCATGGTGTACAGCGAGATTATTCGGCGGCCGATGTGCTGCGACTTCGTGGTTCGGTGCACATTGAGCATAGCCTCGCACGGTTAGGGGCTGACAAACTCTGGCGACGATTAAACACTGACGATTACCTGCCGACCCTCGGCGCGTTGACGGGGGGTCAGGCAGTACAGCAGGTGAAGGCAGGTGTTAAGGCAATTTATCTGTCGGGTTGGCAGGTGGCAGCAGATGCCAATATCGCTGATGCCATGTACCCCGATCAGTCCCTTTACCCGGTAAATTCTGTTCCTGCGGTAGTGCGACGGATCAATAACGCCTTCAAGCGCGCCGACGAAATTCAGCATGCCTCTGGAAAAGATGATATCGACTACTTTGTGCCGATTGTTGCCGATGCCGAGGCCGGTTTTGGGGGCGTCCTGAATGCTTTTGAGTTAATGAAGGCCATGATCGAGGCAGGCGCCGGAGGTGTGCACTTTGAGGACCAGCTCGCTTCAGTAAAGAAATGCGGCCACATGGGGGGCAAGGTTCTGGTTCCGACCCAGGAAGCCGTCCAGAAGCTGTCTGCAGCGCGTCTTGCGGCTGACGTTTGCGGTGTCCCGACGGTACTGCTGGCCCGCACCGACGCCAATGCAGCGGCGCTTTTGACATCTGATATGGACGAGCGCGACCGTGAATTTGTTACCGGTGAGCGGAGCAGCGAGGGTTTTTATGTGACCCGGGCTGGGCTCGACCAGGCGATCGCTAGAGGCTTGGCCTACGCGCCGTATGCAGACCTCATCTGGTGTGAAACTGCTGTGCCGGATCTTGACGAAGCACGCCGGTTTGCCGAGGCGATCCGCACGGAATACCCGGAGCAATTGCTGGCCTACAACTGTTCGCCGTCCTTCAACTGGAAGAAGAATCTCGACGACGCAACGATTGCTAAATTCCAGCGTGAACTTGGCGCCATGGGATACAAGTATCAGTTCATCACCCTCGCAGGAATTCACAACATGTGGTATCACATGTTTGACCTCACTCATGAGTATGTCCGCAAGGGTATGACGGCTTATGTGGATATGGTCCAGGAGCGTGAATTTGCAGCTGCCGATCGGGGATATACCTTTGCGAGCCATCAAGCGGAAGTGGGTGCCGGGTATTTCGACGATGTGACCACCGTCATTCAGGGCGGAACGTCTTCTGTCACTGCCATGAGCGGCTCTACAGAAGAGGAGCAGTTCGCGACCGGCTAAGCATCCGGATCCCGAGAAAACAGGCCGGTGGTAGGGTTTTACCCACCGCCGGCTTTTTTTTCGAAAAGTCCCCTGATTGGCTCTTGATAAATCCCGGGTCCTGCCCTTATATAATTCCTAGTAGATTCAAACAGAAAATGCAGTTGTCCAGTCATGAGTGATCGTAGGGAAATTCAGAGAACTTCCGGCACGTCGGTAGAAGAAGCCAAACCACGCCTTAAGAAACCGCGCATGTTTCGCGTACTCCTGGTCAATGATGACTATACGCCTATGGAATTCGTGGTTACGGTGCTGCAACGTGTTTTTCGGCTGGCTCATGAGCAGGCGGTCCAAGTCATGCTGAAGGTCCACACGGAAGGTGCTGGTGTATGTGGCGTATTCACGGCGGAGGTGGCGGAAACCCGGGTGCGCGAAGTCTTGAGCCTCGCGCGTGAGAATGAGCACCCACTAAAGTGCACGATGGAGCCTGAGTAAAGATGCTTTCCAGCGAACTAGAAACTTCACTTAACAGCGCGATTCAGAGCGCCCGTGATGCGCGCCATCAGTACATTACGATCGAACACCTATTGACAGCATTGCTGGATAATCCACCGGCCGTCAAAGTCATCAAGGCTTGTGGTGCTGAAGTCTCGGGGCTTCGTGAAAAGTTACAGGTGTTTCTCGATGAGCATGTGCCCATGCTCGAAGAGGATGAACAGACGGACCCCCAGCCAGCAATCGGGTTCCAGCGGGTTATCCAACGCGCGATCCTGCATGTGCAAAGCTCGGGCAAGCGTGAGGTCACTGCCACGAACGTGCTGATTGCAATCTTTTCAGAGAAGGATTCGCACGCCGTCTATTTTCTAGGTGAGCAGGGCGTCTCTCGATTCGATATTGTGAACTACGTTTCTCACGGTATCAGCCGGGATGAGTCGCCGCGGGAACTGCCTTCTCCGGATGAAACGGACGAGGAGTTGTCGGATGAGGACTTTCAGAATGCCTTGTCTGCGTTTGCGGTAAATCTCAATGAACAGGCAATTGCCGGAAAAATTGATCCTCTGATTGGCCGTGACCTTGAAGTCACGCGCACCATGCAGATTCTGTGTCGCAGACGCAAGAATAATCCGCTCTACGTGGGTGAGGCCGGGGTTGGCAAAACAGCTATCGCCGAGGGTCTTGCCAGAAAGATTGTTGAAGGGGAAGTCCCTGAGGCACTGATTGGCAGCATCATTTATGCGTTGGATATGGGTGCGTTGCTTGCCGGTACGAAGTACCGGGGCGATTTTGAGCAGCGACTCAAAGCGGTTCTGGCGGATCTCGAAGAGACTGAAGGCGCTGTGCTCTTTATCGACGAGATTCACACGGTGATTGGTGCCGGCGCTGCCTCGGGCGGCGCCATGGACGCATCCAATCTGCTGAAGCCGGTTTTAGCCTCCGGGGAGATTCGCTGTATCGGTTCTACCACCTACCAGGAATACCGCGGGATATTCGAAAAGGACCGGGCACTCTCAAGACGTTTCCAGAAAATCGACGTCGCTGAGCCCAGCGTCGAGGAGACTGTTGAAATCCTGCGGGGTCTTAAAACCCAGTTTGAACAGTATCATTCGGTCCGCTTTACAGCGCCATCGCTGCGAACGGCTGCTGAACTGTCGGCGCGCTACATCAATGATCGTCACCTTCCTGACAAGGCCATCGATGTGATTGATGAAGCCGGTGCTCAGTTCCGATTGGTGCCGGCGTCCAAGCGCAAGAAAACTGTCGGGGTCCACGATATTGAGCGGGTGGTCTCAACAATGGCACGAATACCGCCGAAAACCGTCAGTGCTGACGATAAGAACGCGTTGCGTACCCTTGAGGCCGATCTACAGAGGGTCGTGTTTGGGCAGGACAGCGCGATCAGCGCTCTGGTGAGTGCTATAAAACTCGCTCGCTCTGGACTGGGCAATCCAGACCGACCCATTTCTTCTTTCCTGTTTTCCGGCCCCACTGGCGTGGGTAAAACCGAGGTTACCCAGCAGCTTGCGCTCACCCTCGGAATTGAACTGGTACGTTTCGATATGTCTGAGTACATGGAGCGCCATACGGTCTCCCGGTTAATCGGCGCTCCCCCCGGCTATGTCGGTTTTGATCAAGGGGGCCTCATGACCGAAGCGATCACCCGTAATCCGCATTCGGTTCTGCTCCTGGATGAAATCGAAAAGGCCCACCCGGATGTTTTCAATCTGCTGCTCCAGGTAATGGATTACGGCACCCTAACCGACAACAACGGACGTAAAGCCGACTTTCGCAATGTGATCATTGTGATGACGACCAACGCAGGTGCTATGCAGATGGCGCGCGGTTCAGTGGGCTTTGTTAATCAGGATCACAGCGCCGACGATACCGAAATAATCAATAAGATGTTTGCACCCGAGTTTCGTAACCGGTTGGATTCAGTTATCCGCTTTGGCGCTTTGGACGAGGCCACCATTGGTCATGTGGTTGATAAGTTTATTGTTCAGTTAGAGGCCCAGTTGGCCGACAAGCACGTTGTCCTGGAGGTTGATCAGGGCGCCCGGCAATGGCTTGCGAAAAATGGCCATGATGCGTTGATGGGCGCACGGCCGATGGCGAGGCTTATCCGTGACCGCATCAATCGGGCACTGGCGGATGAGCTTCTTTTTGGAAAGCTCGCGCAAGGTGGTACGGTGCGTGTCTACGAAAAAGAGGGCGAACTTGCATTTGAGATCGACTCCGTTGGCGAGTCTTAGTCCCGGCCAGCCAGAAAAGCCTACTGCATTGCATTGATTCGAAGATACTCGTCAAAAGTGGTGCCGGTATCCGGCGCGCCGTTCAGCCAGATGGTCACCGACGACCGGTACGCTTACCTCGCCGGCCTGGTCGCGGCCGACTTTCCGGCAGGTCAGGCAGTAATGGGGCATCCGGGTGAGGAAACCACTGCGGTCATGCAGGCTATTTCCAAGATACTCAACGAGCTCGGCCTGAACTGCAGTGACATCGTCCGGGTTGATGTGCATCTTTCAGATCTGGACTATTTTGATCAGATGGACGAGGCCTATCGCTCGTTTTTTGAAGGCGAGGAATTTCCTGCCCGCACGACAACTGAGTCACCGCGGCTTTTCGGCGGTGCGAGCGTTGAGATCACGGTCCAGGCGCGCCTGAGAGATTGATCTAAAGACGCAGCCACTGACTCAGTGGATCAGGGGTTTTCCATCCAGCATTGCAACACCGTCCTCCAGCGCCAGCCGCCCTTGCGCGAACCACTCCACTGCTTGGGGGTAGATACGATATTCGACTTCTTGCACGCGTGTCGCCAGTGTCTGAGGGGAGTCGTGTTTCAGCACACTCACCCGACCCCGGATAATCACTGGCCCTGAATCAAGATCGTGGGTGACAAAGTGCACACTCGCGCCGTGCTCCTTTGCGCCATCTGCGATTACCCGCTGGTGGGTATCAAGTCCGGGGTAACAAGGCAGTAGTGAGGGGTGGATATTGAGCAGACGCCCGACAAAGCGGTCAACGAATGAGGGGCTGAGGATGCGCATGAATCCGGCCAGTATCACCAAATCTGGGTGAAACCCGTCGACCAACGCCACAAGTTCCCCGTCAAAGGCGGAGCGGTT
>JABJIU010000143.1 GCA_018661145.1 Pseudomonadota bacterium | reverse complement strand
GCTATGGATGGGCGCTCACCAATGCCAGTCCAGCAGCTCCTTTCCAGGAAGAAGAAGAACTCGCCCGAGAAGAAGCGCTCGGTATCTGGCGCGATGGCTTCGTTCCGCCCGACAACTGGCGAAGATCAGACGCTTCTGACTGTGACGTCTGTAGCGCGCGGCATGAGAGCATCGTTCGGTCCCGGGAACGGCACCAACAGCGCACGGGCGAAGCCAGTACCGACTAAGGGTCTCTCGGATGCCTGTAATCAGCACAACCACACAGTACGAGCGCCTGAATGCCACAAACTGGGGCCACTGGCGGTCGCAACTGCTTCGTCTTGAAACACAGACTTACGAACCCTCCCGGCAGGATACGCCCGAGACCCTTGAAAAGATCATTTGTCACAAAAAAGGTGTCAGTCTCGCAGCCATCAATGGGGAGCAACTGGCCGGCTTTTGTCTGGGAGCACCGCTCGAGGCCTTTTCCCATGTTCGCGGCCCGGCCGAAGATTCATTACGAGGCAGCGCTACGGTGCTCTATGCAGCCGATACCCTGGTCCATGATGAGTATCGCGGTCAGGGAATCGGCCGAGAACTTAAAGCACACCAGATCGACGCCGCACGGTCAGAGGGATTCGAACAGGTCTCCGGGCGCAACCGTGCAGGGCTCGCCAATGCCATGTGGCGGCTGAATAGTTCGCTTGGCGCCCGGGCAGTTCATATAATTGAAAAAGACTACCAAGACGGTATCGAACCTGATCTGTGCATCTACTACCGGATTGTGCTGTCAGCATCTTGAAGAGGCAAAATAATTTATGAGACCCGACTACATCCGAATCGTCGAAGTGGGACCCCGCGACGGGCTACAGAACGAAGCCCAACCCCTGTCACCCCAGGAGCGTGTCGAGCTGATACAGCAACTGGCCGCTGCCGGACTCAAAGATATTGAAGCCGGGTCCTTTGTATCACCCCGCTGGGTTCCGCAGATGGCCGGCAGCGACGAAGTGCTGGAATCACTCTCGGGACGAGTAGATCTTCGCCTTCCGGTACTCGTACCCAACAAAACAGGCTACGAGAATGCCCGAGCGGCGGGCGCCCGTGAGATTGCGATCTTCGGCGCTGCGTCAGAAACCTTCTCACAGCGCAACATCAACTGCAGCATTGATGAAAGCCTTTCACGCTTTGCCGAGGTGTGTGCACTCGCCAAGGACGATGGCGTCGTCATCCGCGGCTACATCTCCTGTGTGCTGGGCTGCCCATACGAGGGCAAGGTGGAGATCGCTCAGGTGGTCAGTCTGGCGGCGAAACTGATCGCAATGGGCTGCTCCGAAATTTCTCTGGGCGATACCATTGGCGTTGGCACTCCGGACAAGGCGCGCGCGCTAGCAAAAGCCTGCGCGAGCGAAACCGGTATCGATAGCCTCTCGGTGCACTTTCACGATACCTATGGTCAGGCGCTTGCCAACATTCTTGCCTGTATCGAGATCGGTGTAACCACAGTAGACACCGCTGTTGGCGGGTTGGGCGGATGTCCCTACGCATCCGGCTCTGCCGGCAATGTGGCGACTGAAGACGTCGTCTACATGATGGAGGGTCTTGGCATTGACTGCGCGACTGATCTTGATCAGCTCGTCACCATCACCGATTCACTGAGTCGCCGACTGGGACATCCTCCGGCCTCCCGGGTCGCACGGGCCCAACTCGCCAAACGACACTGAGCACCTCTGGGAATCTTACCAATAGTCCTCGGGCTGAAACGACTACAGCAAATCGGGCAAACCCCCCAAGTCCTTAAGTTCTGCATCGGCAAGGGTACCGAGGCGTTCGGCCTGCTGACCGAAGCGGTTGATCCAGGCAACCTTGAATCCAAAAGCGCCCGCGCCCGCCGCATCCCACGCATTGGACGACTGGAATGCGATCTCGCCCGGCTGAAGATCCAGCTGATCAACCGCCATCTGGTAAACCCGCGGGTCCGGCTTGTAGACACCGAGGGAATCAACTGAAATTACTGCCTCGAAAAAATCCTGAAGTGCGCTGTTTCGAACCGCAGAATTCAGCATCTCGGCAGAACCGTTGGACAAGATTGCACAACGAAAACCTTTTTCCTTCAGTGCTTCAAGCACTTTCGGCGCCTCGGGGTAGCAGGATAATTCAAGATAGGCCTGCATCAAATCCTGTTGCAGCGCCGCATCAGTCACCTCATAAGTATCAAGGGAAAAATTCAAGGCATCCTGAGTGATCTGCCAGAAATCCACATATCGGCCCATGAGGGTACGCAGCCAGGTATATTCGAGTTGCTTGGTGCGCCACAATATTGAAACGGCGCTGGCATCAGGCAGTCGAGCTGAATGACGCCCGACGGCAGAGTGCACATCAAACAAGGTTCCATAGGCGTCGAACACGCAGGCTCGAACCCCTTTGAACTTATTCACGCTCATGTCGTCCTGTCTCTTGAGCGATTCAGACCGCATCGGGCGGAATCGAGTAGGTGGCCGTCACATGCGCCACCAGATCATCGCGATCTGCGCTGACTATCTCGACCTCGCCAACAGCCAGACGCTTACCCAGTTTGATAATGCCAGCATCTGCAATCAGGTCTGCTTCCCCGGGGCGGGATAGGAAATTGATATTGAAACTCGTGGTCACAGCAAGTTCGACAAGGCCAATGCGGCTCAGCAGCGCTGCGTAAATCGCGTAGTCCGCCAGTCCCATCATGACGGGGCCCGCGATGGTGCCCCCTGGCCGAAGAAAAGTACTTCGATAAGGCGCGCGAACCACAGCCCGTCCGTCTGCAAGGGAATCCAGGATAAATCCAGATTCGACTGCAAACGGCAACTGTTCCCGGGCCAAGGACTCCATTTGCGCAATCGTGATCTGAGGCATGGCAGTTTACTTTTCTTGCCTACAAGGTGTAAGTTACGGGGCGCTTCAGCAATAGGATGCCGCAATGAAAGCATCTCCCGCTTCTCAGGATACCTCGCCCATCGTTCTCAAGGAGACTCGTGCACCGGGGGTTGTGATGCTAACCCTGAACCGGCCGGATCAGTATAACCCCTTGTCCGAGCAGATGCTTTCTTCGCTTCAGGCGGAAATTGACGAGGTTTCAGCGAATAATGACATTAAGGTCCTGATCATTGCTGCGACCGGCAAGGCCTTCTGTGCCGGTCATGATCTGAAGGAGATGCGGGCCGTGCCCGATCAACTTTACTATGAAGATCTATTTTCGCGATGCAGTCAGATGATGCTGACTTTGGCCCGCATGCCGCAGATCGTGGTGACCCGGGTACAGGGCATGGCAACCGCTGCAGGCTGTCAACTTGTAGCGAATGCGGATCTTGCGGTAACGGTGGACACGGCGCGCTTTGCGGTGTCCGGAATCAACCTTGGGCTTTTTTGTTCAACACCCAGTGTTCCATTGAGCCGGGCCGTCTCACGCAAACGGGCCTTTGAGATGCTGACCACCGGGGACTTCATTGATGCGCACACAGCACAAGAGTACGGACTGGTTAACCATGTGGTCTCGGCTGATAAGCTTGACGAGACGGTCGATGCCTTAGCGAAAAATATCGCCAGCAAGCCGGCTGATGCTCTGCGGGCCGGAAAAGCACTTTTCTACCGGCAACTGAATATGCCGCTGGCCGAAGCCTATCAGGCCGCTGGCCAGGTCATGGCCGGGAATATGCTCTTCCCCGATACGCAGGAAGGGATTGACGCTTTCATCGAAAAGCGCGATCCGAGCTGGACATAACAACCGTTATGCCAGGCCGGCTTCAGCACGGTCGGGCACACGGTACTGCAACGCCTCGGCAAGATGCTCTTCCGTGAGCACGGCCGTATCCTCAAGGTCAGCAATTGTCCGCGCCACTCTCAGCACCCGGTGGTGTCCACGGACGGAAAACCCCAACTGACCGCCTGCCTCACTGAGAAAACGCTGCGTCTCACGGCGTAATGGCGCAACCTGCTGCAGCTCGCTTTGAGTGAGGTGTGCATTGATGTTACAGGCGCGCGCTGTCTGGCGCTCTCGTGCCCGACAGACGCGGCTTTTGACCTCGGCAGAAGTGTCAGGACGTGATTTTTTGGTATGGAGCTCTGCGGGATCCACCGACTGCAGTCTCACATGAAGGTCCACCCGATCTATCAGCGGCCCGGAAAGGCGGCTCTGGTACCGCCTGACCTGCTCGACGGTACACCGACACCGGCCGGACCGATCTCCGTGGTAACCACAACCACAGGGATTCATCGCACTCACCCACTGGAAGCGACTGGGATAACGAACCGTCCGCCCTGCCCGGGCAATCAATACCGACCCCGACTCCAACGGTTCACGTAACTGATCGAGCACCTGTCGAGAGAACTCTGACAACTCATCCAGGAAAAGCACGCCGTTATGTGCCAGAGAGATCTCGCCCGGCCCCACCCGGGCACCTCCACCCACCAGTGCCACGGCAGACGCACTGTGATGAGGTGCGCGAAATGGTCGAAGCTGCCAGCGTTGGCTGTCGAAACCCAGGTGGGATACTGAGTAGACTGCCGCTGTTTCCAGCGCCTCGTCCACCCGCATATCCGGCAGGATACCGGCGAGCCGCTCTGCCAGCATGGTCTTACCGCAGCCGGGAGGACCCACCATCATCAGCGAATGCCCACCGGCTGCTGCAATTTCGAGCGCACGCACGCCAAAGGGCTGGCCGCAGATATCCTTTAGATCTTCCTCGGCATTGCCCTGTCCAAGCTTTTCCAAAGGTACGCGGGCAGTCAGTGCCGAAACGGGCATGTCTCCAGACAGGTGTGCAGCTGCCTGTGCCAAGCTCTCGACCGCTAACAGTCTCACATCCTGTACGAGACTGGCTTCGGCGCAGTTGGCCATTGGCAGCATCACGGGCCGTCCAAGCTCATGGGCTGCCAGTATCGCCGGCAGAACACCGGGAATTGGCCTCAGTTCTCCACCCAGACCCAACTCACCCAGATACTCCCCGGAAAAATCAGATTGCGGCGATCTCAGCTGGCCGGATGCCGCGAGGATGCCGAGCGCAATTGGGAGATCGAACCGCCCCCCCTGCTTGGGAAGATCCGCGGGAGCGAGATTTACGGTAATCCTGCGCGGAGGGAAATCAAAGCCCGAATTGATTACCGCGCTTCGCACCCGTTCGCGACTCTCCCGGACAGCGGCCTCGGGGAGGCCAACGATGGTAAAAGACGGCAGGCCACCCGAAAGGTGGACCTCGACCGCAACCGATGGCGCATCGAGGCCGTTAGGCGCCCGACTATTAAGTCTCGCGAGGGACATGTTGACAGCTCCTTGTCATGGTTTCCCGATCCGTGGGATGAAGAGTTGCTAAGGATCGGCGCTACGCTTTAGCGCCTCCTCAAGCTCAGTGACCCGTTGCTGTAACGCCTCCAGCTGACTACGGGTTCTTGCCAAAACCTTTTCCTGAATCTCGAGTTCTTCTCGGGTGACAAGATCCATCTTCTCAAGAGACGACTGGACCATTGCCCGGACGTTTTTCTTGACGTCTTCCGCGAGATCTACTGGCAGTACCTCTCCCAGCGATTCGGCGATTTTTCTAAATGGCATCGTCATGTTACGAAGATCGTGATTCCGGAAAATGCTGACCGAGATATTTTACCAGTCCGGACAGCCAAGGCGTGTTGCTCCGATTAAGTGCAAAACAGACCCCCTGCCACCTTAAGGTGCATTGTGTCCAGAAATTGTGCCTGAAACCTACTGAATCACGCATTAAGACGTTCTTTTAGGCTGGCACGAAAATTGCATCATAAGAAATACCAAGCGGGGATCAGGCCCGAGCGCGGGATGATCTGAAGATAGACACGTTGCACAGGAGAATGTTGATGAAGCTTGTCACTGCCGTAATCAAGCCATTTCGGCTGGACGATGTCCGGGACGCCCTGTCCCAAATTGGAATTCAGGGTATGACTGTTACCGAGGTTAAAGGTTTTGGTCGACAAAAGGGCCATACCGAACTCTACCGAGGCGCGGAATACGTGGTGGATTTTCTGCCCAAAGTGAAACTTGAAGTTGCAATTTCCGAAGAACTCGTCGATCAGGCTCTGGAAGCCATCAGCGAGGCGGCCAAAACCGGAAAAATAGGTGACGGAAAGATTTTTGTTTATGGGATTGAGCAGGTGATCCGCATCCGCACCGGCGAAACCGGTCCGGCTGCGCTCTAACGCTTTGTCCAATCGCTAAACCACGTTTTTTGGAGAACTTTACAGTGGAAGAAATCCTTAACCTGCGCTACGCGCTGGACACCTTTTATTTCCTGGTCATGGGCGCCTTCGTGATGTGGATGGCTGCCGGCTTCACGATGCTGGAAGCCGGATTGGTCCGGGCCAAAAACACAACGGAAATTCTGACAAAGAATGTTGCACTCTACGGAATCGCCAGTGTTATGTATATGTTGGTCGGTTACAACCTGATGTACCCGGGAGAGGCAGTCAACAGCATCTGGCCAGGGCTCAGTTTCCTCCTTGACTCTGATCACGATGCGGCCAGCGTTCTGAGTATCTCGGGCTCAAAATGGTACGACGGTGCGTATTATTCCGGACGATCCGACTTCTTTTTTCAGGTCGTTTTCGTCGCGACCGCGATGTCCATCGTCTCCGGCGCCGTTGCCGAGCGCATGAAGCTTTGGCCTTTCCTGATTTTTTGTGTTGTCCTAACCGGCTTTATCTACCCGATTCAAGGTTTCTGGAAATGGGGCGGGGGTTTTCTAGACACCCTGGGCTTTGCTGACTTTGCCGGCTCAGGCGTTGTGCACCTAACCGGAGCAACCGCTGCCCTCGCGGGCGTCATGATGGTGGGCGCACGAAAGGGAAAGTACAGCAGGAACGGAAGAATCAATGCTTTGCCCGGAGCGAACCTCCCGCTAGCTACCCTAGGTACGTTCATCCTGTGGATGGGGTGGTTTGGATTCAACGGCGGTTCTGAGCTAGTCATCTCGAACGTAGGTGAAGCCAATGCGGTCGCTGCTGTGTTCGTCAACACCAATGCCGCGGCTGCCGGCGGCGTTGTCGCGGCGCTCGTGACTGCAAAAATTATTCTCGGTCGGGCAGACCTTACTATGGTTCTGAACGGTGCCTTGGCGGGATTGGTCGCTATTACCGCCGAACCACTGGGGCCCTCACCTCTGGCGGCGACGCTCATCGGGGCTGTGGGTGGCGTGATCGTCGTCTTTTCAGTACTGGGTCTTGACCGGATAAAAATCGACGACCCCGTCGGCGCTATTTCGGTTCACGGCATCGCAGGGATCTGGGGTCTGCTGGTGGTTCCGCTCACCAATGCCGATGCAACACTTTCCTCCCAATTGATCGGCGCGGGTGTCATTTTCGGCTTTGTCTTCACGGCCAGCCTCGCGACCTGGGCCCTAATCAGGGCAATGGGTGGGCTTCGTGTCACCGAAGAGGAGGAGTACCGCGGTGTCGATGTATCCGAATGTGGTCTCGAGGCATACCCCGAATTCACATCGGGAGCGCAGTAACCCTGCCACAACAAAGCCGATTCGACGGAAGTCTCAGCATGAAAACGCCCCAGCTTTGGGGCGTTGTCTATTCGCCAGGCCTGACCCGATAGCGCACGAACGCTTCTTCCCGAAGAGACTGGGTCCACTGCTCAAACCCCTCTTCGGTCTTGCGGCCGATGATGATGCGCTCGGCCTGACGTCGGCGCAAGGTATTGCCGACATCTTTTTCCCGCTCTCCTGTGATTTGGGCAAGATGCCAGCCAGCTGCGGTCTGAAACACTGGGCTGACCTCATTAACCGACAAAGGTTCAAGCGCTTGCTCAAATTCACCAGGCAACGCCCCAGGGCTCAACCATCCAAGATTTCCGCCAAGTGCCCGGGTATTGGTGTCCTCCGACTGCAGCCGGGCAACTGCGCCAAAGTCCTCACCCGCCACAATACGATCCCGAATTCGCTCAAGCCGTGCTCTCAGTTGTTCATCTGGCAACAACGCGCTGGCCCTTACCAGGATGTGTCGGATTTCCTGCTGCAGCACAACCGCCTCGTGCTGGGATTTCCTCGCCAACACCTTTAGCAAATGCCAACCATTGGAGCTCTTAAAGACAGAGGACAACCCGCCTGCGGGAATACCTTCGACAGCATCCAGAAAAAGCTTTGGTAACTGCTTTGCAGTCTTGACGCCCAGCGACCCTCCTTCTGGCGCTTTATTGCCGTCGGAATAACGTCTCGCCGCCTCAGCAAACGCGAACCCATCGACAATCTCGAGGCGGATCTCCTCGAGTCGGCTACGGGTGTCGACAATCTCGGTCTCGGAAGCGCCTGATGACAGTTTCAGAAGAATATGTGCGAGATCTAGTTCGGGCACAACAGTATCTTCGGTCGTGGGGTTTTGTACTAGGTATTCGTCGATCTCCTGCTCACTCACGGTAATCTGCCGTCGGATTAGCCGGTCAATCAGTTTTCGGATAGTCAACTGTTTGCGCAAGTCCAGCTCGTAGTCTTTAATCACAACGCCCGCATCTACTATTGCTGCTTCTAACTGCGCCAGGGTAAGACCGTTCTGCTGGGCAATCGTCATCAGGGCATAAGTCACCTCGCGGTCATTTACCGAGATCGACGAACGGGCAGCCACACCCAACAACAATGTATCCACGATCAATTCCTCTAGCAGCCCTGAAATAAGGACATCGCGAGGCGGAAGAGGTTGACCGGCGGAACGCAACTCCATCTCAGCAAGTGAGACCTCTCGATTGAGATCGGCTTCGCTGATAACGCCGTCGTTGACCACCACCATGACACGGTTGAGTGATTCCTCGGCAAGAGCGCCTGCCGACAGCACGGTTGCTGCCACACCCACCGCCAACCCGCAACG
>JABJIU010000050.1 GCA_018661145.1 Pseudomonadota bacterium | reverse complement strand
GGTCGAAAATATCTCGCCCCTGGACTGTTTGGACCCTGTGGCTATGGGTTCCCATCCATCCTAGGCGCCAAGATCGGCTGCCCCGATATACCCGTGGTCGGTTTTGTGGGAGATGGCGCTTTTGGCATCTCCATGAACGAAATGACCGCCTGTGGCCGCAATGAGTGGCCACCGATTACCATGATAATTTTCCGAAACTACCAGTGGGGGGCGGAAAAGCGTAATACGACCCTCTGGTATGAGGATAACTTCGTTGGAACAGAATTAAATGTCGGGGTGGAATACGCCGAAGTCGCCAAAGCATGCGGGGTCAACGGCGTCAAAGTCGAAACGGCAGATGCGCTCACCCACGCACTGAATGCGGCTATCGACGGTCAAATGAATAACAAGGTGACGACCTTCATTGAAGTTGTCCTGAACCAGGAGCTGGGAGAACCCTTCCGACGGGATGCGATGAAAGCACCGGTCGCCGTTGCTGGAATCAATCGGTCAGATATGCGCACCCAGCAGGCGAGCTGAACCCGCCACACAAAGGGAGTCGGGGGACTCCCTGCTGGGGCATTTTTCGGTACGGGCAATTTCTGTTGCCCTTTCCTCTAAATTCATAATCATCCGGAGAAAATGGCATGCTGATAGGAGTTCCAAAGGAGATCAAAAATCACGAGTATCGAGTCGGTATGGCGCCTGCCAGCGTTCGAGAGGCAATCACCCACGGTCATCAGGTGATGGTTCAATCCCTGGCCGGCGAAGGTATTGGTGCCTCGGACGAAGAATATCGCTCGGTCGGTGCCGATATCATCGATAACCCTCAGGATATCTTTGCCCGCGCCGAAATGATCGTAAAGGTCAAGGAGCCGCAGGTGAACGAACGAGCGATGCTCTCGTCCGGTCAAATTCTATTTACCTACCTGCATCTTGCCCCGGATCCTGATCAGACCCGTGATCTCGTCGCCAGCGGTGCCACATGCATTGCTTATGAAACCGTAACCTCCCCACATGGCGGCCTGCCCCTGCTGGCACCGATGTCGAAAGTCGCCGGAAGGATGGCGATTCAGGCCGGCGCCTATTGCCTGGAACAACCCCACGGAGGCCTTGGTATGCTGCTCGGGGGCGTCCCTGGTGTGGACCCGGCCAAAGTCGTGGTCCTAGGCGCCGGGGTGGTCGGTACGCACGCGGCCCATATCGCCGTGGGTATGGGTGCTGACGTCTGGGTCATAGACCGAAGTCCCGAAGTCATAGAAGCCCATTGGCAGCAGTTTGGGCGATCCACCAATACGGTCTTTTCAACCCGTGATGCGCTCGAGCGGCACGTGCTCGAGGCTGATCTCGTTATCGGGGGCGTACTCATTCCGGGCGCGGCCGCGCCTAAATTGGTTACTGCTGAAATGGTGACCGCGATGAAACCCGGTTCGGTTATCGTCGATGTCGCCATTGATCAGGGCGGGTGCTGCGAGACATCAAAACCTACCACCCATGCTGACCCCACCTATGTGGTTGACGATGTGGTGCACTATTGCGTTGCCAATATGCCGGGTGGGGTTCCGCGCACATCGACTTTCGCACTCAACAATGTCACCCTGCCCCATATTCTCGCTCTAGCCAATAACGGCTATCGCATAGCACTCGAGCAAGACCCCCACCTGTGCAAAGGACTGAACGTTCACGCGGGCAAAGTCACTTCCCTTGAAGTTGCCAACGATCTTGGCTACGACTACGTAGACCCCAAGAGCGCGCTCACGAGCAGCTGAGTTTCAACGAAAACCCACGACGCCTCGGAACGCCGGGGCGTCACCCCATAAATGAGCGCTCGCCCTCATCCCTCAGCCACAACCGGATGAGGTGACGCCTTTTCTCCGGCTCGGAAGCATCCCGAAATGCCGTTCTTCGATGACCAATACGGCGGTTGTTGACGACCTGAACCTGGCCCGGCCGGAATTCAAAGGTTTTCCCGAGACCGGGGGCCTCCATTACTTCATCCAGCGCGTCCAGTGCTTCGCGTGTCTCGAGGTCGAGCGTTTCCCCGGCGAGTTGATACCCCTGCCGAATCAGCGTGGTCACCACGCGAATCGTTAACCCATCCCCAGCAATCTCAAAGATCGGATTTTTGCTGACGGGTTTTTCTCCGGGCTCGTGCTCTCTTTGCCGGTCGAACCAGAAAGACTGGTACATCCGAGGAATTCTGTGCGAATGGCGCGCGAGTAACCGGTTATAGACTTCGTAAAGATTGATCAGTCCGCTGAGTCCACCCTCTTCTGCTGTTTGCAAACACAGTAGGGAAACGTAACTCGGCGGTTGGGGATGATTATCGGTGTGGTAGACCTGCCCGTCTGCCGTCTTTGAAGAGCGCACACCTTTTCCAAGTTCTGCCTGGACTCCCTCATCCTGAACGTCATAAATCATTTGGCCTGTGAAGGTCTGCGCCACCGGCCTGCCGATAAGGCTCATAAAACTCCAGTACATGAGGCGGATAGTGTGGGGACTCCGATCCGCAATCGGAAAGTCATCAATGATGGCAAACCCTGGACCTTGATCAAGTACAGCACGAATAGAGGCGGCAAACTCACGACAGGCATCAAGACGAAAGTGCGACGGAATAACTTTTTCGAACGACGCGTCCCCGCTGGCGGGGTCCTCTGCAAGGGATGCGAGTTCTTCAGCGCAATTCTTTGCAACGCCCTCTGCCGAGAATGAAAATCGTGTCTGCGCCTCCAGCGCCGACTGCGCATTCCAGACACGCTCCCCGTAAAAGGGTTGGGTGATTATCGGACTCGCGTTTTGCATCGCAACGATTAAAGGATCAGCACTATCTTAGACATGTGAAGTCGGGCGTAGCCTGATTCACGGGATACGGCGATACAGCAATCCTGCTACAACGGCGAAAGCCAGCGTCGGCAAACTAGCGCCAAGAATGGGTGGTAATCGATAGACCAGTACGATGTAACCCAGTGCCTTGCTCGCGGCAAAGAAGGCGATCCCGATCATGATCCCAATAAAAAGATTTCTCCCCATGCCATCGGCGCGGATACTGCCGAATACGAACGGTATCGCGAGCAGCAGCATCACGCCGGTCGCGAGCGGCAGATTGAGTTTCGACCAATAGGCGAGTTCGAAATTCCTCGTATCCTGAACATTCGTGACCAGATGCGCGATGTATTTGCGCAACTGCATCAATGACAATTGATCCGGCTGAACTAAAAATACCGACATGGTCTGAGGCGTCACAGACGTAGTCCAACGCGCCTTGGGCGCCTCAGCGACGGTCGTGAAGCCCTGTTCGTCAATCAAAGTCTGCTTCACCTCGTCGAGGTCCCAGAACGTTTCCGAGAAATAACCCCGGCCCGCGTGAACCAGTGCCCGGAGTTGGCTGCTGTTGTCGAACTGGAACACCCGGATATCGCGTAGCGAAAGGTCGGGCAATACCTCACCTACGTTTACAAAAGTCCTACCATCTCGCATCCAGAGTCCGGAGTTCGACTTGTGCTCGATATTTTGCTCAAGCGCCTGGGCCCGACCCCTTTGTGCCAGCGTTTCGGTCCAGGGCGTCAAAAACTCACCGATCAGGAGCGCAATCAGCGCGAGGAAAAATCCCAACTTGAGCACTGCCGAAGTAATCTGGCCAATCGACACCCCGCTGGCGCGCATCACGATCAGTTCGGAATCCAGCGCAAGTAAGGAAAGGCCGAGAATCGCCCCGATCAGAACTGCCATCGGAAAGATCTCATAAGTGATCCTGGGCGTGCTCAAAAGGACATAGCGCAAGGCGTCTAGGATGGAATAATTTCCCGTTCCAAGATACGAAACCTGATCAATAAAGGTGACGAATGCAAAAATCCCAGCGAGCACAGAAAGGACCACCAAGATCTGGCCCATGAGCACTCTCGCAAGATAAAGTTCCAGCAGTTTCATGGAGCGTCAGGCGGCCCGCTGGCGGGGCCGCATCCTAACCAGTAATGGCTGATCATGGGCGCGGCGCCAAAAGAGATAGGCGGCAGCAAAAGCAAAACCGACATGCACAAACGCCAAAACCCCCATGGCGCCAACACCCTCGTTTGGAATCCGTGCACAAGCCATGGTAACGAGGTTTGTATACGTGAAATAAACGAGTAGCGCACTGAACATCGAAACATAGCGGCTACTGTGCGGCTGTACCCGGCCAAAACCCAGTGCAAACACCATGAGTACCGGCAGGACGAGAACTTTGAAAATTCGCCAGGCGATCTCCTTTTGCTCATGGGGGCCCCAGCTTCGCCATAGCCTAATGGTCTTCCAGCCGTGCAGTGGATATCTCACAGGCGCCGCCAAAGTACTCTTGTCTCTCAAAGTATAGCGCTCAAAATTGATCACCCGGTATACGCTATCTCCTGGCGTACCCTCATACCGGACACCATTTTCAAGTACCAAGAATACCTGACCCTTGTCCGGGTCAGTGTGTCGGTGCGCCGACTGCGCAAGCACCACGCCCTCACGTCCCGCGTCTGAACCCCAGGCGAACACGCCTTCATATCGGCCATTGTCTTTATTCAGTTTCTCTACAAAATAGACTGCGCGGCCCGCCTGCGCTTCCATAAAAATCCCGGGACTGACGCCAACTATGTCGGTTCGGGATTTGAGTTCATGCTCTATCGCTCCGACCGAGCGCACCGCCATTGGACCGACCACCAGGGAGAAACTCCCAACGATAATGGCACCGACAAGGATCAGAAATACCACGGGCCGAAGCAGGTGAGAGAGTCCCAGACCTGACGCTGCCATGACGGTCAGTTCATTTTCGCGACTCCAGCGACTGAGCACCAACAGCATCGCAACAAACATCATCAGCGGCAGAATGACATCCATATATGCAATGACCTTCAGAAACAACAGGATAAAGATGCTGTCCACGGGAATCACACCTTCAGCCGCCTGGCGCAAAAATCCCAACACCCGAACCACGATGAAAATGCAGAAAATCACCGCAGTGACGGCAAAGCTTGTCAGGAGTACTTCCCGGGCCAGCGCCCTACGCAGGATCATGGATTGCACCGCAAAAGAGGTTTTGACATCACGTTCGATCAACTACCAAAATACGCACTCATTTTACGTGAATCAGTGATTCTGTCCCACCAACCGCCACCCGTATGCGGTCAGCCCGCTCAGGAAGCCTATGAAAATCCAACTATCGTCTCTTGATGTACTCCATGCCCGTACCGACTGCTTGGTGGTGGCTGTCCGTGAGGGTGCGCAACAACCGCCGAGCACACGAAAAATTGAGAGAGCATCAAAGGGTCTTATCAAGTCCTTGATGGCCTCGGGTGACATCGACGGACGCCCTGGGAATGTGTTGCTGGTCCCGTTTCCCAGCGGAATTCAGGCCAAACGCTTGCTGCTGGTAGGGGTGGGTGATAAGCCAGACATCGATGACTTGGCCAGCGCGGCACTTGCGGCTGCGCGGCAATTGTGCTCCACACAATCCGTCAGCGCTGTGGTCACTTTAACTGAAGTAGCTGTTACCGGCACTGATGCGACAACCCGCGCCCGGGTGATATCACAGGCCATTCAGGAGGCAAGTTACCGATTCAATCAGTTAAAAACCTCAAAGGGGAAAGAAGCCGCGCGGCGCCAATGCACAGTGAACCGTGTCAGTTTGCTCGCTAGTTCCGGAAAAAACGATACGGCAATGCGTACGGGGATTCAGGAGGCCTGCGCCATCGCAAACGGAGTGGCGCTTGCCAAGGACCTGAGCAATCTGCCGGGCAATCTTTGCACACCGAGCTACCTTGCCAACCAGGCAAGAAAACTTGGGAAGAGTCACAAATTGAAAGTCAATGTACTGGATGAGGCAAAGATGAAAGCCCTGGGCATGGGCGCGCTCCTATCGGTTTCCCGTGGCAGTCGCGAGCCCGCCCGACTCATCGTGATGGAACATCAGGGGGGTCAGCGCTCCGACAAGCCAGTGGTCCTGGTCGGCAAGGGTCTTACCTTCGACGCGGGCGGGATCTCCCTAAAGCCTGCCGCGGCGATGGATGAGATGAAATATGACATGTGCGGGGGCGCAAGTGTCTTTGGCGCGATGGTCGCGGCCTCAGAGCTCAAGTTGAAACTTAATGTGATCGGGATTGTTCCAAGCAGTGAGAACCTCCCCGATGGGGCCGCCAATAAACCTGGTGACATCGTGACCAGCATGTCCGGTAAAACCATTGAGATTCTCAATACCGATGCCGAAGGAAGACTGATCCTGTGTGATGCGTTGACGTACGCTGAACGCTACAAGCCGGCTGCAATTATCGACATCGCAACTCTGACAGGTGCCTGTGTGGTCGCTCTCGGGCATCCGGCGACAGGACTCTTTAGCCCCGATGATAAGCTCGCGGAGGAATTGCTAGCGTGTGGAGAAAGCGCACGTGACCGGGCCTGGAGAATGCCGATTTGGGATGAATACCAGAAACAACTCAACAGTCCGTTTGCGGATATAGCCAATATTGGTGGCCGTACCGCGGGCGCCGTCACCGCGGCCTGTTTTCTGTCGAGATTTACCAAGAATATGGCCTGGGCCCATCTCGATATCGCAGGCACCGCATGGCACTCGGGTGCGAACAAAGGCGCTACCGGGCGGCCGGTATCAATGTTGACCCGTTTTCTGATTAACCGGACGAGGCGCTGAGGGGGTTCAATAGGCATGGCCTGCCGCGTAGATTTTTATGTTCAGGCCACGGGTGCGGCCCAGGGGTACCTGATGCTTGCCTGCCGGGTCACCGAGAAGGCCTATCAGGCGGGGCACCGGATCTACCTGCGATGCCAGGATGAGGATCAGGCAAGCCAGGTGGATGAACTGCTCTGGACGTTTTCCCAAAGCAGTTTTGTTCCGCACCAGTTATCTTCTTCCGGTCGATCAGAGGCGCCAGTCACAATCGGATACGGCTCTCCAAGTAACGAGGATGCGCAAGTCATTGTCTCCTTGGCTGACGAACCGGTCACGGATTTTGACGGATTCGCCCGAGTTGCGGAAATTGTCGGCAGCGAGAGCGCGCAACGCGACTCCGGAAGAAAACGGTTCCGGTTTTATCGTGAACAGGGGCTTGACCCTGTCACGCATGAGATCCGTCTGTAGCGGTGTACCCTTAAAGTGAGCAAAGAAGAAAATCGCAAAACACTGATCCGTGAGCTACAGGATCTCGGAAAGTTGATCGCGCCGGCAGGTGACGAAACGTCTAAGCAGGGCGTGCTCGATAGTGATGACGCCTCGCCTGCTGATCTCACGGATGTCCCGAACGATGGCGCCCCCGTGATTGAAGAAGACGATCTTCCGGGCGATCCTGAGACCGTCGACATGTTCGTTCCCGAAGACGCTTCAACGGAGAAACAATCAGTACGCGAGAATGATCACCCGGTTACTAAAGTAGAAGTCATAGCGCAAAAAGGTAATACAGAGGCAACCGATAGTTCAAAATCCAGCGCATCAGCGGGCCCTGAGGTGTCCGAGAGACTGGGATCCGATAACGCAAATGCTCGAGACTCAAGCGAATATCTGGATGAACTTGTGGACGAACTGGTCGGTGCAGTCGAAAAGCGATTGTCACTGCAGTCCGGCGAATCCCTTCCGGAATCCTTACGGGATGAACTGTCGCGTGACATCAAGGATCGTCTGTCTCCGTGGTGGAGCGAGACCTGATCGCACGGCTTTCACGCCTTTCATGATTAAACGCCCGTTAGCCTATACTCCTGCGCCTTGAAACCGGCCTTTTTTCGGCATTGACAGACATCACAATGAGTACAGAAGCTCTCAGCAAAACCTATGACCCCCACACCATAGAGCGGGCTTTGTACGAGCAGTGGGAAGCCCAGGGCGCATTCCAGCCTGCAGGTGAAGGGCCCGCTTTTTGCATTTCAATTCCTCCACCGAACGTCACGGGCAGCCTTCACATGGGGCATGCCTTTCAGGACACCATTATGGATGCCCTGATCCGATATCACCGGATGACCGGCCGCAGAACCCTGTGGCAGGCCGGGACCGACCATGCCGGGATCGCAACCCAGATGGTGGTCGAACGGCAGCTCGACCGGATTGGGAAAACCCGGCATGACCTTGGCCGCGAGGCCTTCATTGAGCGGGTATGGCAATGGAAACAGGAATCCGGTGGCACGATAACGCAACAACTGCGCCGTATGGGCGCCTCTTTGGACTGGAGCCGCGAACGCTTCACTATGGATGAAGATCTGTCATGCGCGGTGCGGGAGGTCTTTGTCCGACTGCATGAGGAGGGGCTGATCTACCGCGGCAAACGACTGGTCAACTGGGACCCAGTTCTGCATACCGCTCTTTCTGATCTAGAAGTCCTGTCCGAAGAAGAAGCAGGCTCGCTATGGCATCTTCGCTACCCCTTGGAGGACGGCAGCGGCCACGTCGTGGTCGCCACAACCCGGCCAGAAACCATGCTGGGGGATACGGCGGTCGCCGTTCACCCCGAAGATGACCGATACCGTCATTTGGTCGGCAAAAAAATACAACTGCCTCTGACCGATAGATTGATCCCGATCATCGCCGATGATTATGTTGATCCGGAATTTGGCACCGGCTGTTTAAAAATCACACCTGCCCATGACTTCAATGACCATGAAGTCGGAATACGCCACGAGATGCAGCCGATCAATATCCTTGATCCCAGTGCTGCCATCGATCTGCCGAATTCGCCCTATCACGGCCTTGATCGCTATGTCGCCCGGAAACGAATTGTCACTGACCTTGAAGCGCTCGGACTCGTCGAACAGATTGACGAGCATACGTTGATGGTGCCTCGAGGGGATCGCTCCCAAGCCGTAGTCGAGCCCTACCTGACCGACCAGTGGTTTGTAAGGGCACAGCCTCTGGCGGAGCCTGCGATCAGGGCGGTCGAGGACGGCAGTATCCAGTTTGTTCCAGAAAACTGGAGCCGCACCTACTTTGAATGGATGAAAAATATCCAGGACTGGTGCATATCACGACAGATCTGGTGGGGCCATCGGATTCCTGCCTGGTATGACGATGACGGGAACATCTTTGTCGCCCGCGATGCAGCCGAAGCGCAGGACAAGGCGTTCAAACATCATGGCAGCGCCGTCTCTTTGGAACAGGATCACGACGTCCTGGACACTTGGTTCTCATCAGCGTTATGGCCCTTTTCGACTCTGGGTTGGCCTGAATCCACCGAAGACCTGAACACCTTTTATCCCACCAGCGTCCTCGTCACCGGCTTTGACATCATCTTTTTCTGGGTTGCCCGGATGATCATGTTTGGACTTAAGTTTACGGGCAAGGTTCCTTTTCATAAAGTCTACGTTCATGGACTCGTCCGCGATGCCGAGGGGCAGAAAATGTCCAAGTCCAAAGGGAACGTACTGGATCCTCTGGACCTCATTGACGGGATTGAAGTGGCGGCACTGGTGGAAAAACGTACCGCGGGGCTAATGCAGCCTCAGATGACTGAACAAATCGCCAAAGCCACGCGTCGTCAGTTTCCTGACGGTATCCCATCCTTTGGCACCGATGCCCTGCGCTTTACCTTCGCGAGCCTGGCGACACAAGGGCGTGATATCCGTTTTGACCTGGGACGCATTGAGGGTTTCCGCAACTTTTGTAACAAGCTATGGAATGCGGCGCGATTCGTCATGATGAACACCGAGGCCCTGGCTGGCCGCCCCCTTGTCGACTTTGAAGCCGGTCCTGCTGAACGCTGGATCACCTCCCGCGTGCAACAGGTATCAGGGGAAGTCCATAAATCGATGGAGGCCTACCGGTTTGACCAGGTTGTGCAAACTTTGCATGCCTTCACCTGGGATGAGTACTGTAGCTGGTACCTGGAGATCGCAAAAATCCAGCTATCAGACCCCGAGCTTTCTGATACGCGCAAAGACGGCGTGCGCCAAACGCTAGTTAACCTACTGGACAGCGCTTTGCGCCTGATACATCCCATCATGCCGTTCATCACCGAAGCGTTGTGGCAGCAGTTGCAATCGCGAACAATATGTCAGGGTCAATCCATCATGCGCCAAGCCTACCCAAAAATGGATGAGGCGCTGATTGATGATGCAGCCGTCGAGGATCTTGACTGGGTTCGGGCAGTAGTCGGTGGTATTCGCAATATCCGCGGCGAGATGAATATCGGCCCCAAGGTGTCCTTCCCAGTGACATTACAGGGCGGCGATGCCAAGGATAGCAAACGCTGTGAATCCTTCAGGGGCCTCCTGATTGCACTTGCAAGACTAGACCGGGTTGAACACATATCAAAAGATACAGAAGAAACTGAAGAGCACGCTACCGCGCTTGTCGGTGACATGAAGGTGCTGGTGCCTCTGGGGTCGATCATTGACCGGGATGCCGAAATCCAGCGACTTTCGCGGGAAGTCGAAAAACTGACTACGGATCTCAAACGCTGCGAAGGGAAACTCTCCAATCCCAAGTTTGTTGACCGGGCGCCAGCCGATGTGGTCGAGAAGGAGCAGGGACGGGCCGAACAGATTACCCGCGACCTGGAAGAACTGCGATCCCGCCAACAGCGCATCGCCGCTCTCAACTGATCACCTGCCCCCTTAGGGTGGGGATCCGGTAGACACCAGTACACGACCAGCAAAGGCGATTAGCGCAACCGCTGCCGTTTCAACGCGCAGCACCCCATCCCCAAGAGATAACATTTCGAATTTGGCTTCATCCAGGCGCTCACGCTCAGGATCGGAAAAACCCCCTTCCGGACCGACCACGAGGCAAACGTGCTCGGTATTCAACAGGCAGCTTTCAATCGCCGGGCCGCCTGTGGCACCCCTCTTGTCCGCAATAACATTGACAGCGTTCGTACCGGTACATTGGCCAATCCACTCTTTCAGATCAACAGGCGGATATAAAACCGGCAGCCAGGGACGATGGCTTTGCTTGCAGGACTCGATCAGCACCCGCCGCCATCGATCATAGGCCTGGACGCGGGCCTGGCTGACACTTCTATCACACCTAAGGGGAGTGTAGTCCGTCATGCCCAGTTGGGTCGCCATATCCAGCATCGTAGCCTGACGGTCGCCTTTGGGCAGAGCGCTGATAAGGTGAATCCGGGTCGTGGGCGACGGCCAATGTTCATGGTGATCAATAACCAGATGCACCTGTAACGGCCGCTGAGTCACTTCACTGATCCGGGCTGCTGCAGTCCGGCCGATACCATCAAATACGCATACAGAATCATCGATGCGCAGACGACGGGCACGGATGGCATGGGTCGCCTCGATCCCTTCCAGGATTGCCTCGTCCCCGGCGGTTTCAAGATGTGGCAGATAGAGCCAATGTATCATCGTGACGTCCCGCCTGTTAGATAGATGTCGTAACGTACCGACTTACCTTTGTGCATGATGTCCGGATCATCTCCCAGAGGTGGAGCATAACGGGGTCGTTTGACAATCACGCGTTTGCGGGCATGCCGGCGTGCAACTTGGAACAATATACTGGCATCAGGATCCTCTCCGGCAAGGCGCCGAAGCATCTGCTGGGCCTTGCGGGGCTGGGCACTTTGCCGGCCTCGTTCCGGAAACATCGGATCCAAAAAGATAACGTCCGCACTCCCCTGAGCGCGAATCTCATCGATCGCATCGCCGCAAACCACACGAAGCTCGCCATCTCTTTGCCCAGGATGGAACGCCTCTGCGGCTTCCTCAAGCATCATGGCCACAATCACGACTCGCTCTATCGCACATACCTGCTTGCCGCGACGTACGAAATCAAAAGCATCAGAACCAAATCCTGCGGTGGCGTCAATTACCGAATGGCAATGCCTTCCAAGGGCCCGGGAGAGCAGGTCTTTGCCTGCTGCCGGGTATCGCCTTCTTGCCGAGTCAACCGTCAGTGCCCGGCTTCGGCGCTGCGAATAGTCCCGCAGCCCGAGCCTGCTTTGGGAAACTTCGAGCACCAGCCCGGAGGCCACCCTTGAATCACAGAGGCCCTCCAGCCCAAGGTGTAACGAGAGCGTCGTTGCCCGCGGGATCGATTCCCGATTCAGGGCCACGATGGACACTGTCTCGGCCGCTGAGGTCGGGAACTTTTGACTCTTTACTGGCGTTGGGATAAAAACCATGGTGACGCTAATTTTAACCAGGGACATTTGACGGAATGGGATTTCTTGAAGGTAAACGGGCACTGATCACCGGGGTGGCATCCAACCGGTCTATCGCATGGGGTATCGCACAGGCCATGGCCCGTGAAGGGGCGGAACTGGTACTGACATACGAAAACGAGAAGTTGGGTAGCCGGGCAGAGAAGTTCGCAACAGAACTTGGCTTTGGAAAAACCATTCGCTGTGATGTCTCGCAGGACAGCGATATCGACTCCCTGCAGGAGACACTGGGAGCCCATTGGGACCGGCTTGATATCCTGGTGCATTCCATCGCATTTGCTCCCCGAGAGGAGTTGGAGGGGATGTTCCTGGATTCGGTGACCCGCGCAGGATTTTCAACCGCCCACGAGATCAGTTCCTATAGCTTCACGGCACTGGCCCGCGCATTGCGCCCGATGATGGCTCCCGGGGGCGCAATGCTGACGCTCAGCTATATCGGATCACAACGTTCCATGCCGGGCTACAACGTAATGGGTCTCGCCAAAGCAAGTCTGGAGGCCAACGTGCGGTATCTGGCACAATCTCTCGGGCCTCAGGGAATCCGGGTCAATGCCATCTCAGCCGGCCCAATCAAAACGCTGGCAGCCTCGGGGATCAAGGGTCTTAAGCAGATGCTGAATTTTTACGAGGAGACGGCGCCCTTGGGCCGCGGAGTCACCATCCAAGAAGTGGGGAATACTGCTGCTTTCGTGTGTTCAGATCTCGCGTCCGGAATCACAGGGGAGATCACCTACGTTGACGGCGGTTTCAACACCGTGGGGATCAGCCCAAATATTGCCGAAGGATCCTAATCTGAGACGGTCAGACAGCCTTGAGCGCTAGAGATTTGCGTCAAATATCTCGACGTTGGCAGCAGAACGCAAGGTGCGGCTCGCACCCGTGTACAACTCTTCCCCAACCCGGGCACTGATCAACGCTCTGATCTGCGCGCGCTCATCAGTCGTGATCCTGGAAGGGTCTCCCGACACAACCTCCTCTAGACGGAAGACCGAAAATCGAGACGCATCGAGACGCGTGCCCCCATAACCCACCTGCCCCAAGACGGGCGCAGGCGCAGCGTAAACGACGCGCGCCACGTTCTGGTCATCCGGATCAGAGATATCCTCAGCATCTTGCGGCAAGTTGTAGACGGGCAAGCCAGCGTTCTCCGTAACCGCGGTCCAGGGCGATCCGGAGCGCAGACTGTCGATCATCTGCTCAGCAGCGGCCTCCTGGGCAGTCAAAGCCGCCTGAGCAGCAAGGGCATCAACGATCGTGTCGCGGACCTCTTCAAAGTCCTGTTGGCGCTGCTCCCGGTAATCCGCAAAATGCACTGCCACGAACAGATCACTGTCTAGCTCGATCATTTCACTGTTCATCCGGTCCACCCGGACCTCATTGCTGAACGCTGCCTCGCGGACGGCAGCATGTGCGGCAATACCGTCGCCTGCCCTGCGGGAGAACCAGTCGGTTCGTTCGATCGGGAGACCGAGCAAGTCAGCCGTGGCTTCAAGCGACCCGGGCTGCTCAAAAACCATATTCTGGAAATCTTCAGCCATCGCCATGAACTGTCCCTCGGCCCACTCGCGCGACAACAGCGTTGTTATCTCGCTTCGCACCTCGGCAAACGGGCTAAT
This sequence comes from Pseudomonadota bacterium, assembly GCA_018661145.1. GTDB lineage: Bacteria > Pseudomonadota > Gammaproteobacteria > Arenicellales > UBA868 > UBA868. The sequence goes on along the minus strand of JABJIU010000050.1, from coordinate 895 downwards.
CACACTTTCCCGAAGATCGGTCACCTTGATCACATGCCAACCATATTCAGTACGCACCGGATCGCTGATCTCGTCTTTATTTAGCGCAAACACAACGGTTTCAAAGTCCGGCGTCATGGTACCTGGCCGAATAATGCCAAGGTCTCCCCCACGTCTGGCTGATCCAGGATCGTCGGAATGTTCACTTGCCAATGCAGCAAAATCTGCGCCACCCCGACCCCGGGTAACCAAGCTTTGTGCCTGGTTGCGTGCTTTCTCCACCGCTGCCTCTGACGCATCGGCCGGCACACTGATCAGGATGTGGCTTGCAGAACGACTTCCCGGTCGGGTAAATCGATCAGTATTATCATTGTAAAAGGCCTGTTCAGCCTCAGCCGTTACTACCGCCTGTGTCGCCAGCGCATCGACCGAAAGCGACAGAAAATCGGCCTGCATTTGTGGGAGTTGGACATAGCGATCACGATGATTTTCGTATTCGTCCCGCACTGCGTCTTCGTCGACCTGCACCGCATCCCGATAAGGCTGAAGATCCAGGATGGTGTACTGCGCGCGACGCTGCTGCATCAGTAACTCGACAGCACGGTCGGTCATCGCAGGAATGACTAGGGAGGTTTCTCTCAGGCCCACACGCAACTGATCCACCGCACCCTGCTGGCGCTGCTGGCGTTCGAAACCTTCAACCGTGAGGCCTGCATTTTGCAACAGCATCTCATAACGCGCCGAATCGAAACGACCTTCAGATTGAAATGCCGCAAATGCCGCGATCCGGCTCGACAGCTGTTCATTGGTAATCCGGTAGCCTCTGTCTGCGAGGTACTCCGCCTGCAGCTGAGTGTCAATCAAAGACTCGAGGACCTGGAGCTTGAATGGCTCGCTGGCGAAAATCTCGGCATCG
>JABJIU010000149.1 GCA_018661145.1 Pseudomonadota bacterium | reverse complement strand
TTGTGACCGACAAGGGGACTGTAATCGCTGAACATGTCGTAAACGCCGGCGGTTTATGGGCAAGGGAAGTTGGTGCCATGGCTGGGGTCTATTTGCCGCTGCATCCCATGGAGCATCAGTACGTTGTCACCGACGATATCCCGCAAATATACGAGCGTGACCGGGAGCACCCACACGTGATGGACCCCGGGGGTGAGAGTTACCTACGTCAGGAGGGTCGGGGCCTTTGTATCGGTTTTTATGAGCAGGCGTGCAGGCCATGGGCGGTTGACGGTACGCCTTGGGATTTCGGGCACGAACTCCTGCCGGACAACCTCGACAAAATCAGCGATTCGATTGCTTTTGCCTATCAGCGTTTTCCGGTACTGGAGACCGCTGGTGTCAAGACGGTCATTCATGGTCCGTTTACCTTTGCGCCTGATGGTAACCCCCTTGTAGGCCCGGTTCCGGGGCTACGTAACTACTGGTCTGCCTGTGGCGTGATGGCCGGTTTCAGCCAGGGCGGGGGTGTGGGACTCACCCTCGCACAGTGGATGGTGGAGGGAGAGCCGGACCGCGATGTCTTCGCTATGGACGTGGCGAGATTTGGTTCCTGGACGAACCCAGGCTATACCCTGCCCAAGGTCATCGAGAATTACCAGACGCGCTTTTCAGTTAGTTATCCCAACGAGGAGTTACCCGCAGCGCGCCCCTTCAGGACCACGCCGGCCTACGACATACAGCAGTCCCTCGGCGCGGTCTTTGGTCAGCAGTTTGGCCTTGAGGTCGCGAACTATTTTGCGGACCAAGGCGAGCCGAGATATGAGACGCCCTCGTTTCGACGCTCCAACGCTTTTGACGCAACCGCCCGCGAAGTGACGGCCGTAAGGAATCGGGTTGGCATCAATGAGGTTCAGAACTTTGCCAAGTTCTCGGTGACAGGAAAAGAAGTTCGAGCCTGGCTCGACTGGATCATGGCGGGGCGTGTCCCTCAGCCTGGAAGGGTGAGCCTTACGCCCATGCTCTCACCCAAGGGCCGGCTGATCGGCGACTTCACGATTTCTTGTCTCGCGGAGAATGAGTTCCAGTTGACCTCATCCTATGGATATCAAGCCGTTCATGAACGATGGCTGCGCATGCATCTCAAAGACGGTGTTGTTATTCAGAATGTCTCGGATCGGCGCACGGGTTTTCAGATCGCGGGGCCGTTGGCGCGCGCCGTGCTGGTCGAGGCCACCCGCGCCGATGTCTCGGCAGATGCGTTTTCGTTCATGGACGTAAAACGCATGACAGTGGGTATGTGTGACTGTATCGTGCAGCGGTTGAGTTACACCGGTGATCTTGGCTACGAGATCTACACCGATGCGATGGATCAGCGCGCTCTCTGGGATACGCTTTGGGCCGCCGGTCAGCAGCACGGGATGCGCCCCTTTGGGATGCGCGCAATGATGAGTCTTCGGCTGGATAAGTTCTTTGGCAGCTGGTTGAGTGAGTTTTCGCCAGACTACACCCCTGCTGAGACCGGCATGGATCGCTTTGTTGCCTTTGATAAAGAGGCAGATTTTATCGGCCGCTCGGCAGCCGAAGCCGAACGCCAGGCGGGTGCTAAACGCAAACTGGCGGTCTTTGAGGTTGATGCGGATGATGCCGATGCGGTGGGATACGAGCCTGTCTGGATTGACGGAGAGGTGAAAGGTTTTTGCACCTCGGGCGGATATTCACATTACGCCAAAAAATCTATTGCGCTGGCACTCGTTGATGGTCAGTCGCTGAGTGATGAGCTTGAGGCGGACATCGAAATCCTGGGCGACATGCGAGGGGCAAAAAGAATTCACCAGATGTACTTTGATGCCGACGGACAGCGCATGCGAGGATAAGCAGTATCGAAACCTGTAACCGGATCGCTGTTTTGATCTTTTCTTCAGTTACTCATATGACCGGATTCAAGTGTTCCGCTTCCCTGCGTTCATTGATGATTCTCCGGACGTATCGCGAGCAATGGTCGGGTTCAATTTCCCTGGGGTTCGCCAGACGCCAGTCATCACCGTAACCATACCTCTCGAGAAATGGCTGGAAAAGGGGTTGGTAATGCTCAAGATCCAGTTTGGTGAACCAATGCCGCCAGAAGCCATGGGCCTTGCTGCGCACGACACGCCGGAACTGTTTCGGCACGTTGCTGTGACTCTTGATATGCACACCTAAAAAGTTTTCCAGCGGGGCGTAATTTTGGTCTACATAATCCTCGTATTTGAAGAGCATCGTGCGTCCATGGGTAATGAGCGTGTCCAAGGCATCCCATTTTAGATTGTCGTTCCAGAAGAACGCCGAGTTTAAGGTTGGACGCGGAAGATCAAGACGAGTCTCGAGGTCCACTAGGGACACTGATTCGGGAGTTTGCTCCTTTTCCTCCAACAGAAGCAGTTGCTGTCCGACAAAGTCATCGTCACCGTAGAGATGGTCATAGTGACGGTACAGGATGTAACTAACAAGACGATCCCGAGGGTCTCGGACTAACCAGATTACTTTGTCGTAGTCTTCAAGACAGGAAAAGTCGAATTCGGGTCCAATGATCTCCTTGTTGATCAGATCTTTTGGGTCTTTTTCGGAGCGTCGCCGGCCTAGATATTTGTTGAATCTAGATGGCAAAAACTGGCCTTCAAAGAATTGCAGGTAGTGCCGAGGATAACTCTTGACCAGACTTGACCAGAGCCCGGTCGTGCCAGACTTGGCGAGCCCGAATATCGCTATCTTTGCCATAAAAACAGAAAGAGTGACTTTGACCGAAGGTCTGGGATCATTATGAATGCTGAAGGCTATTATCGGTAGGTTATTCCGTGATGAAGTTACGGCCCCGCTTTCCCTTGAGCGCATCATCATAGTATCTGCAAATGTTGTTGCGGGTGTAGCGTTCTGCGCACTTCCTTGATGGACAACGATGCACTCTTAACTGCAAACTCCGTCCGTTGTTGTTATATCGAAAGATGCGCCCTGAACTATGAAAATCATTCACGTCACCGACACCCACTTTATCCCCGCAGGCCAAACGCTGTACGGCCGCGATCCGGCAACGGCGCTTGAGCGCTGTATCGCTGATATCAACCGGAATCATCCGGATGCCGAGCGTTGTGTCATTACGGGTGATCTGACACATTGGGGCGAGCCCGAGGCTTTTGATCACCTCAAGCAGCACCTCGACCAACTGAAAGTTCCGCTGCGGCTGTTGGTGGGTAATCACGATAACCGCGACATCTTCCGTCAGCGCTTCGGGGATCATCCGTGTGACGAAAACGGCTTTATCCAATCTGTTGAGGATTTACCGGTTGGGCGCTTTATTTATCTGGATACCAATAAGCCCGGACACCACGAAGGCTGGTACTGCGAGCAGCGGATGCAATGGCTTGAGGAGCAGTTCGCGGCCGCTAAAGGAAAAGATCTTTATCTTTTCATGCACCATCCGCCATTCGATATTGGTATTCCCGCACTTGATCGGATTTCGCTGGTACAAAAAGGGGCCTTCTCTGAAGTGGTAAAGCCTCACCGTGACCAGATTCGCCATCTCTTTTTCGGCCATATCCATCGGCCTCTTTCGGGCAGCTGGCTCGGCATCCCGATATCCAGCCTGCGGGCCATGAACCATCAGGTGCAGTTGGACCTGACGAACGCCGCGCTCAAAGGAAACTTCGAACCGCCAGCGTATTGTGTAGTGCTGTTTCGGGATGACGCGCTGATTGTTCATACCCACGACTTCATGGACGACTCTCCCAAATTCGATATGGCCTGCTCACCGGTGCAGGACTGGGCGGTCAGGAAGCCCCATCCCTGAAATGTCCCAAGCACCGGTACCAAGAAGATCGGACTACGTGGATGACCGCGCTTTTATCGAGGCCATACTGGCTGTTCTGGTGGAGCGCGGTGCTGACTGGTGCTACGACGAAGAGGTCAGCCAGTTGGAGCACGCGGTCCAGAGTGCGTTACTGGCCCGCTCGGAGCAGGGCAGCAGCGAGGCTGTCGCCGCGGCGTTATTGCATGATATAGGCCACTTTCTGATGGCGGATGCTGCCCAAGACGAGCGCAACCGCAACCGTGATCTTCGACATGAGACCGTGGGTGCCAACTGGCTCTCGCATGCCTTTGTTCCAGAGGTGACGGAACCGGTGCGCCTGCATGTGCCGGCCAAGCGTTATCTTTGTGCGACCGAACCCGGTTACTGGGACGATCTTTCGGAAGGTTCTAAGATCAGCCTGCGAAAGCAGGGCGGACCCATGAACAAAAACGAAGTAGCAGCTTTTGCGATGTTGCCGGGGTATGAGGCTGCGCTCCAATTACGGCGGATCGATGATCGGGCTAAGGTGGTAGGTCTGGCGACGCCGCCAATGGGGTCCTTTACGGAGGACCTGCTTGCCGCTCTTAAGCCCTGATCAAAGCCACGGTTTTTCTTAAGACGGTCACGATGGCGTAGCAGGTCGAGTCAGCGTGTTGCACTATTCCAGCACTTACTTTGGATTTTCTGATTCGCGCCGCGTCATCATCTGGCTGATGTCCCGCGGGCAGGAATTCGGATAAGATCATGCAGGAAGATTGCCCCTCGGACTACATCAATGACTGAATCCGGTCCTCGTCGTAAGCTGGCAGCAATACTCGCCGCTGATGTTGTCAACTTCAGTCGGATGATGGGTGAGAACGAGGACCGAACTCTAAGAAACCTGAAGATCTGCCGCACGATAACCGATAGGGCAATTCAGAGTAATCATGGGAGGGTGTTCGGCGGCGCAGGAGATTCCATCATTGCAGAGTTTGGCAGTCCAGTGGATGCCCTCATCGCGGCAACCGGGTTTCAGCAGGATTTGGAAAGTCGCAATCGAGCTGTTCCTCTTGAGGACCAGATGGTTTTTCGGGTGGGACTCAATCTAGGTGATGTCATTATTGAGGGTGATAATCTTTACGGTGATGGTGTCAACGTAGCCGCCCGCTTGGAGGCATTTGCCGATCCCGGTGGGATCACGCTTTCTGGCAAGTTTCATGAGGAAGTAATTCGTAAACTCGAGATAACGTTCGTTGACACCGGCAGCCAGGCAATGAAAAACATTGTTACACCGGTGCCGACCTTCAAAGTAGAGCTGGATTCTGTTCCCAAAATCCAAAAATCTCCTGACTCGGCTTCCGAGGCCGACACCTCCACGGCGACCCTAGGGTCAGCCGAAGCCTTAAAGGATGACCGGCCGCCGGCGATAGCTGTCCTGCCTTTTGCCAACCTGAGCGCAGACCCCGAGCAGGAGTATTTTGCCGACGGCGTCAGTGAAGACATCATCTCTGTGATCTCCCGTTACCACTGGCTCTCTGTGATTTCCAAAAACTCGACTTTTGTGTACAAGGGAGAGGCGGTTGATATACGCCGGGTGGGCGAGGAGTTGCAGGTCGATTACGTCCTAGAGGGAAGTATCCGCAAGGCAGGTGCCCGGGTTCGGATCTCAACCCAACTGTCCGCGGCTCAGGACGGCGCCAACCTTTGGAGCGAGCGGTACGATCGGGAACTGGACGACATTTTCTCGTTGCAGGATGAGATTACCGAGACTATTGCGGCAACGATAGAGCCAGAACTGGCCCGGTCCGAGCGCCGGCGGGCACATCGGAAGTCGTCTACTGATCTAGGTGCCTGGGATCTTTTTCAACAGGCGCAATGGCATATGTACCAGTTCTCAAAAGAGAATGTTGAGTCAGGTATCACTTTGTACCAACGCGCCATCGCTGCTGATGATGAATTTGCGTCGGCCCATGCGGGGCTCGCCGTGGGCTACCTGATTTTAGTGGGCGCCAATCTGAGTGAGAATGCCGATGAGGATATAGACCACGCGCTGGAGTCTGCCCGTAGGTCTGTGGTTTTGGACGACCAAGATCCTTTCTGTCACTATGCCTTGGGTCGTGCAGAAGCATTTTCTTTCAACCACGCCAAAGCCGAGTCGGAGCTTAAGCAAGCAATCTCGATGAATCCCAGTTATGCCCACGCTTATCATGGGCTTGCTCATTTATACATGATGACGCCTGGTGGAGACGCTGAAGTCGCCTCAGGCCTGATGGATGAAGCGATTCGTCTCAGTCCGAAAGATCCCCTGCGGTGGGTTTTTGAGCATATGAAAGGCGTGACGCTATTGAACCTAAATCGTGATGACGAGGCGCTGGGTTGGATGGAAAGAGCCGCGACCTACCCAAATGCAGGTTTCTGGGCATTTTCGGGTCTCGCGGCCGTACAGGCCGCCCTTCAGAATTCCGATCAAGCGGCTAAGGCCTTAAGCCAGGCGTTGGAGGTCAATCCCAACCTCAGTCAGCGCTTTCTTGAGGACACCTACCCCGGCGCGTTGATGCGATATAAGGAATGTCTCAAAATAGCCGGTTTGACCGAGTGAGCTGGACGATCCGGCTTGAAATCCAGCGTGTGAAACAGCCGGCAGGCGCCAGGTTCTTGTGACGGCAGTTTGGACGTAAGCAAAGGGTCGGAGTTTCGCTGAGATTCCCGCTTTCGCCTTGATGTAAGAATTAGCCCCCTCGCACGGTTATGGCGGCTGGTCGGTCGTTGCCGTTTATCGCATCGTTGCCACCGTGGTTGAATTATGGGTGGGCGAAGCCGATTGTCTAAAGGAGATCTCTAATGGCTAGACGAAAGCGTATCGCGCGAGATCGGCCACAGCAGGTCACCGCCCGGATTCAGTCGCAGATCAAGCGTCAGTTACCCTTTTTCGAACCCCTGGATGAGCAATCCGTCGTCCGCCTCGAAGCACAGGTAGACTGGATTATTCAGGATGTCGGTATCGCGTTTCGCGATGACCCAGAGGCGCTGGCGTTGTGGCGCGAACAACCCGAGGCTCGCATCGAGGATGACGTTGTCCGCGCACCTGCCGATTGGATCCGCGAACTGTGCCGTGAGGCACCCAGCAGCTTCACGCAACTCGCCCGAAATCCTGAGCGCTCGGTCATCATCGGGGGCCAGAATCAGGTTTTTGCGCCGATTTACGGGGCCCCGTTTGTGCGCGACCTTGAGAAGGGGCGGCGCTATGGGGACATCGCGTCGTTTCAGGATCTCGTCAGGCTGACCTATATGTCACCTGCCCTGCATCACGGCGGCTTTGTGACCTGTGAGCCCTGTGATGTCCCGGTCAGCAAACGTCATCTCGATATGCTGTTGGCGCACATGACCCTTTCTGACAAACCCCACCTTGGCGCCATCACGGAAATGAGCCGGGCACAGGACAGTGTCGATATGGCCGAGATCATATTCGGCCGGGAGAGCATGGACAAAAACTGCGTGATTATGGGCAACGTCAACACCAACTCACCTTTACTGGTGGATAAGGTCGTGACCGAGGCCGTTCGCGTCTACTGTGGTCGGGGCCAGGGAATTGTCGTGGTGCCGTTTATTCTCTCAGGGGCAATGGGGCCGGTTTCGACCGCGGCGAGCGTCGCGCAGGCGTTGGCAGAAGCCATGATGGTTTGTGCCTACGCACAACTGGTGCGAAAGGGTGCGCCATTTGTTCTGGGAAATTTCCTTTCTTCGATGTCACTCAAGTCGGGGGCACCGACCTTCGGTATGCCGGAACCGGTGATGTCGAACTATGCCATTGGCCAGCTGGCGCGCCGGTTGGGCCTGCCGCTGCGTTGTGGAGGTTCACTGACGGCGTCAAAGATTGAAGATGCGCAGGCGGCTTATGAGTCCGCCGATTCGATGCACTCGACCATGTTGGCAGGCGCACATTTCGTATTGCATGCCGCGGGATGGTTGGAGGGCGGGTTGTGCACCGGCTTTGAAAAACTTGTGATGGATGCAGACCGGCTCGGGGCATACCAGAAGGTTCTGGACAAGGGGCTGGATGTTTCAGACGAGGCCTTTGCCCGGGATGCCTATGGGGAAGTCGGCCCGGGTGGACATTTTCTCGGCTCGGCGCACACTATGCGTCACTATCAGCATGCCTTCTATGAACCCCGTCTGAGTGACAGTGAAAATGTCGAGAGTTGGGAAGAGGGAGGTGCTCATGACATGCGCTCGCGTGCATACCAGCGCTGGAATCAGATGTTAAAAGACTACGACCCCCCGGCGATTGACCCTTCACTCAAGGCGGAACTCGAAGCTTTCGTCAGTACAAGAAAGGCACAGCTGCCCGATGCCTGGTACTGAGCGACAGATTTTTCAAAGGGAGTTGACCAGGATGAAAAAACCTCAGGGCCCCATGACCGAGGCCATCAATCTGAAATCCAAATTTGCCCTCTTCTCTGACCACTGGGCTCCCAGGGTCATTGCGCAGATGAACGACTACCAGTTCAAACTGGTCCGGCTACAGGGCGAGTTCGTTTGGCATGAACACAATGATACGGATGAGACATTTCTGGTAATCGAAGGCTCCATGGCGATAGAGTTCACCGACCGGGTGGTCGAACTCAACGCGGGTGAGATGACTGTTGTCAGACGCGGGGAGGCGCATCGGCCATTTGCTGAGCGGGAATGCCAAGTCATGATTATCGAGCCGGCAGGTGTTGTCAATACGGGTGAGACCGGTGGAGGACTAACGGCGGAAAGTGACTTGTGGGTTTAGAGACTCGCTAGTTTGGCTGACACTATCTGGAGTACTGCATTGAAACTGACTTTTATCTATTTTGATTTTCCGTTCTGGCGCGCCGAGGTTGGAAGGATTGCGCTTTTCATGGGCGGAATCGACTTCGAAAGCAAAGTTGTTGGAAGTGAGGAATTCACCCGGGCTTGGGATACGGGTCGTCTGGACGACCGGACGGTAATTCCCTTTCACCAGTTACCCTGCCTGCTTGTGGATGGGGTCTCGATCGCACAGACCGGCGGTATCTCACGATTTTGCGGAAAACTTTCAGGCCTGTACCCGCGCAATGACCATGTCCTGGCGGCACAAATTGATCAGTTTCTGGATTTCGCCACCGACATTACGGAGTTGGTCTTTGCCACAGGCCGCGGCGACGATGACGAGATCAAAAAAGTCAAACGCGAGGCCTTATCCAAAGATGAACTTCCGCGCAAACTTCGGATGCTGGAAAATTGCATCGTGGGTGGGACTGATTGGATTTTGGGCAGGGACCTGGGCCTTGCTGATCTTGCGATTTGGCGGCTCATGGGATGGCTCACCTCGGAACGGGTAGACGGGATTCCTAGGGATATCATCAGCGCTTTCCCCAGGATCTCGAGAGTGTGCCGGGCAGTCGATGGTCACCCGAGAATCCAGGAGTGGGTCAGCAAGACCTATCCCAAAGACTATGTTCGTGGACATTACGACTGACCGGTTAGGAGAGAAGACGATGGATGGGTACGCTGAGTTATC
>JABJIU010000028.1 GCA_018661145.1 Pseudomonadota bacterium | reverse complement strand
GCCTTGCTGATGTCTGGGCGACAGTGTGGGACGACGTGCCTGGACGGATGCCTGAGTGACGCGTCTAGACTATTTTCTGGTTCAGACAGATGTGATGATCTGATCTGAACAGACTATCATGCCCGGCGAAACATCCCGGTAAAATCCAACTAGTTCTCTAACTTATTTCCAGCGAATGAAAAACTCCGTTCATAAACGGGCTCGGCCAAAGGGTGCGGGCAAGGGTCGCGCGGTAGATCTGGCAGCGCGAGCCGAGGTCAGTGCAGTCATCGACGGCATCGAGCTCCGGCGGGATCACCTGATTGAATGTCTGCACCGGATTCAGGACGCTTACAAGCATCTTTCTACTCGGCACCTTACGGCGCTTGCAGACCTGCTGCAACTCGCACCCGCCGAAGTTTATGAGGTTGCAACGTTTTACCACCATTTTGATTTGGTTCGAGATGGTGAGGATGCGCCGCCCTCTCTGACCGTCCGGGTTTGCGACTCTGTCAGCTGCGCCTTGTTTGGGGCGGAGTCCTTGATCAATGAACTCGAGTCACAGTTTGGCGAGGGTGTTCGGATCCAGCGTGTACCTTGTGTGGGTCGCTGCGATGCTGCACCGGTTGCGGTGGTCGGGCAGAACCCGGTCGGGCACGCTGATGCGGCTAAGGTGTCTGCGTGCGTTGATCAGGGCCAGGTTGGCCCACAGACGCCAGTAGACTGGGTTCGATACGACGCTTATTGCGCCGACAACGGTTATGCGCTTGCGAAGCGTTGCCAGGACGACCCGGAGCTTGGGAAGGTGATTATTGACACGCTCGATTCATCAGGTCTTAGAGGCCTTGGTGGTGCGGGATTCCCGGCCGGACGCAAGTGGCGAATACTTAAGGATCAGGTAGCGCCCCGATTGATGGCGGTGAATATTGACGAAGGAGAGCCTGGTACCTTTAAGGATCGATATTACCTGGAGCGCGATCCTCATCGTTTTCTAGAGGGTGTATTAATTGCGGCGCGGGTTGTCGGGATAGACAGCTGCTATCTTTACGTTCGGGATGAATATCCGGGCGTGATTGAGATTCTGAAGGCGGCTATCGAGGAACTGAAAGCTGGATTCGGCAGGCCGTTGCCGGAATTGATTGTTCGACGCGGCGCCGGCGCATATATTTGTGGTGAAGAGTCCGCCATGATCGAATCTATCGAAGGCAAGCGCGGACTCCCGAGATTGCGTCCTCCCTATGTTGCGGAAGTGGGCCTGTTCGGCCGACCGACGCTTGAGCACAACTGTGAAACGCTCTACTGGGTGAGGGATATCGTCGACAACGGGGCTGACTGGTTTGCTGATCAGGGCCGGCGCGGTAGAAAAGGCCTGCGTTCATTCTCCGTGAGTGGACGGGTCAAGAAACCAGGCGTACATCTAGCGCCAGCAGGGATTAGCCTTCGTGAACTGATCGATGAATTCTGCGGCGGCATGCTGGAGGGTCATTCGCTTTACGCTTACTTTCCCGGCGGCGCGTCTGGCGGCATTCTTCCTGAGGCGCTCGCTGACGAGCCGCTCGACTTTGATACGCTGCAGCCCCATGGATGCTTCATCGGCTCTGCTGCCGTGATGGTTCTGTCTGATCAGGATCAGGTGCGGGACGCCGCACTAAATACTCTTAAGTTCTTTGCACACGAGTCCTGCGGCCAGTGCACACCGTGTCGTGTGGGCTGCGATCGGGCCACGGAACTTATGCAGCATCCGGTCTGGGATCAGACGCTGCTTGAAGAGCTTGCAACGGTTATGGAAGACGCCTCTATCTGTGGTCTTGGACAGGCGGCGCCCAATCCGATCCGGTGCACAATCAAATATTTTCCCCACGAGGTTGAAAGTCAGTGAATATGGCTACCGATACTTCCCATCAGGTCAGTTTCACGCTCAACGATCAGCCGGTGACGGCAGCGTCTGGTGAGACCATTTTGCAGACGGCGAGGCGCCACGGGGTTGATATCCCGCACCTATGCTATGCCGACGGCCTAGCAACAGCAGGCAACTGCCGGGCCTGTGTCGTAGAGATCGAAGGGGAGCGAGTGTTGGCACCTTCGTGCTGCCGTGCCCCGACAGAAGGTATGAAGGTATCCAGTGACAACGCGCGGGCCCGCCGGTCTCAGTCACTGGTACTGGAGTTGCTGCGGGGCGACGTCGGTGACGCCAGCCATACGCAGGAATCAGAGCTCGACCAGTGGTGCGATCACTATGAGGTAAAGCACAGCCGCTTCGGCGGACGTAGCCAGCCTGTGGAAGATGTGTCCCACCCCGCCATTGCAGTCAAACTCGAAAGCTGTATTCAGTGCACACGCTGTGTGCGAGCCTGTCGAGACGAGCAGAACAACGACGTCATTGGGCTCGCTTTTCGCGGTGCGCATGCGCAAATTGTGTTTGATCTGGGCGACGACATGGGCGCGAGCTCTTGTGTAGGTTGCGGCGAATGTGTGCAGGCCTGCCCAACCGGCGCCCTGATGCCAGCGGGTGATGTCGGCCTTAATGAGATTGATAAAAAGGTCGATTCGGTTTGCCCATACTGCGGCGTGGGTTGCCTGCTGACTTATCACATTAAAGACAACCAAATCCAGTATGTGAAGGGACGTGATGGGCCCGCCAATAAAGGACGACTCTGTGTAAAGGGCCGTTACGGCTTTGATTATGTAAGCCATCCGGAGCGGCTTACCCAGCCCATGATCCGGCGCGAGGGTATGCCCAAAGGGCTCAACGAAAATTTCGATCCGCAGCATCCAGAAAAGATGTTCAGACCGGTGTCCTGGGAAGAGGCGCTCGATTTTGCAGCCGACGGACTTAGCTCAGTGAAGCAAAATCTTGGCTCAAATGGGCTCGCAGGCTTTGGATCCGCCAAGGGCAGCAATGAAGAGGCTTACCTTTTCCAGAAACTTGTCAGAACCGGTTTCGGTACCAACAACGTTGATCACTGCACGCGACTTTGCCATGCCTCGTCGGTAGCGGCGCTTCTCGAGGGAATCGGCTCGGGTGCCGTATCCAACCAGGTCGAGGATGCCGCGCACGCCGAAGTCATCGTGGTTATCGGCGCCAACCCGACAGGCAATCATCCCGTCGCAGCGACCTTTATCAAGAATGCCGCGCGTAAGGGCGCCAAGCTTATCTTGATGGATCCGCGGCGCACAGAGCTCGCCCGTCATGCCTCGCACTTCCTTCAGTTTAAAGCCGATACCGACGTTGCTTTGCTGAACGCTATGATTCATACCATCATCGATGAACACCTGGTCAATGAGGACTTTATTACCTCAAGAACTAGCAACTTCGAAGAGTTGTGTGAGCGGGTGAAGGATTTCAGTCCGGAGGAGATGGCGCCGATCTGTGGTATTGAGGCAGATGTGATTAGGGACTGTGCAAGAACTTATGCCAGATCAAAAGCCTCGATCATCTTCTGGGGAATGGGTATCAGTCAGCACGTACACGGCACGGATAATGCCCGCTGTCTGATTGCGCTTTCCCTAATGACTGGCCAGATCGGGCGGCCGGGTACAGGCCTGCATCCTCTGCGCGGCCAGAACAACGTGCAGGGTGCATCCGACGCTGGCCTCATTCCGATGATGTTTCCGGACTATCGCCGGGTCGATAACACTGAGGCTTCAGAGTTTTTCTCGAAGTACTGGCACACTGAGCTTGATCCGAATCCGGGCCTTACGGTCGTTGAGATCATGGACAAAGCCTACGAGGGAGAGATCGGCGGCATGTACATCATGGGCGAAAACCCGGCCATGTCTGATCCTGATCTTAATCACTCACGTGCGGGCCTTGCCGCGCTCGACCACCTGGTGCTGCAGGATATCTTCCTGACCGAAACTGCCGCCTTTGCAGATGTGCTGCTGCCAGCGTCGGCCTTTCCTGAAAAGACCGGTACGTTCTCAAATACCGATCGACGCGTGCAGGTCGGCCGCAAAGCACTCGATTGTCCGGGGGAAGCGCGTCAGGATCTCTGGATCATTCAGGAACTTGCCAACCGTCTTGGCCTGGATTGGAACTATCCGGAGGCGAAAGATGTCTTTGAGGAGATGCGCGGCGCGATGCCCAGCATTGCCGGCATGACCTGGGAGCGCCTTGAGACGCAACACAGCATTACCTATCCGTGCGAAGGCGATGATGACCCGGGCCAGGGCGTCGTCTTTATTGACAATTTTCCAACGGCAGACGGACGCGGCAAGTTTGTCCCGGCGAGTCTTGAGAGCGCCAATGAGTTGCCGGACTCGGAATACCCGTTTGTCTTGATTACGGGTCGTCAGCTCGAACATTGGCACACGGGCTCCATGACGCGTCGCTCGCAGGTATTGAACGCCATCGAGCCAGAGCCGGTGGTGAGCGCGCATCCTGATGACCTCGATAAGATGGGTGTTGCTGAGGGTGGTTCAATAAAAGTCGCCTCCAGAAGGGGAGAGGTGGTGGCACTTGCGAGGGCAGATCTCGGTATGCGCCCAGGCGAAGTCTTCATTCCTTTCTGTTATCACGAGGCTGCGGCCAATCTGTTAACGAATGCGGCGCTCGATCCAGTTGGAAAAATCGCCGAAGTGAAGTACTGCGCCGTGCGTGTTAGCGCCGCCTGATCAGAGCGTGATTAAACATCTCGAACTAAGGATTCTTAATGGCTAAAAAAATTGACGGCAAGGCTTTTGCTGTGAGTTTGCGCGAGAGAGTGGGTAAAGCCGTCGCGCAACTTCAACAGGATCATGGCCTCGTACCGGGCCTCGCAGTGGTGCTTGTAGGAGAGGATCCGGCAAGCCAGGTCTACGTACGCAATAAAGGTAAGCAGACCCTTGAGGCCGGCATGCGCTCATTTGAGCACAAGCTCTCAGATGCCACGAGCGAAACGGAACTTCTCGTGCTAATTGACCAACTGAACGCCGATCCTGATGTACACGGCATTCTGGTGCAGCTGCCGTTGCCGGATCAGATTGATTCGCATGCTGTCATCAATGCCATCAACCCGGACAAGGACGTCGATGGTTTTCATCTGATCAACGTTGGTCGACTTTCAACAGGCGCGCCGGGACTCGTGCCCTGCACCCCGCTGGGCTGCCTGACGCTGTTAAAAGACGAGCTTGGCGATCTATCGGGCAAGAACGCTGTGGTGGTTGGCCGCTCCAATATTGTCGGTAAACCCATGGCTTCTTTGCTACTCGCAGAAAGCTGCACGGTAACCATCGCGCACTCGCGCACCAAAGATCTCGCGGATGTCTGCCGTGGTGCAGATATCTTGGTCGCGGCAGTCGGCCGCCCGGAGATGATTCCGGGTGAGTGGGTGAAGCCCGGAGCAACGGTAATCGATGTGGGGATCAACCGGGTTGAGGGAGCGGAAGGTAAGACCCGTCTAGTGGGGGATGTCGATTACGCCTCAGTGGAAGCCGTGGCCGGCGCAGTTACGCCGGTGCCTGGCGGTGTTGGGCCCATGACGATTGCCTGCCTTCTGCGCAATACGGTGCAGGCAGCCTGCGCGGCAAACGGGATAAGCTTCGACCTCGACTAGGACGGAGAGGTGTCGAGAGGGAGCCGCTGTACAGCCCTGGGACTCAGTGAAAATCCCGGCTTCGGGTGGTGAGGCTGCCCAACATCATTGTGTAGTCTCTCAGGTGATGGGCGATCACATGAATCACCTGGCCTTCTCTTTGAACCTGGCCGCGCACCCCAAGCAGCTGTGATCCAACCAGGGTCTGGTGCTGATGTTCTGCCAGTCGCTGCCAGACCACCAGATTGATATTGCCGGTTTCATCCTCAAGCGTCACAAAAGTGACATTGTTTGCGCTCGAGGGTCTTTGCCGCGTCGTGACGACCCCAGCAGTGTGCACGTAATGCCCATGCTGTGACTGACCGATATCAGCGCTGGTCACAACCCCCAGAGACTTAAGCTGCCGACGCAGTAACGCTAAGGGGTGTGGGCCCAATGTCAATCCCGTACTGGCGTAATCTGCGCATACTGATTCGCCTGCATGAGGCGCACGCAGCATGGGCGCCGCTTCACGGATGCGCGGCGTCGGGAATACGGGCAATGGTTTTTCAATTCCCTCCGCAGACCATGCTGCCTGGCGCCGGTGATTATGTATCAGGGTTGATAAAGCGTCGGCGCCAGCCAGTGCCTGAAGATCTCCTTTATCCAGGCTGGCGCGGTGAGTGAGATCTTCAAGACCGGAAAAAGGTTGGCGCTTTCGAGCAGTTGTCAGGCGTATTGCACCGGCATGGCTGAGATGTTTGATCCTGCTCAACCCCAGGCGCAAAGTTAGGCGCTCATTGATGGGTTCGATAGTGCAGTCCCATTCACTCTTTGTGACGTCCACCGACTGGATGACGACACCATGACGGCGGGCATCCTGCACCAGTTGGGAAGGCGAATAAAAGCCCATGGGCTGGCTGTTCAGAAGGGCGCAGATAAATATGGTCGGTTCGTGGTATTTGAGCCAGGCAGACACATACACCATCAATGCAAAACTGGCAGCGTGTGATTCAGGAAATCCGTATTCACCAAATCCTAGAATCTGCTGGTAGATGCGTCGTGCAAAGTCCTCACTGTAGCCGCGCTCACGCATGCCCCGGGTCAGCCGCTCCTCATAGTGACCCAGTCCACCGTGGCGCTTCCAGGCTGCCATGTCCCGCCGCAGGCCGTCAGCCTCCCCCGGCGTGAATCCAGCTGCAACCATGGCCAGTTTGATGACCTGTTCCTGGAAGATTGGAACACCCAGGGTACGCTCCAACACCTCCCGGACCGCTTCGCTGGGATAGGAGACCGCTTCTTCACCATTACGACGCCTGAGATAAGGATGCACCATGTCACCCTGAATGGGCCCTGGGCGGACAATAGCCACCTCAATCACTAGGTCGTAGAAACAGCGTGGCCGCAGGCGGGGCAGCATGGCCATTTGCGCGCGCGACTCAATCTGGAAGACTCCGACCGTATCGGCATTGCTGATCATCTGATAAACCTGTGAATCCTCTGCCGGCACAGTTGCCATGGTCATCTCGGTACCACGGTATTTGTGTACCAGGTCGAGCGCACGATGAATTGCGCTCAGCATGCCCAGCGCTAGGCAATCGACTTTAAGCAGGCCAAGAATATCGATGTCAGTTTTGTCCCACTGGATAACGGTCCGCTCCGCCATGGCGGCATTTTCGATAGGCACCAGATCGCACAGAGGCTCATGGGAAATCACAAAGCCCCCGGAGTGCTGGGACAGATGACGGGGAAAACCGATCAACTGCTGAACGAGTACCAGCACTCGATGAAGTGTCGGTGCGTTTGGATCAAGGCCGATCTCCCGTACACGGCTTGGAATGACTTGATTATCCTGCCACCAGATACGATTTTCAGTGAGACGTTCGATTTGATCCTGCGATAGATCCAGCGCCCG
>JABJIU010000023.1 GCA_018661145.1 Pseudomonadota bacterium | reverse complement strand
GGACCTAATCGTGTTCGGTCGGGCGGCGGGACAACACGCCGCCGACACTATCAGCAGGAGCGCGCCCGTGGCGAGAGGTCGGCAGGAGTCAGTCGATCAGATCGTCAGTCGTTTGGATCAGGTCCGCCATTCGGACGGCCCGGCCACAACGGCCGCGGTGAGACTTAAGATGCAGCGGGCAATGCAGGCAAACTGCGCGGTCTTTCGAAACGATCAAGTGTTGAGTGACGGGATAGAGCAAGTCGATGAAACCGTAGCTATGTTCTCAAACATTGGTGTGACGGACCGCTCAATGATCTGGAACACTGACCTGGTCGAGACTCTGGAACTGCAGAATCTATTGGCACAGGCTAAGGTGACGGTCTACAGCGCTCACGCGAGAACGGAAAGCAGGGGCGCTCACGCCAGGGATGATTATCCTGAAAGGAATGACACCGACTGGATGTGTCATACCCTCGCACGCATTGACGATCACGCAGTCGATCTTGAATATCGTCCGGTAACGCTCGATACGGGAACGACAGAGGTCGAAAGCATTCCACCCAAGGCAAGGGTCTATTAGAGATACGATGGCACAATTTAGGCTTCCGAAAAACGCTCGGGTAACCAAAGGACGACGTCATAACGATGGGACCGGTATGCAACGGCCTCAGGTGTTTGAGGTCTATCGGTGGAACCCTGATGATGAGGAGCAACCGCGCGTTGATGAGTACACCATCGATCAGGCAACCTGCGGGCCTATGCTCCTAGACGGTTTAATCAAAATCAAGAACGAGATTGACTCGACCCTGACCTTCCGGCGCTCCTGTCGAGAGGGAATCTGTGGGTCTTGCGCGATGAACATCAACGGAACCAATACGCTGGCCTGCACCCAATCCCTATCCGAGCTCAAGGCGCCGGTCAGAATCTACCCGTTACCACATATGCCGGTGATTAAAGATCTTGTTCCCGATCTTACCCATTTCTTTAAGCAACACGCATCGGTCGAGCCATGGCTGAAGGCTCAGGATCCAAATAGCGATCGTGAACGCCTCCAGAGTCAGGACGAGCGTGAAGCACTCGATGGTTTGTATGAGTGCATATTGTGTGCGTGCTGCTCGACCAGTTGTCCGAGTTATTGGTGGAACTCAGACCAGTATCTTGGTCCGGCAAACCTGCTGCAGGCCTATCGCTGGATCGCCGACAGTCGCGATGATGCGACCGATGAACGCCTAGAGCAGTTGAACGACAGCTTCGCTTTGTATCGCTGCCACACTATCATGAATTGCACGAGTGCTTGCCCCAAGGGTCTAAATCCGGGGAAAGCCATTGGTGAAATCAAGTCGCGGATTGCAAAAGGTAAATCTTGAATACGCGAGCGCAACAGCGTATCAACCGGATTACTTGGCGGGCCCGGCGTGGCGCCCGGGAGCTTGACGGGTTACTAATGCCTTATGCGCAGGAACTGGAGAACATGGGGGGGACTCATGACCTGACCCTCTTCGAGGAGCTTCTGGCGCAACCCGACCCGCTTCTAATGGATTGGTTTATGCACAGAGTTATTCCGGACAACCCGCATCTGACCGCTCTGGTCTCCGATATCTTACGCTTCAGCCGTGCTTCCAAGACAGCATAACTGAGACAGTCAAGGCCTTGGTTCTGGGCGCAAAATAGTATCGTATTCCTGTTTTGGATCTGGGGCTGGATAGTCCTGAGTGAAATGCAGGCCTCGGCTTTCCCGACGATCAGCCGCACACCGGACAATCAGTTCGGAAACCAGCACGAGGTTTCGCAGTTCGAGTAAATCCTTGTTTACCCGGAAGTGACTGTAGAAATCCCTGATTTCCGCGTGCAGTAAGTGGAGCCGGTTAGCTGCACGTTGCAGCCGGCGGGAGGTCCTGACAATACCTACGTAGTCCCACATGAATCGTCTGAGTTCTTCCCAGTTATGCGCGACGACAACGAGTTCATCAGGGTCGGAAACCTGACTTTCGTCCCAGGCGGGAGGCGTTTGACGACTCCCCGGCAATTTCTCCAGATACTCCAATATTGCAGGAACTGCCCGGTGCGAGAACACCACGCATTCCAGAAGCGAGTTACTCGCGAGCCGGTTAGCGCCGTGAAGGCCGGTATGAGCGTTCTCCCCAATCGCGTACAAACCGGCAAGATCTGTCTGTCCATTAAGGTCCGTGTTAATCCCGCCGCAGGTGTAGTGGGCCGCGGGCACTACCGGAACTGGATCGGTGGTGATATCAATCGCAAATGATTGGCAACGCTCATAGATTCCAGGGAAGTGGCGCTTGATATGCGCCGCGGCCAAATGGCTGACGTCAAGATAGACACAGTCATGGCCGCCTTTTTTCATCTCGTAGTCAATAGCCCGCGCAACGACATCGCGGGAGGCAAGTTCCCCACGTGGGTCGTGCCGCTCCATGAAAGCATTCCCGTCTGGCAGCAGGAGTCGACCTCCCTCGCCCCGAACAGCTTCTGAGATCAGGAAGTTCCCTGCGTGGGGATGGTAGAGGCAAGTGGGGTGAAATTGGACGAACTCTAGGTTTGCAACTGAGCACCCCGCACGCCAAGCCATTGCAATCCCATCTCCCGTGGACGAGTCCGGGTTGCTTGTGTACAGGTAGGCTTTCGAGGCACCCCCGGAGGCAAGCACGACCGCTCCCGCATGAATCGTCACGACGGATCCAGAATCACCGTCAAGCGCGTACAGTCCGATTACCTGTGTACCGGCACCCGCACTTGCGTCGGGCTTAAGGATTAAGTCCACAGCAGTGTGGTTTTCCAGCACAGTGATTCGGGGCGAGGCGAGAATTTGACGATCGAGTGTATTGACCACGGCCCGTCCGGTCGTGTCCGCCACATGTGCAACCCGTCGATGGGAGTGGCCACCTTCCCGGGCGAGGTGGAATTGTTTCGGCACGTCACCCTGTTGGTCGAAATGAACCCCAGCAGCACTCAGCCAGTCGATCGCGTCGGGAGCGCCCTCAACTACCGTCCGGACGGCTGATTCGTGACAGAGTCCAGCCCCTGTCCGCAAGGTGTCTTGGATATGCGCTTCGAAACTGTCACGCGGATCAAGCGCCGCAGCGATCCCGCCCTGTGCCCATACGCTGGAACCGGAAGCAAGCTTCGACTTGGTTAGAATCAGCGAATCGATGCCTTGTTCGGAGAGTCGCAGCGCTAGGCTGATGCCTGCAAGCCCGCTGCCAACGATCGCTACCGCACCTTCACGCAACATCTTATCGATCTCGTCTTATCGAACACATCACAAACCCGAACCTGCTTTGCCGATTTCTGGCTGGTGTTTTCGAAATGTGTGCAAGGACATTGGGCGCAAGATAAAATTCGCAGGTGAAAGTCTCTTTCGTTCTGCCCATCTCAATTGGGCGCCGTCCCTCATCCCCAATGGAAACTGAAAATGGATCGGGTTGATCAGAACCTTATTCGGAACTTCGCGATTATCGCGCATATCGATCACGGCAAGTCAACACTCGCTGACAGGTTAATTCAACGATGCGGGGGCTTGAGTGACCGCGAGATGACCAATCAGGTTCTGGATTCTATGGATCTAGAGCGGGAACGGGGTATTACTATCAAAGCGCAGAGTGTTTCCTTGAGGTATCAGTCGCAGGACCAAAACGAGTATTTGATGAACTTCATTGACACGCCGGGGCATGTTGACTTCTCCTATGAGGTCTCCCGGTCGTTGAGCGCTTGCGAGGGCGCGCTGCTGATTGTCGACGCCTCCCAGGGAGTGGAAGCGCAGACTGTGGCGAACTGTTATACCGCCGCGGATCTAGGCCTTGAGATCATACCAGTGCTGAATAAGATTGACCTCCCGGCAGCGGATGCCGAGCGGGCGGCCGCAGAAATTGAGGATCTGATCGGACTGGATTGCAGCAACGTATTGCAGGTGTCTGCAAAGACCGGGATCGGCATCGATGCGCTCTTGGAGCGCATCGTACTCGGCGTCCCCGCACCGAAGATCCCAGCCACAGAGAAACTGAGCGCACTTATCATCGATTCCTGGTTCGATAACTATCTGGGGACGGTCTCCCTGGTTCGGGTGATGGCGGGATCCCTAAAGTCGACACGCCGGATCCTGATGATGTCAACGGGGAAAAGTTACCCCGTTGAAGAAATCGGCCGGTTTACCCCAAAAAGGTCTCCATGTAATGTACTCAACGCTGGGGAAGTCGGCTATGTCATTGCGGGAATCAAGGACATTAAGGCGGCGAGAGTGGGTGACACAGTGACGGATGCTGCCCAGCCGACGAGCGAAAGTCTGGAGGGTTTTAAAAATGAAAAACCCGCCGTATTTGCCGGTCTGTACCCTATTAACAATGCAGACTTCGAAGCCTTTCGCGATGCGCTGGAGAAACTGAGCTTGAACGACGCATCTCTGGTTTATGAGCCGGAGGTCTCTCCGGCCCTTGGTTTTGGCTTCCGTTGCGGGTTCCTGGGGATGCTGCACATGGAGATCATTCAGGAGCGTCTGGAGCGCGAGTACGACCTGGAACTCATTACCACGGCGCCGACGGTCGTCTACCTAATTCGCGGAACAGATGGGACCACGCGATCGATTCACAATCCCTCCCAAATGCCCGATGCCGGTAGCGTCGCTGAGGTTTATGAACCCTTCATCGAGGCACGACTCTTGTGTCCGAAGGACTACATCGGAGCCGTGCTGGGCCTGTGTATTGAGAAAAGGGGAGTTCAAAAAGAGCTCGCCTACCATGGCCGACAAGCGTTGATCACCTTTGAACTTCCACTTTCGGAGGTCGTCCTGGACTTTCATGATCGCCTAAAGTCAGTGAGCCGAGGATTTGCGTCGTTTGACTATGAGTTTATTGAAGACCGAGCCGCCGATATGGTTCGGATTGATGTCATGATCAACGGGGACCGCGTTGAGCCTTTGTCGGCGCTAGCTCATCGGGGACAAGCCCCGTATCGGGCCCGGCAGTTGGTTGCCCGAATGAAGAAACTGATTCCCCGGCAGATGTTCGATGTCGCAATTCAGGGGGCTATCGGTTCCAAGATAATTGCTCGGGAGACGGTTAAGGCTTTACGTAAAAATGTTACCGCCAAGTGTTATGGGGGTGACATCACGCGGAAGCGAAAACTCCTTGAGAAACAAAAAGAGGGAAAGAAGCGCATGAAACAGATTGGCTCCGTCGCAATTCCACAGGAAGCGTTCCTGTCGGTACTGAAGGTGAGTGACTAATGGATTTTGAACTTGCCCTTTTTCTGGCTTTAGTTCTGGCCGGATTGATCATGTACTGGGACCGCGCTTTCGGCCGCCCGAGGCGGCTGCGCCAGGCAAAACCTGGCGTCAGCCCGAGAATGCCGTTAATCGTCGAATATTCAAAGGCATTTTTCCCGGTGATCTTGGCGGTATTCCTCCTAAGAGCATTTATCGTGGAGCCTTTCCGAATTCCTTCTGGGTCAATGCTGCCGAGTCTTTTTATCGGCGATTTC
>JABJIU010000184.1 GCA_018661145.1 Pseudomonadota bacterium | reverse complement strand
GTGATTTATGAACAGACGGCGCTTTGCGCTTTGGCGCCACAGCAATGGTCGGAGTATGCCGAACGCCTACACCGCTGGCTGCGGCCAGCCGGACTCCTGATCGGCGCCTTCATGCAGACGCACCGCAACGGGGGCCCGCCATGGCATTGCGCTTTGGAAACCGTTGAAGAGTTATTCCCCGTAGATAAATGGGACTGGCCCGAACAAAAGGATCCTGCGATTACCCACCCAAGCGGCCTCACAGAGCTGGCGATTACCCTGAAACGCCGCAAATAGCCGGTAAAGTTCGTATTTCTTGGGCTTAATTGTTGCAACCTCGGGAGTGGTTGCCTAAAGTTGCGCCTCCACAATTTTTGAGATGCATCGCGATGAAATTTTTGTTATCGATCACTGTCGGGCTGACCATGGCATTCGCCTCTTTTGCGGGCTTTGCGGCGGGGGATATCGAGGCAGGAAAGGCGGCAGCGACCACCTGTATGGGCTGTCACGGCGCATCGGGAATGCGCAACGCCTACCCGACATTCCGTATCCCCAAGCTGGGAGGGCAGCAGGCGGAGTACCTCGCGCTGGCACTTAAAGCCTATCAGAGCGGTGAACGGGTACACCCCACCATGCAGGCCCAGGCAGGAGCACTGAACGATTCGGAGATGACAAATATCGCAGCCTACCTCAGCAGTCTTGATGCACCAGCATCGAGTGAGCTTGGCGGAGGTGATGCGAAAGCGGGTGAAGCGAAAGCGCAGGTTTGCGCTTCCTGTCACGGCGCGGGTGGCGGTAAGCCGATCAGCTCGCAATACCCTATTCTCGCCGGCCAATACCCGGACTTTTTGGCACACGCGCTCTCAGGATATAAATCCGGTGCCCGCAACAATGCGATCATGAAAGGTTTCGCATCAGCTCTGAGTGATGCCGATATCCAGGATCTCGCTGCCTACTTCGGCAGCCAGGCGTCTACACTTTCAACTCCGACCAACTGGTAACTTTGGTTGGGATCGCATGATTTAGGCGCCGTGGCAACAGCGCCTAGTCCCGATTATTCCCAAAGACCTTTGTAATGTCATCTGGGATCGTCGGTAGCGTTCGAGCCGGTCACGGCGCCCCATAACCATGTCTATGCCGTCCGGCCCACTGCCAGACAATGTCCGATCAGCACCCGCCAACTAATTTTATCCGCCAGCTGGTAACGGCCGACCTCGACGCCGGCCACTATCCAGAGGGGATCACCACCCGGTTCCCTCCGGAACCCAATGGTTATCTTCATGTCGGGCATGCCAAATCAATCTGCTTGAACTTTGGCCTGGCCCGGGATTTCGAGGGTCGATGTGCCCTGCGGTTTGATGACACTAATCCCGACCGTGAGAGCCCTGAATTCGTTGAAGCGATCAAGTCTGATGTCCGTTGGCTGGGCTTTGACTGGGAGGGGCGGTTGCATCACGCCTCCGATTACTTCGAGCAACTCTACGCATTTGCCATTGAGTTAATTGACTCGGGCAACGCCTACGTCTGCGACCTTAGTCCTGATGAGATTCGCAGTACACGGGGAACGCTGACGACACCCGGAACCAACAGCCCCTTTCGTGATCGAAGTCGTGAAGAAAACCGGGAACTGTTTGAAAATATGCGCGGTGGAGCGTTTGCAGAAGGCAGCCGGGTGCTTCGCGCCCGTATCGATATGGCATCACCCAATCTGCATCTTCGGGATCCCACCCTGTATCGAATCCGCTATCAAACCCATCACAACACCGGTGATCAGTGGTGCATCTACCCAATGTACGATTTCACTCATCCCTTGTCAGATGCGATAGAAGGTGTCACGCATTCACTGTGTACTCTTGAGTTCGAGGACAACCGAGCCTTATATGACTGGGTGCTGGAACACGTCACTACGTCGGGCCGCCCTTACCAGACAGAATTCTCCCGCCTGTCTCTGGAATACACGGTTGTGAGCAAGCGACTCCTCACGATTCTGGTTGAGCAGAATGTTGTCAGCGGCTGGGATGATCCCCGCATGCCAACGCTGTCGGGTATGCGGCGCAGAGGTTACCCCCCGGAAGCTCTAGTGGATTTTTGCACGCGTATCGGTGTCACCCGCAACCAGCAGAATGTCGAACTCAGTGTTCTTGAGAACTGTGTCCGCGCAGCACTTGATCCTGGCACCCCGAGAGCTTTTGCGGTAACCCGGCCGCTGAAACTGGTGATCGAGAATTATCCTGAAGATCAGGAGGAAGACCTGACCGCTCTCAATCACCCTGGAGATGAGTCACAGGGCGAACGTCCGCTGCCTTTTTGTCGGGAACTCTATATCGAGCAGGATGACTTTCTCGAAAATCCGCCGAAGAAATTCTTTCGACT
>JABJIU010000183.1 GCA_018661145.1 Pseudomonadota bacterium | reverse complement strand
CCGTCGGCTGAACCCGCGGCAACGTCCGGCGGTTCCAGCGCGGGCGAGTGAAGCGTCATCCAGTTGTTGCTGGAACTTTCGACCGATTTCGACTGGGGCCGGCGTTGCAGCCAGTTCAATAGATGGTTTTCATAGATCGAACTTGCCCCCTCCGGGTCCGTGTCCGCCATCCGTCGCTCGGAAGGCACATGCAACGTCGCGCCTTCCCGCAGGAGGTTCATGTTTCCATCAATAAAATCCTCTGGATTGTCGTTCACCAACGCAACCATGGTCTGCTCTAGCGTAATCGGACCAGCCACCACAATCCTCCGGGCAATCTGCATCAACGTTTCGCCCTGTTTGATAGGCCCGATGTACTCCCCGGGATAACTCAATGTAGATTCAGAGATTCTGGTTTGACCGGACTTCGCAGCCACAACCTGAACGGTTGTCGAAATGTCCGCAGGATCCAGCATCACCGTGTAATCCCGCAGCAGCTGCTGCTCCCCGGACTCGACCAATACTAGAAACCGCAAAAACGGTGTTACCACCGGATTGATGGATTCAACGCGCACCACCGGAGGGGTGGAGACGAGGTCCGCTATAAAGATCAGGCCGGTAATAGCTTTATCGACAGGGATTCCTGCTGCCTCATGCGCGTCAGCCGAGGCTAGTGAAACCACCAAGGAATCTGGGGATGTGGCAGGGTCAACGCCATTGAGTGAGATGGAGGCCTGCAACGGCTCGTTGAGCGTTGAGGTAACCGAAATCCCGGCAAGTTCGACCGCGCTCGCGGTTACACATGCCAAGGCTTGTAGAGCAAGAACGCCGGCGGTCAGCAGCGTCTTCAGTCGCCGGGTGAACTTCGGGCTGAAGGAAGGCGGTAGCGACGGGATAGATCGAGAGACCATCGCTTGATTATAGGCAGGGAATGAGACTGAACCAATCGGCGTTTAGCGCCGGCCCCGGGTTTCGCCTATTCCTGTGCGCGAAGAAGTTCGGCGATCTGGATACTGTTTAATGCCGCTCCCTTGCGGATGTTGTCAGCGACCACCCATAGGCAGAGTCCATTTTCGCAGGAAATATCCTCGCGAATACGCCCGACGAATACCGGGTCGGCATCGGCCGCATCTGACACTGCCGTCGGATAACCTCCCGCCTCACGTTCGTCGATTACCGAGACACCGGGTGCACCCCTCAGAACGTCACGCGCCCGCTCTGCTGTCATCTTTTCCCGGGTTTCAAGATGAATCGCTTCTGAGTGGCCATAGAAAACGGGGATGCGCACCGTCGTTGGGTTGATTGAAATAGCCTCATCACCAAAGATCTTCTGGGTCTCCCAAACCATCTTCATCTCTTCGCGTGTATACCCGTTATCTTGAAAGGTATCAATATGGGGGATGGCGTTGAATGCGATCTGTTTGGGCATTACTTCTGGGTGCGCCCCTTTTCCGTTTAACAGCGAAGCCGTCTGCCCCGCAAGCTCCTCTATTGCGCGACGTCCGGCGCCCGAGACGGCCTGGTACGTTGCAACATTTATTCGAGTGATACCGACCTCGTCGTAGATCGGCTTTAATGCCACCACCATCTGGATCGTCGAACAGTTTGGGTTAGCAATAAGCCCCGCGTGGCCGTCGAGAGCATGCGGATTGACTTCGGGCACAACGAGCGGTACACCCGGATCCATCCGGAAATGGGAAGTGTTGTCGATCACCACACATCCTTGAGAAACCGCTTTAGGCGCGTACTCCGCCGAAACCTCTCCCCCGGCCGAGAACAGACCCAGTTGGACCTGGGAAAAATCAAACGTAGCAAGGTCGCGAACGCGAATGGCCTTACCCCGGAACATGATCGTGCTACCGGCCGATCGTTCGCTCGCAAGCGGATGCAGCGTCCTCACCGGGAATGCTCTCTCTTCCAACAAACGGAGCATGACTTCACCCACTGCACCCGTGGCGCCCACCACCGCGACATCAAATTCGTGACTTGAACTCATCACAGTCTCGATCCAAATAGGTGCACTGGCCGGGGTTACTAAAACCAGATAACTCGCTGGGCCATGATCTCAACGGGCGAGATCCTGAAACAACCAGGGAACCTCTGTCATCCGGCGTTGCTCATAATCGGAAATATCGCCTTCGTGCTGCAGGGTGAGTGCGATATCGTCCAGGCCCTCGAGCAGACACTTTTTCTTGAAATCATCCATCTCAAACCGATAGACCTGACCTGAGTCAGTCGTCGCCGTCTGGCGATCCAGATCGATGTCCATCGAACAGGGACCTGAATTTTGATCGCGCTCAAACAAGGCATCGATGTCTGCGGAGGGTAATACTATCGGGAGTACACCGTTCTTAAAGCAGTTATTGAAGAAAATGTCCGCATAACTTCCGGCAATCACGGTCCGGATACCAAAGTCCCGAAGCGCCCAGACCGCATGTTCGCGCGAGGATCCACAGCCAAAGTTCTCGCGCGCCAAAAGCACCTTCCCTTTCCGATAGGCTTTGTGGTTCAAAACAAAGTCTGAGTTGAGTGGGCGATTGCTGCAATCCTCCCCCGGTTCCCCCTGATCCAGATATCGCCAGGCATCAAACAGATTGTCGCCGAATCCCGACTTTTCAACCGACTTCAGAAATTGCTTGGGAATGATCGCGTCAGTATCAACATTGCTCCGGTCGATTGGAATCACAACGCTTGTATAATTTATAAACTTTTCCATAATTCCCGCAGTACCTAGAGCTGTTTCGGGTCAGCGAATCGTCCTGCGATCGCTGCTGCTGCTGCCATCAAAGGTGAAACTAAATGGGTTCGACCGCCATATCCCTGTCGTCCCTCAAAATTACGATTGGAAGTGGCTGCGCAACGCTCTCCGGGTTCGAGCCGGTCTGCATTCATGGCCAGGCACATCGAACAACCAGGCTCGCGCCATTCAAAGCCCGCCTCCGTAAAGATTCGGTCGAGTCCCTCGGTCTCTGCCTGGCTCTTCACCAGCCCAGAGCCGGGCACGACCAGTGCTTGCTTGACGTTCGCCGCTACCTTTCGCCCCAAAGCCACTTGCGCAGCCGCGCGCAGATCCTCAATCCGTCCGTTGGTGCAGGCGCCAATGAAAACCTTGTCGACTTGAATAGCGTCGATCCGGGTCCCAGGGGTTAAATCCATATAGTCCAGGGCACGGGCCCAATCTCCCTGACGCGTCTGGTCCGGAGCATCCGCAGGATCGGGAACGACCTCGTCAACACTCACTACCATCTCGGGAGAGGTGCCCCAAGTAACCTGTGGCCGCAGCGCAGACACGTCCAGATCGTATTCCCGATCGAAGACTGCATCCGGATCGCTGACCATCTTGAACCAGTAGCCCTTTGCGCGCTCGAGGTT
>JABJIU010000078.1 GCA_018661145.1 Pseudomonadota bacterium | reverse complement strand
CGCTTTGAGTTTGTCGGTATGGTTCCAGTCAGCCACCAGCAGGGCATCCGGCGTATCCACAATCGCAAGATTGCGTACACCGAGCGTCGCCACCAGCGCGCGCTCTGAGATGACCAAGCTGTCGCTGCTGTCGACATGAAGAACCTCACCGCGGTTCGCATTGTTATCGTTATCCTTGTCGAGCGCAGCCCACAGAGAATTCCAGGAGCCGATATCATTCCAACCGGCGTCGAGGGGCACCATCATAGAGCCCATCGCCTTCTCCATCACAGCGTAATCAATAGAGTCATCTGGCGCCAAGGCAAAATCAGCCTCACCAAGGCGCAGAAAACACCCATCTGCCTTGGCATTATTCACAGCATCGGTGCAGTGGCTCAGGATTTCTGGGGCATGTTCAGCAAATGCCTCAAGTAATACCGAGGTACGAAAAACAAACATTCCGCTGTTCCAGAAATACCCACCCCGTTCAAGATAGGACTGAGCCGTTGCAGCGTCCGGTTTTTCCACGAATTCAAGAACCGGCGCAGCCCTGCCCTGCGGGTTTGCCTCTGTTCTGAGATACCCATATCCGGTGTGCGCACTACGGGGGACCACACCGAAAGTTACAAGATGATTATCCTCTGCCAACGCTACCGCACTTTGGAGCGCATTTTGAAATGCCCTCTCGTCGCCAATCAGGTGATCTGCCGGAAAAACTGCCATGACGGCATCGCCATGTGCCGCCTGAACCACTTGAGCCGCTGCAGCCAGTGCGGGTGCGGTGCCGCGCGCCACAGGCTCTAGCACAATCCGCTCCGGCGGTACCCCGATTTCATCAAGTTGGCCCGCCACCATGAAACGATGGACCCCATTGCAAAGCACCAATGGCGCTTGCGTATAACCTGCCCGCCGGATCCGAAGCACGGTCTCCTGAATCAACGTATGTTGGCCGGTAAGCGCATGGAACTGCTTAGGATGCATAGCGCGCGACAGCGGCCAAAGGCGCGTGCCGGCGCCACCGGAAAGGACGACTGGAATCATGGTACTCATCAGCCTGAATAAGCCTGACGGATGATACGCTCTTGACCTTGGAAAATCATGTCTTATGCTTTTCAATGTTTGCCCAGACACTACGGGCTGACTATTAAGATCCGGTCTTTGCTTTAAAATCTTCGGGATTCTTTTCAAAACCCTAAACACGATGTCGATACGTAATGTCTGAGACCGGCGCTTCAGGTCGCCTCCCTACCGATAAGATTTTCGATGTCCTCGTGATCGGTGGCGGCATCACTGGGGCCTGGACAGCACTCGACTGCACGCTGCGGGGGCTTTCTACCGTCCTGGTCGAAAAGGCAGACTTCGGTAGTGCCACATCGATGCGCTCGTCACGACTGCTACACGGGGGGATACGATATCTCCAGCAGTTGGAATTCACCAAGGTGCGCGAGTCTTCGCGTGAGCGCAACTTTCTCACACAGTCAGCACCCCACCTGGTGAAACATGTCCCTTTTATCGTGCCAACCTATCACGGAATCCGACAGGGGCGCGTCTTTCTGTACAGCGGCATGCTGGCATACCGGGCCCTGACACTCGGCACCCATGCAGCACTGACCGATCCAGCAAACCGGGTACCTCGCGACCGGGGTATCAAACGCCAAGCCATAAAAGATCAGGGCCTGATTCATGACGAGGCAATTACGGGTGGGCGGATCCTCTATGAGGCCCAGGTGCATAGTTCCGAACGCATGACCCTTGGCGTCATTGAGCGCGCATGCGCCAGTGGCGCGATTGCGCTCAATTACGCGGCCATGGAGCGCTACCGGATTACAAATAACAAAGTCAGTGGCATCTGGGCCCGTGATCTTGTAAACGATGAGGTCAGTGAGATCCGCTCGCAGATCGTGATTAACGCTGCCGGCCCCTGGTGCGATCACCTGAACCAGAGTGCCTCGCTGCATCGACTTAATACCGGCTTTGCCCGGGGCGCACATATTGTGACGCGTGCTTTGCTCGATCATTACGCCGTTGCCCTGCCTTCGGCGTTTCAAAGTGATGGCGTTGCAACCCGCGGACATAGGCACGTTTTCGTGATCCCCTGGCGCAACCACTCGCTCATCGGGACCAGTTATATGGAGTCCGACCAACCCTCGGATTCCATGGTGGCGACTGAAACGGAAATGTCCCAGCTCATCGACTCCGTGAACTCCGGGCTGCCGCAGGCAAAACTCAGCCGCGATGACGTGCTGCAGTCTTTTGCCGGCTACTATCCGCTGCAAAGTGCATCCATCAAGCAGGGGGTATATCAGGGGACCGGCGAATATCGGCTGGTAGATCATGCACTCACCGACGGCACCGATGGACTGGTGACAGCCCTCGGCGCCAAGTTCACGACCGCACGGCGTCTTGGAGAGATGGCGGCACAACTCGCCGAGAAAAAAATCGGCCAGACCGGCCGCTCCAAGCGGTATCCCACCCGCAGCGTACAGATTCAAGGCGGTGATATTCCTGACCTTGCCGCCTTTCGGAGCAGGATGCTGGAGGAATACGCCGTCTTATGGTCGGAGCCAACTTGCCAGTATCTGATCAGCTGTTACGGATCAAAAATTCATGAGATTGCAAAGCTCTGCCGCGATCAACCGGTACTCAATCGAGCCCTCACCAACAGTCGGGATACGATTGCCGCACAGGTGGTGTTCGCCGCGCAGAGCGAGTCTGTGGTGCATCTCACCGATGTCCTTTTTCGCCGAACTGACCTTTGCCTTCTGGGAGATCCGGGTGACCCAGTGCTGAATGACTGCGCAGAACTTGCAGCAGCGGCCCTTGGCTGGAGCGAAAACCGGCGACTGGCTGAGTTAGAATTGGTGCGCACTGAACTCAGCCCGAGCATCCCGGCTGCGCCAAACGAATGACTCTGGTTTGAAAGTTCTTCACATCGCGCCAACCCCGTTCTTTGCTGACCGCGGCTGCCACATACGGGTGCTCAGCATTTTGCAGGCAATCGAGACCTGCGGCGGGAAGAATATTCTCTGCACTTATCCTTTGGGCCGGGACCTTCCTGACCTTGATATCCGTCGAATCTCGGCCGTTAGTGGCTATGAGCAGACCGAGGCCGGACCGCAGAAAGGCAAAGTGCTGGCCGATTTCAAACTCATAATCCTGTCGCTCAAGACCGCCTTCAAAGAGCGGCCTGATGTCATTCATGCGCACCTGCATGAGGGAGCGATGATCGGCTGGCTCGTGCGGTGGGCGCTTATCTGGCGACGCATTCCGCTGGTGGCCGATCTTCAAGGTGGACTGGTTGGTGAACTTGCCGATCACGACTTCTTTTTGCGTTTCGGATTTCTTGCCAGACCACTGCGCTGGGTAGTCGGGCTGGCCGAATCCATTATCCTGGCACTGCCCGCGCACCTTTTCTGCTCATCCGGCAACAGTGAGCGCATCTTCCGAAGCGACTATCGTATCCGGGCCAGCAGACTTACCCGGCTCGATGATCGAGTCGATCTCTCTGCATACGATCCAACCCGAATCACGGCGGTGACATCACCTTTTGCCAGCGATGTCTTTGTTGTGACCTATAGCGGCTCGCTGCTGCCGATCAAGGGCCTTGATGTGCTTCAGGAAGTAATGCTGTCTCTCACTGCAAAACGGCGCGATATCGGCTTTGTGCTGATAGGTTATCCCACCGAAACCATGGCACAGTTAATTGATGAACACGGCATCGGCGATCGGGTCACACTGATAGGGCGGGTAGCCTTTGAGTCGCTCCCAAACTACCTCTTGAGCGCAGATGCCGGCATCGAACCAAAACATTCCGCGTCCGGTGAAGGCAGCGGGAAACTGCTGCACTACATGGCTGCGGGCCTTGCCCTTGTAGCCTTTCCCTCTGAACACAACCGCACCCTTGCAGGTGACGATGCACTGGCTCGAGACCTCACGGCAAAGTCCCTCGTGGAGCAAATAGAGGAACTGGCAAATGATCCCGCCCGATGCCGTGCGGCGGGTCAACGGAACCGTGAACGAACACAACCCTACTCCCTGCAATCCGGTGGCAAACTGATTGCAGATGTTTACCGAAACCTCGGTCTTGCGCCGCAGGCCTAACCTACCGCTGCACCTAGGGAGATGCACTGATGCGAATTTTGGTCACTGGAGGAACCGGATTTACCGGCAAAGCCTTAGTCAGGCGACTGCATGAGGATGGACATGAAGTCATCGCACTCGATTACAAAGAAGGTGTGAAGACCAACGAAATCCGCCATTGGGGTGCAAAAGTGATCATTGGCAGTGTTACAGACCGAGCGGTGGTTGAAGAAGCAATGCAGGGCGTGGATGTCGTCCACCATCTGGCTGCAGCATTCCGTGAACTCGATGTACCGAGCACCTACTACCATGAGGTGAATATCGGCGGCGCCCGTATCGTTCTCGATGCCGCCGTCGCGGCAGGGGTACGACGCATTATTTACTGCAGCACCTGCGGGGTACACGGCAATGTCCAAAACCCCCCGGCCAATGAAGATGCTCCGATTGCCGCGGCCGACTATTATCAGCAAACCAAGTACGAGGCCGAGCCCCTGGTCCACGAGTATCAACAACAGGGACTGAAAACGGTAATCGTACGGCCTGCCGCGATTTATGGACCAGGTGATCCCGAGCGCTTCGGCATGATCTTCCGACGCGTTGCCAAGGGCAGTTTTCCGATTTTTGGCTCGGGCAAGGCGTTTTATCATCCGCTCTACATCGACAACTTTGTCGATGCACTCGAAAGAGTGACCCACGACGGAGTAGGCGATGGCAGGACGTACCTCATCGCCGACCAGGAATACGTCACGATTGAAGATCTTGTACGGCGTGTCGCTATAGCGATGGATCGGAAAGTCCGCACACCCCGCCTGCCCTTTTGGCCGTTATGGCTGGCCGGCCATGCCTTTGAGAAGGCTTGTAAACCGCTCAGAATCACTCCACCCATCTTTCCCCGCCGGGTGGATTGGTACCGCCAGAACCGCGCCTTTGATATCTCCAGAGCGAAAAATGAGATCGGATATGACCCCCGTGTCGGACTCGACGAAGGCTTAAGGGCAACAGCCCGATGGTATGAAAGCGAGGGTTACCTCTAAGAGTAGCGCTGACCGTCCTTCACGTGGTTTTTCTTGGCACAAAGTAACCTTTGTAGACTAAAACTTTGCCGATGGCGTTCAATTATCGAGATTTTATGGAGAAGATCCTTTGACCGAACTAGCAATTCTTCTGGCGGGCGCTTCGCTCGGCATCATTGTGTTTCAAAGTGTCGTTCTGGCGCCGCTGGTGTTTAGTCAGCTAAAAGACGGCAGCAGCGGCCCATTTCTCCGCGCCCTCTTCCCGAGGTTCTTTCTGATTCTGGCGGGTCTGAGCCTTGCGGCAGCACTCAGCAGTTACTTTGGAAACTTCAGCCGCGGCGTGATTCTTGGATGTATTGCCCTAGCATTGGCATTAGTCGCCTATGCGCTGATTCCCGGCACCAACCGCGCACGAGATGAAGGCAGGACAACCGCATTCAAGCGTCTGCATCTTGCGAGCGTTTTACTGACGCTCGGGATCGGCATCACCAACCTGCTGACAGTTTTTTCTTAACAGGTGTCGGGACGCACATTGCGTGCGCCCCAAAACTTCTCAACACACTAGACTCAGTTCACCGCGCCATCTGGATAAGAGGTAGTGTTTTCTGAAACGCCATCGTAAAAGTGCTCACCTACTTTATGAATAGCGGCGAACCTTCCGTACTTCTCAAATCGACTCTGTCCCATTATTTCTTCTCAATGAAGGGGAGGCTATTGTTATCGTTAAAAACCCCTAAAATATTAAGTAGTTAAAGCACTTCTTAAAAAGACTTCCCAGCCTTGGATGGAATACCCCAAATGCTTGATTTAGGCAGTCATCGCCACTTCATGGTGATCGAGGTTTGCTTCGAATTCGTGCAAACGCTTCCAGATTGATCGAAGTTCCGTGATGGTGGTCCAGTTGTGCAAAAAGAGCGAGAAGCCGCCGTGAACCTTTGAGAAGGCATTGGAGACCTGCACCATTACCCCGAGGGTCAGCATCCCTGTAAAAAGTCCCGGCCCCATGACCAGATAGGGCACGATTGCCATGAACTGGTCATACGAGGTAGACCAGGCGTCAAAGTATCCATAATGAAAATACAGCCGTTGATAGTTGCGCCGAATATCCTTGAAGAAGCCTCGAAGTTTCCCAAGATCAGCATAGTTGACCTTGTCATCCTCTCCCAGGACCAGATCCTTTCGAAAAGCCGCTTCTACTTTTTGGTTGTTGTATTCAAGACCCGGCAGTTTCCAGCCGACGAACCACGAGATGAAAAGCCCTCCAAAGGAAATAACCAGAGCGCCCCAGACCAGTGAACCTTCAATATCGCGCAGCACAGGAACGTCTACCTTTTCCGACAAACCATAGAGCACCGGGGTGAATGCGATAAGGGTCATCACAGCCCGCACGATCTGCAAGCCCAAAGACTCAACGATGCGCGCGAAGCGGTTGCAGTCTTCCTGAATGCGCTGTGATGCCCCTTCTATCTCATGATCAACCGAACGCCAACGAGGGATGTAGTTGAAGGTAATCGCCTCGCGCCAGCGCAGGCCATAAATCCGAGTGAACCAGCCGGTGAAGATCGCAAGAACCACGTACGGAAACGCGATGACCACAAATGACGGGTTCCCCGTAAAGCCCGATGTGGCGTACTCAATTGAAATCAGTTCACTGAAGAACTGATCGATACCTTCCTGAGGCTTTTCAGAAAAGCTAGCGGCGTTTTGCAAAAGGTCATAAAAGCGGCCATACCATTCGTTGATCGCGACCGTCATCTGCACCTGCAACCACAACGAAGACATAAGCAACGCACCGCCCCCATAAGCCCAAAGGGCCCACTGCCGGGATTGATAAAAGGCCTTAATCATGTTGCGTCTGGAAAATTCATGTTTTTGTTCTCAGGTCCCGGATCTACGCGGCAAGAGTTGCCACAGGTTAATGCGATTACTTTTACCACAGCACGTATGCCTCGGTGAATTAAAATTCGTTAAGATTTTATTCACTAGTTTCCGGGAGAGCTGATATGGCTGAGTACGATTACATTATTGTTGGTGCAGGGTCTGCCGGCTGCGTGCTTGCCAATCGACTGAGCGAGGTCTCTCAGAATCAGGTACTGATCCTCGAAGCGGGTCCGATGGATCGCAAACTGATGGTCCATATCCCAGCAGGGGTCTACCACGCCTACAAAGACCCCAGCATCAACTGGAACTACACCAGTGAACCGGAGCCCAAATGCGACGATCGCAGGATCGACTTGCCCCGTGGCAAGGTGATCGGCGGTTCATCGTCGATCAACTCGATGGTGTACATGCGCGGGCACCCTATGGACTACGACCGGTGG
>JABJIU010000181.1 GCA_018661145.1 Pseudomonadota bacterium | reverse complement strand
GAGCGCGCCGCAGTATAACGGGCTTTGCCGGTCACCACGGAATGGATGCCCCGCTGTAGTCAAAAAAGTGTCCGTTCTGTGCGTCGTCGATTCCGAGCATGACTTTTCTCAAGCCACTGGCGCTAGCTGGAGCATCCACAGGGGCACTGTCACCACCCATGTCGGTACGGACCCAGCCCGGATGCAGGGCTACGACACGGGTACCATCTTCGGCAAGATCACTGGAAAGGCTGACGGTAACGGCGTTCAGAGCGGCTTTGCTGGAGCGATAACTGTAGGCGCCGCCCGAGGTGTTATCGGCCATGCTACCCATCTTGCTTGAAATCATTGCCACTAGGGCGTTTTCAGCAGCCGCAAGGTTTCCCCGCAATGCTCGGGTCACCATAAAGGGCGCGATGGCATTGACATGAAACTCCTGAAGCCAGGTTTCGTGAGAAAGGCTATCGACGTCGTCTGATCTTGAGCGATAGAGGCCGGCGTTATTGATCAGAAGGCTCAGCGGTTGCCCCGCGAGTGTGGCAGCCGCTTTGGCGATCTGGGTGTTATCTGTGACATCCAGCGTGAGCAGCTGCAGCTGATCCCCGTGTGCGGCCTTGAGTGACTGAAGGGCATCTGATTCGGTATTGCGCGCGGCCGCAAAGACTTGGTTGCCGGTATCGAGAAACTGGCGTGTCAGTTCGAGGCCAATGCCCCGAGTGGTGCCAGTGATAAAAACATTGAAACTCATGATTACTCTACCCAGGGCTTTGTGAATGTTTGTTTGTGGTCATAATGCAAAGGTTGCGCGCATCATCCTTCGCGCCTGCACGGCCTCATCCGCATTATCCAACGTGGCATCCTCTTCGCAGAGTACCTCACCTGCGTCGACATCGCGAGTCAGCGTGAGTCCGCCCGAAAGACCAAGAGCGAGCGCATTTTTTGCTATGGATGCGTCTGCCGGCATCTGTTTTCCGTAGACACAGTGACCACCTTCGCCATCGAGGGTTTCACCGGCCTTGAGGTCGCGCTTGGCAACCGCGACCACATCCGATGAGAAACAGTGTGGTTGTCCGGTGGGTTCACCGCGAAGTGCGACTGACGCAATGGATACACCAAGCTCAAGGCCGATCATGTGGGTCGGGCGGTACAGCGCGCCGTAGTGCCCACTCTGGTCTGGCAGCATGTGGTACTCGCGAAAGCACTGCCGGGCGTAATCGCTCTTCGGCCTGACGATAACAAAGGTTCCCATAGCAAGATGGTGGTCAACGGGTTCTCCATTGCGATCTAGCGAGGAGACGACTTCGGTGGTACCGTCGCAGGTCAGGACGCCACCGTCTTTCTGCGGCTTACATACATCGGCGAGGGCAAAACGCGAGGAAGGCGGAAAGCTCAGCCCCTGCGCCTGCGGTACGAGTCCGGTCGCATTGCAGACCGCGGTCATCTCTATCGCTGATTTACTGCCATCGAGAAAGGAGTTGAACATCTGCAAGTTGATACTGTCTGGATCATCGATTTCCAGATACTGGCGCAAAACCTCCCAGACGGTATCCGGCGTCAGAGAATGGTACTCCGGCAGGTAGCGTGTCCCCTTGCCGGCTGCGGTTACTTCAAAGCCGCAGCTCCGGGCCCAGTCAACGTGCTCACAGATCAACGCTGGCTGATCACCCCAGGCAAGACTGTAAACGACACCTGCTGCGTTCGCCTGCTGCGCCAGTAGCGGGCCGGCAACGACATCCGCTTCGACATTGACCATCACGATATGGTGACCTGAGTTGATCGCACTCTGGCAGTGACGAATTCCGGCGTGAGGAATACCGGTCGCTTCCACGACGACATCAATACGCTCATCCTGGATCAGGGCAAAGGCATCCTCAGTAAGAAAAGTGCCCCC
Source organism: Pseudomonadota bacterium (assembly GCA_018661145.1). Taxonomy (GTDB): domain Bacteria; phylum Pseudomonadota; class Gammaproteobacteria; order Arenicellales; family UBA868; genus UBA868. The sequence goes on along the minus strand of JABJIU010000181.1, from coordinate 752 downwards.
GCTGGTGATTGCCGCGTCAATGGTTCCGGCATCGCTTTGGGATTGCGGCCATCCAGCGCTTTGCAGGTTCGCTCGTGCTCGGTCGAGGTCCAGATCCGCGATCCCGACAATGTGAATGCCGGGCGTGGTCCGGGCCTGTGTCAGGTACATAGTGGAGAATTTTCCGCAGCCAATGACGGCGACACGCACCGGTTGGCGCTCGGACTCGCGCTGCGCCAGCATGCGCGCGAGATTCATGGTGTGATCCGGTGAAGCATCAAGACCGGTCAGGCCTTTTCCGTCCGGTGATCACGGATGCGCTCCCAGGCTTTGCGGATTTCCTGGGTTTTTTCGTTCGCCAGTTTGACCATTTCTTCCGGCATGCCTTTAGCCACCAGTTTGTCCGGGTGGTGCTGGTTGGTAAGGCGTCGATAGGCTTTTTTGACTTCGGCATCGCTCGCGTCCGGGGCCACACCCAGTACTTGGTAGGCCTCGGAAACCGGCTGTACCTGTTGCCCGTGCCCGCTCGCGGCGCCACTGACAAAGTTAATTAGTTGTTCAATCTGGGGCGCATCGAATCCCAGCATCTCGCCGATATGACGAAGTACCCGGCTTTCGGCAGGGTCCATCTGTCCATCCGCCATGGCGGCCTGGACCTGGATCTCAAGGAACATGCGGAGCAGGGTGGTGCGTCGGTGACACTCACTACGAAACTGCTGCAGCACCTCATCCAGCGGAAAGTCGGCCTCCTTGCCTTTTTGAAAAAGATCAAT
>JABJIU010000179.1 GCA_018661145.1 Pseudomonadota bacterium | reverse complement strand
TATGCTGAACTGGAATGGCCGATAGATGTGCTGATCGCTGTGGTGTGGGTGTCTTACGCCATTGTCTTTTTCGGCACGCTGATCAAACGGAAAATCCGCACATCTATGTGGCCAACTGGTTCTTTGGCGGCTTCATTATCACGATCACGTTCCTGCATATTGTCAACAGTGCCGCCCTGCCGGTCAGCCTGACGAAATCATACTCCGCCTATGCCGGAGTTCAGGATGCGATGATCCAGTGGTGGTACGGGCACAACGCGGTCGGATTTTTTCTGACGGCCGGCTTTCTGGGCATCATGTATTACTTCATGCCGAAACAGGCTGGCCGACCGGTCTACTCGTATCGCCTCTCGGTGGTGCATTTCTGGGCTCTGGTGTTCACCTATATCTGGGCGGGACCTCACCATCTTCATTTCACCGCTCTGCCTGACTGGACTCAGTCACTCGGCATGGTGTTCTCGGTCATCCTGCTGGCACCGAGCTGGGGCGGCATGGTTAACGGAATCATGACACTGTCAGGAGCATGGGAGAAGTTGCGCACCGACCCCATCCTGAAGTTTCTGGTGGTCTCCATTTCCTTCTACGGAATGTCTACTTTTGAAGGTCCGATGATGTCGATAAAGACGGTTAATGCCCTTTCGCATTACACCGACTGGACCATCGGACATGTGCACTCCGGCGCACTTGGCTGGGTCGGCATGATCTCTATTGGAGCCGTCTACTTTCTCATTCCCAGACTCTTCGGCCGCGAAATGTACAGCAAGCGGCTTATTGAAACCCATTTCTGGGTTGCCACGATTGGCATCGTACTTTACATCGCCGCGATGTGGATTTCCGGAGTCATGCAAGGCCTGATGTGGCGCGCCGTTAACCCGGACGGCACCCTCACTTACAGCTTTGTCGAAACCGTCCAGGCGATGCACCCCTATTACGTGATTCGACTGCTTGGTGGAATGCTATATCTCACAGGCATGCTGTTAATGGCCTACAACATCATTCGGACCATTGTGGGTGCGCGCCCCGTAGAAGTTGTTATCCCAGCCCCGGCGCATTAGGGAGCATTGGCCCATGTCTTTGCAGCAAAAAATCGAAACCAACATTTTCTGGATGATCCTACTCACGGTACTCGTGATCAGCGTAGGCGCTCTGGTCGAAATTGTGCCTCTGTTTTTCCAGAAATCCACCACAGAACCAGTCGCCGGACTGAAACCCTATTCAGCGCTCCAACTCGCAGGACGGGATATCTACCAGCGGGAAGGATGTATGTCCTGTCATTCCCAGATGATCCGGCCCTTCCGCGCGGAAACCGAACGCTACGGACACTATTCCGTGGCCGGAGAGTTTGTATACGACCATCCTTTCCAGTGGAGTTCTAAACGGACTGGGCCAGATCTCGCTCGGGTGGGTGGGCGATACGGTGATGAGTGGCACCGGGTTCATATGATCAACCCGCGGGACGTTGTTCCCGAGTCCATTATGCCGGGCTATCCCTGGCTGGAAGGTGCACCGCTCGATGGGGAGGGAATCCAGAAACGGATGCGGGTCCTGCGCACACTGGGGCTCCCTTATACCGATGAGGAAATCAATCAGGCACTCGCGCAGGTACAGGACAAGACCGAGATGGATGCGATGATTGCGTACCTTCAGGGCCTTGGCATTCATGTCAAGGTACGGCGCTGATGATTACGCTGTTTCACAGCATCTGGACGACGCTCATGTTTATTCTCTTCGTCGGTATTGTTGTCTGGGCCTTCAGCCGCAGACAAAAAACCGAATTTGCCACAGCAGCGAGCATTCCGTTTGAGGATGAAGAACACCCGATTCAATCCGACCCTGACGCGGAGAGACCCTATGGCTGACTTTGTAAGCCAGTATTGGAACTGGTTCATCACCATCCCAACCATACTTGGGATTCTGGGCTGCGCCTGGCTCGCGGTGGGTAACCTAACGGGCAAAGGCGGGGGCAGTTCGAGTGAAACAACAGGACATGTCTGGGATACTGATCTGTATGAATACAACAGTCCTCTGCCGTCATGGTGGCTGAATCTCTTTTTGATTACGATCGTTTGGGGCCTCATCTACCTGGCACTTTATCCGGGACTTGGTTCTTTCCCGGGAATTCTCGACTGGAGCTCCAAGGCTCGGTATGAATCCGAAATGGCGCAGGCCGAAGAAGAGTACAGGCCTTTGTTTGCACGCTACGCAGCAACGGAACTCACGGCGCTCGCCGAAAACAAAAGCGCCATGCGCACGGCGGAGCGGCTCTACGCCAGTTACTGCTCGACTTGTCACGGCTCCGATGCGCGGGGCGCCGCCGGATTTCCGAATCTTCGGGACGGTATCTGGTCATGGGGGGGTGAGCCCGACACCATTAAGGCCACTATTCTCAACGGACGTAATGGCGTCATGCCTGCATGGGCGCTGCCACTCGGCGGAGACGATGCAGTTGCTGATGTTTCTGAGTACGTCATCAGCCTAACAGGGCGAAACCCAGAAATTGCGAGGCTCGAGTCCGGTAAGGAAAAATTCCAAGCTTTCTGCGTCGCCTGCCATGGAGTCGATGGCACCGGTAACCCGGCCTTCGGTGCCCCGGACCTGACCGATTCCGTATGGCTGTATGGAGGATCCCGTAAAGCCGTCCGCGAAAGTATCGCTGAGGGACGAAAAGGACAGATGCCGGCTCATGGTGAATTCCTGGGCGAGGACAAGGTTCATCTGCTTGCCGCCTATCTTTTAAGCCTAAATCCCTAGGCGTCGACTCCAGATACTCTTTCGGTAGTCGGCGAAGGGCCGTGTTGCCTGATATATCCTGATGGAATCCGAACAAACTAAACATTCCGCAACAGAAGGCGAGATACCGCGTATTCAAAGAGTGATTTCTGTGTTGTGGCCGTCGTTTGTCATGGCAGGCCTCGCAGCGATGGTCTTTTTTGCAATATTTGATCCTTTCACCCTGATGGCGCCGACATGGTTTCCGAACCTGTCCCGTCTGGCGGCATATGGGGTGGGCTTTTTCATGTTCTGGGCACTGACGGCTTCCTCCTGTCTTCTGACCTGCTTCTTCCAGCGACCATTGCGCAACCTCAATCGCCACAAAAAAAAATCATTGAGCAAGCGCCGATGAATTCAGAGTCGGCTCGACCGTCTGCTGGCGGCATTGACGAACATCTTTACGTCAAGCGTCAACGTATCTACCCCCGGGAGGTTCATGGACTTTTCGCATGGTTACGCACCGCTGCCGTTCTGGTGTTATTGGGCGCCTTTTACGGCGCCCCCTGGATCCGGTGGGATGCTCGGCAGGCAATCCTTTTTGACCTGCCGGAACGCAAGTTTCATCTATTTGCTTTAACCATCTGGCCGCAGGACTTTATCTATCTGGCGGCTCTATTAATCATCGCAGCGCTCACCCTGTTTTTCTTTACCTCCCTGGCCGGACGATTATGGTGCGGATACGCCTGCCCACAGACCGTTTGGACTGAGGCCTTCATGTGGGTAGAACGGCGCATCGAGGGCAACCGTAACCGACAAATGAAGTTGGATCAGATGTCCTGGAATGCCCACAAGTTTGGAGTGAAATCATTCAAGCACGTCGTCTGGCTTCTCTTCTCACTCTGGACCGGTCTCACCTTTGTGGGCTTCTTCACTCCTATCCTGGAGCTTGCACCGAAGTTAGTGCGCTTCAACGCCGGACCGTGGGAAACCTTCTGGGTGTTTTTTTATGGTTTTGCAACTTATGGCAACGCGGGGTGGATGCGTGAACAGGTGTGCATCTACATGTGTCCCTACGCGCGTTTCCAAAGCGCCATGTTTGATCGAAACACACTCGTCATCTCCTATGACAAAACTCGTGGTGAGCCCCGCGGAGCGCGCAGTCGCAACGCCAACCTGTCGATCGAGAGTCTTGGTGACTGTGTGGACTGTACTTTGTGTGTCCAAGCTTGTCCTACAGGGATCGATATTCGGGACGGATTACAGTATCAGTGCATCGGCTGTGCTGCATGTATCGATGCCTGCGACGGGGTAATGCAGAAAATGGGCTACCCGGCGGGTCTCGTCCGCTACACTACCGAGAATGGGCTCATGGGCAAAAAAACCCGGGTATCGAGGCCAAGAATTATCATCTATGCGAGTTTACTTTCGCTTTTTTCCTCAGCCGTCGTTTGGGGCATTGCGACACGTGATCCGGTATCACTCGACGTCATCCGCGACCGCAACACCCTCTATCGACAAACCCGGGAAGGTTTGATTGAGAACGTATACACCCTAAAGATCATCAACAAAGGCGGGGGGCATAGCCAATTTTCAGTTTCCATGAGCGGGCTCGATGGCGCAAACGTGTTGAGCGAAGACCGTGACATCGCCGTTACGGCCGGAGAGGTCCGTAACGTGGTTGTTCGTGTCAGGATTGACCCCGTCCATCTCAAACACAGAAGTTCTGAGGTGACATTCATCGTCGAAAGTCATGACCGACGACTTAAGGCTTCAGAACCCGCGCGATTTCTTGGTCCCGCAACAAAATGAGTATAAATAAGACCGACCCCAAAACGCCGACTCGATGGTACCGGGTACCTTTCGTATGGCTCTTGGTTGGCATCCCTGCAAGTTCCGTTATTCTCGGCGCAGCCATGTTCGTCCTTGCAGTACGTTCCGATGATGGGCTGGTTGTTGACGATTATTACCAGCAGGGAAAACACATTAACCAGACATTGGCCCGCGACGTGAAAGCCCGCGACTACCGTCTACGTGCCCGGCTCGCGTTCGATGTGCAGACCGGGGTGTTGAGTGCAGACCTGTCCGGAGAGAAAATTGGCAGAATCGAAGAACTG
>JABJIU010000148.1 GCA_018661145.1 Pseudomonadota bacterium | reverse complement strand
TTTTCTGAAGCCTTTCCCAACAGTTTCCAGGATGTTGATTTCTGTCTGCGTGCCCGTGCACGGGGCATGCGCTGTATTACTGCGCCGGGCATCCGACTTATGCACTTTGAATCGGCGACGCGCGACGCCAAGGTGGATTTCGACACCCTGAGTGCACTGCGTTCTTTTCACGGACCCGGCCTTGCGGGCAAAGACCCTTATGCGCTTTGGCGTTACCAGCCGATCTACTTTTCGATTGTTTCCTACAATGGGCTCAAGTTTCGCGCTTTTATTTTGGCCCGAGTTTTTGTGCGTGCCGCGCGACGGATTGAAAAAGCACTGACCACTCGCCCGCGCTGCTGGCGGGGTGTGCTTAAGAAAAGCGAATACCGGGTGCACTGACAGCCTGCCCGGACGACAACAGAAAAATAGAGTAAAGGGGAGATTGATGACTCGCGATCCACGCTATGACGTGCTGTTCGAACCCGTGGCTATTGGCCCGGTCACCGCACGAAACCGCTTCTACCAGGTACCCCATTGCAACGGGATGGGTCATACCATGCCCAACAGCGTAGCCGGCATGCGTGCGATGAAAGCTGAGGGCGGCTGGGCGGTCGTGGCAACAGAGGAGTGTGATATTCATGCCTCGACTGATGTGATGCCCTACCGGGAGGCAAGGCTGTGGGATCAGGGAGACCAGGACCGCCTGGCACTGATGGCCGAGCAGGTACACGAGTACGGTGCGCTGGCCGCTGTCGAACTGGTGCACAGCGGTCATAACGTTTCCAACCGCTACTCACGGCTACCGGTAATGGGTGTCTCTGACAGCGGGGTCAACAGTTTTGATCCGGTGCAGGCCTGTGCCATGACCCGGAGGGATATTGCTGATGTCAGGCGCTGGCATCGCCAGGCGGCCATCCGCGCCCGAGACGCGGGTTTCGACATTGTCTATGTCTACGCAGGCCATGATCTTTCCCTGCCGATGCACTTCATCAGCCGCCGGCATAACCGACGGACGGATGAGTACGGCGGTTCATTGGAGAACCGAGTGCGCCTGACCCGGGAACTGTTGGAAGATACTAAGGAAGCAGTCGGTGACCGCTGTGGGGTGGCGATCCGGTTCGCGGTTGACGAAATGCTGGGGGACGATGGTATTACCAGCGGTGCAGAGGGTCGGGAGGTGGTCGAGATGTTGGCTGAACTGCCGGACCTGTGGGATGTCAATGTCAGCGACTGGGCCAACGACTCAGTGACCGCACGGTTTGAAGAAGAGGGCAGCCAGGAATCCTACGTGGCGTTTGTAAAACAGGTGACCAGCAAGCCCGTGGTCGGCGTTGGACGTTTTACCTCAGCCGACGCCATGGTCTCCCAGATTAAACGTGGTGTTCTGGATATGATCGGGGCCGCCCGCCCCTCCATTGCCGATCCCTTTTTACCGCGCAAGATCGAAGAAGGACGAATCGAAGACATCCGTGAATGCATCGGCTGCAACATTTGTGTGAGTGGCGATTGGACGCAGTCACCGATCCGTTGTACCCAGAATCCCACCATGGGCGAAGAGTGGCGCCGGGGTTGGCATCCGGAGATCATTGAGCAACGGGGAGAAAGCGAAAAGGTGCTGGTGGTGGGCGCAGGGCCGGCCGGACTGGAAGCCGCTATGAGTCTCGGCCAGCGCGGATATGAAGTGGCTCTCGCCGACAGCGGTGATGGCGGCGGCCGGGCAGCACTTGAGTCCGGGCTGCCTGGTCTTTCGAGTTATAAACGGGTCAGTGATTACCGCCTTGGACAGATCGCAAAACTCACCAACGTGAGTTTCTTTCCGGGTAGTGAGATGGATCGGGAAACTGTTCTGGAGTTCGGTGCCGAGCAGGTACTGATCGCAACCGGGTCCAGGTGGCGGGCTGATGGCCTGGGTCGGGCAACGCACGCGCCCATCCCGGGCATCGCGAATCACGCACAGTGCTTCACCCCGGATGACATCATGGCGGGACAGTTGCCCAGCACTGACTCAGTGTTGGTCTACGACGATGACCATTACTATATGGGCGGGGTGATTGCGCAACTGTTGGCCGACGGCGGCAAGACGGTAACTCTGGTGACGCCGGGTCCCGAAGTCTCCTGTTGGACACAGAACACCATGGAACAGCACCGCATCGAAAAGGCTTTACTCGATCGGGGTGTGACGTTGATCGTAAAACATACCATCACTGGTGTCGCTTCTGACTCGGTTAGTTTTGCCTGCAACACGACAGACCGGCTGCTTTCGGTCGAGACGCCTGCGTTGGTGATGGTGACTTTGCGTGCGCCCCAGAACAGTCTTTACTTTTCGCTGGCAGGAGAGGCGCAGGAACAGTTGGATGAACTGCCCTTCGGTCTTTTACGCATCGGCGACTGCATGGCGCCCAGCACCATCGCAGCGGCAGTCTACGATGGCCATCGGGCCGCCCGGGAGATGGACAACCGACCGGATCCTGACAGCGTGCCCTTCAAGCGTGAACAATCCATTATTGATCGGCCCTGAGGGGCCCGGCTATTCGAGATCGTTATCCTGATCTCTTTGTCGAAGCGCCGGGTCGCGCTTGGCCGGGTCGCCATACCCGCCCCCGCCGGGCAGTTCCATCAGTAGGTGCTCACCGGCCGGAATGATCTGCTTGCCTTTGGTTTTGAGTTTTTTGCCACTGGTGAGACAGACTGTACCCGCAACGCCGTCGCTGCCCCCGTGGCGGCCCCGCGCCGGGTGATCCACCCGGTCAAAAAGTGCATAGATGGCAAAGGGCGCACCCTCGGCATGTGAGATTTCAATCACCTGTCCGTGTCCGCCGCGATATTGCCCGTCCCCGCCGGAGCCTTCGCGCAGTTCCTTTTGGTGGAAGATCACAGGCGCAATGGACTCAGTGATTTCGACAGGGGTGTTACGCACGCCGGACGGGAAGGCGGTTGCGGAAAGACCGTCTCGCCAGGGGCGCGCTCCGGTACCACCTGAGTGAAAAATGGTGACTGAAAACGGTGTGGCATCACCGTAATCGGCACCGTCCAGAAGGCCTGGGCCCCCGGTCATCATCGGATTCCACAGACTTGAACTGCCCTCCGCCGGGGCTCGTCCCGGCAGGGCTTTTTCCAGGCACCCGAGGACCACATCCGGCAGCATCTGACCGATCACGTGGCGCACGGCCACTGCGTGTGGCCGTGGCGCGTTGAGGATGCACCCTTCCGGTGCACTGACCTGGATCGGTTCCAGCGACCCGGCGTTATTGGGGATCGCTGAAGCGATGATACAGCGTACCCCGAAGGACGCGTAGGCCTGTGTATAACTAAGCGGCACGTTAATCCCGAAAGGTGAGACGGCAGAGGTCCCGTCGAAGTCAACCTCGATACCCTGCTTGCTGATGGTGAGACTCGCTTTCAGTGTTACCGGTTCGCCGTAACCGTCCACGGTCATCTCGTGAGTCCAGGTACCCTTCGGCAGTCCTGCGACTTCATCGAGAACCGCCCTGCGGGAGCGGGAAATGATATGTTCACTGATCTCTTCAAGATCATTTAAAGCGAATTCCTGCATCATCTCAGCCAGTCTGTTGCACCCGACCGCGTTGCCTACCGTCAGAGAATACAGATCGCCGATGACCTGATCGGGCTCCCGCACATTGGCACGCACGATTGCCATTACGGCCTCAGACGGTTCGCCCTGCTCAAACAGCGGCAGGATCGGTATACACAGCCCCTCTTCAAAGACCTGGCCGGCGTCGGGTCCAAAGCCCCTGCCGCCGATGTCGACGACGTGCACTGTCGAGGCCAGGAGCCCCACGAGACGATCACCTATAAAGGCGGGAGTCACAACTGTGAAGTCAAAAAGATGACCGGTGCCAAGCCAGGGATCGTTGGTGACGTACACATCGCCAGGCTGCATACGCTCCAGCGGTATCTCTTCAAGAAAATAGCCGACTGAGGTCGCCATGGCGTTGACGTGACCCGGCGTGCCGGTGACGGCCTGTGCCAGCATACGTCCATAGAGATCAAAGATGCCGGCAGAAAGATCGCCGGCCTCGCGTACGGTGGTTGAGAAGGCTGTGCGGATCAGAGCCTGGGCCTGTTCTTCGACAATACTGATGAGGCGGTTCCAGACAACCTGACGCTGAATTGCGTTTGATACGGAAGACGCCTGCAGATCTTCTAACGCTGCAAGGTCTGTCGTTGCCACAAGGTCACCATACGCGTTTGCGTCGAGCGTCCACCCTGCGGGCACCACCAGCGTGGTCTGGTCTTCGGTGATGACGGCGGGGCCTGTAACCGGATGTGCTGCTGAGACCGCTTGTCGGGCAACCACCGAGCATTCGGCTGGATGGTCGGTTCCCGGCATCCAAACCATGCGCTGGCGGGCGCTTTGCTGTGTTTCAGGTGATGCGTGTTCAATCTGCGCGCGGATGTCTTCACTCACCGGAGCTGATGCCGTGAGTGACCAGGTCAGGATTTCAAGAGGTACCCCGGGGATGCCCTGGCCATACTGGGCCCGGTAGGCTTTATCGAAGGTCTGAGCAATCGTTTTGTGGTCGTCGGCGGCCAACGGCCGATCCGGAAGCTGGATCTTGATTTCGTGTCCCTGGCCTGCATAGCGGATAAAGGCATGCCGGACCGTCGATATGGACGCATCACCTGCACCGAGGCGTACCGTCGCGCCTGCTTCCTCTTCCATTTCCTGAAACAGAGCGTTGATGGCTTCTGGTTCGAGATGCTCGAGCAGAGTGAAGCGGCTGCGCACAACTTCGAAGGCGACTGGGGCAAGCAAAAACCCGATCGCAGATCCGACACCCGCGTCCCGGGGAATGATCACCCGACCGATGCCGAGCTTGCGGGCCACCGCGATCGCGTGCAACGGTGCGCCTCCGCCGAAAGCGATTAGGGTGCGTTCGGTTACATCCAGTCCTTTTTCAACTGCATGCACACGCGCTGCGCTGGCCATGTTTTCGTCGACAATTTCGATTACCGCCTGGGCGCCGCCGGCGGCATCGGTTTTCAATGCATTACCAACCGCGTTTTGAATAGCCTGTTTTGCGGCTGTTGTGTTCAGCGGGATCCGCCCGCCGGCGAATTCGTCAGCGTCCAGTCTGCCCAGCATGAGGTTGGCATCGGTGACGGCCGCGCTCTCACCGCCGCGGCCATAGCACGCAGGCCCTGGCTCGGCACCGGCGCTCTCCGGCCCTACGGTGACCCGGCCGAGGTCATCGACGTTCGCCAGTGAGCCACCACCAGCGCCGATTTCGACCATGTCGACCACGGGAATCTTGATCGGCATACCGCTGCCCTTCATGAAACGATGCGCACGATCAACCTCAAAGGTTCGCGATAGCGGCAGGGTGCAGTCATCAATCAGGCAGATTTTCGCGGTGGTGCCACCCATATCAAAGGACAGTATTGAGGACTCGCCCAGAGTGCGGGCGATATGGGCGGCAAGGATGGCGCCGCCGGCAGGACCTGATTCGACCAGGCGTACCGGAAAGGCCGCCGCCGTATCGATGGTGACCTGGTGCCCCCCTGAGGTCATCAGCAGGCAGGCACAATTGAAGCCATCGCTGACCAGACGCTCGCGAACCTCAACCAGGTAGCTCGCCATGAGTGGCTGAACATACGCATTGGCACAGGCAGTACTCTGGCGTTCGTATTCGCGAATTTCGGGACAGACTTCACTCGAAAGCGATACGGCGATATCGGGTAAATGCTTTTGCAGTAGGTCCCGGATACGCTGCTCGTGAACTGGGTTGGCGTACGCATGCAGTAGGCCTACCGCAACGCTTTCTATCTGTGCCTCGCGAATGCGCTCAACGAGGCCTTCAACTGAGGCGTCATCGAGAGGCCTGAGAATCTGCCCCCGATAATCGACTCGCTCCGCCACAGTCCAGCGCAGTCGCCTTGGTACCAGGGGCGGGTGACGATCAGCATCAAAGTTGTACTGATCGAAGCGGTTTTCATAACCGATCTCAAGAGAGTCGCGATGCCCCTCGGTCACAATCAGCGCGGTTTTTGCCCCGCGCCGCTCAATCAGTGCATTGGTGGCAAGCGTGGTGCCATGGGTGATGAGCGCCACATCAGCAGGAGAGGTGCCCGACTGCGAGAGCAGTTGTGAAACCCCCTCCATGAATCCTTCGGCCGGATTGTGTGTCGTCGTCAGTACCTTAGCGGTATAGCGGGTGGGGCCCACCTGCAGGACCGCATCGGTAAAGGTTCCACCGATATCAATCGCAATCCGCGCCGCGCTGTTCATGCTGTTCAACGACGATCGGTGGAAGCGGTCGGCAATCTTGGTCGGCAGCCAATCACGTTTTTCGCTTACCGATATATGCTGGCATGGAAATGCCAGGTTTCAAGCGAGGATCTGGCTGGGGCTTACCGCTTTGGAGTCTCAGCGGAATGACGCCAGCCCAGACGTTGCTCTCATAGTCAGACTTTTCGTCGCTTGGCGGGCCTTCACTGATCTTGACCGATGCTTCCCCAAGGCCGAATCGTACGACGGTCGTTGCTGCCAGTTCCTTCGACCGGGATACCCGAATGTCGGCAGTGCGTCCGGGGATCAGATGTTCGGTGAAGGCATCCAACGCAATTTTCTTGTCTTCTCCGGTGACTTTTTCTCCACTGCCGAGAATGACAACCGAGCGGTAGTTCATCGAAGAGTTGAAAGCAGAGCGCGCCACCACGATCCCATCGAGCAGCGTTACGGTGATACACGCCGAGCTTCCCGCCGCCAGCTGTTTCAGCATTCTGCTGACCCGGCTGCCGTGTATGTATGCGTGATCATCAATGCGTGCGATGGCAGTCGGGATCACGAAGGGTTGACCCTCGTCGACAAACCCCACATGACACACCGTGGCTTCATCGAGAATGGCATTGACGCTAGACCGGTCATAACGCGCGAGTTCGCGCAGGCGTCGGACTTTGGAACGGGCAGAAGGTGCCGAAGGGCGGGTCATTGATGGAAGTGGATGTTTGGGATCACGTGAGCACGTTGAGACGTGTCAGAACTGGTCCTTGAGTTCACGGGTTCGGGCAAACACGTCCACCAGGGGTTGGCCGCTCAGGCCGATGGTTTGCTGCAGGTGGTCACTATCCGGCCGCAGAAAGGGATTTGTCCTTTTCTCCAGCCCTACGGTCGTGGGCACCGTCGGCTCACCCCGTTGCCGGGCCGCATCGATTTCATTGCTGCGGGCGACGAGATCAGCGTTATTCGGCTCCACCGAGAGAGCAAAACGGGCATTGGCCTGAGTGTACTCGTGGGCACAGTAGATCAGGGTCTCGTCCGGCCAGGACAAGATTTTCTGCAGTGATGTCCACATCTGCTGCGGTGTGCCTTCGAAAAGACGGCCACAGCCAAGTGCAAACAGCGTGTCGCCAACAAAGCCGATATTGGCCGGCAGGCAGTGGTAAACGATGTGGCCACGGGTATGTCCAGGCGTATCGTGAACCGTAAACGGCCAGGCGCCCAGCATGATCGTATCCCCTTCGCCGACGGTGCGGTCGATCCCGGGGATCCTCTCCGCATCCGCGGCCGGCCCAATAATCTGACACCCGGTTTGTGATTTCAACTGCAGGTTGCCGCCGGCGTGATCGTCGTGATGATGGGTATTGAAAATAAAGTCCAGTTTCCAGCCCTTTGCGTCAAGCGCCTCCTGAATCGGTGCCACTTCGGGCGTATCAATCGCAGCAGTTAGTCCGCTGTCAGGATCGTGGACCAGATAGCCGTAGTTGTCCGAAAGGCAGGGCAACTGGCGGACTTCAAGGGTATTCATCGGATTCAGGCTTTACTGTGGCCGCTGATTTTTGCATGCATCGGTTTGGTCGCCTCAAAAGTCGCTTTCTGCTCCTCGCTGGCTTCGTGCTGGTATTCGCGCTTCCATTCGTCATAGGTCATACCGTAGACGATCTCGCGTGCACGACCGTAGTCCATCTCAACGTCTTCTTCGTCGGCAGCCGTCAGATACCATTTGGAAAGGCAATTACGGCAAAAACCGGCAAGGTTCATCAGATCGATGTTCTGCACATCGGTGCGCTCGCGCAGGTGTGCTACCAATCCGCGGAACGCGGCTGCCTCAAGTCGGGTGCGGGTCGTTTCGTCCATGGGTTCTCCGGAATCGCTCGCATGTTCGCTTGCGGCAAAGGGGTATACCGCCTGCGCCGCTCATCTTTCACTGCAAACCGACATGATAACAGTCGCCCACACTTTTCGGAACGAAGCGCGACGGCTTTGACAGTACCGGTACAATGTAATCCTAAATACTGCGCGGGTCCTGAGCGCAATCATTCCGGTTTGTAGGGTTTTCATATGACCTCTTTATCCAGCGTGGCGCACTCGCCAGCAGCTTAGGGATTCGAACCATTCCCATGGTGAAATATTGCGGACTCATGTCGCTCGTCGTGGCACTGATGCTGGTTGGCTGTGCCAGTTCCTCGAGCAGTGGCATCGAACTGACTGTCTCCAGAGGCGATGCAACAGGCGCCTATACGGGCACCTACATCGGCACGATCTCACTGACTTCAACTGCCGATGTGGTCGCGCTGGGTTCAGCAACGGATCAGCGTACCGAGAGTATTTCAGTTGAGGTCACGCAAGATGGCCTGGCCTTTTTGTCCGTTCGTGACGTTACGATTACGGGAGTCGTCGACAACGCCGGAAATTGGGGGCTACAGGCGTCGATCGATGACCTGAGCTCACTGCTGAGCGCGACGAATATATCCAGTCTTAATGATGCGGGCTGTCCTTTCGGGGCCAAGGCCGCCCGTATTCAGGGGGTGATTACCCCGCCGGACATGACCGCGGAGGTCAGCGGCACGCTGAAATGCAAAAGGGCTGAAGTTACAGTGGCGAAGCTGACAACCGCCGGCACCCTGACCGCAAGCCGTTAGGCGTCGATGGACAGTTTATTTGCGGGGTGTGGTTATGTGGGTCGCCAAGTGGCCCTGCGCGAGCTCGCTGATGGCGGTACCGTGGCGGCGATGGTGCGCACGGCCGAAAGCGCGGAACGTTTGAACCGAGAGGGTATCGAGGCGGTGAGTACCGACCTTGAAACCGAGTGCCCCGGCACAGGCGCCCTTCGCGGGTGGGTCCTCTACTGGTTTGTGCCACCTCAGCCGGAGGGCGATCAGGACCGGCGGCTGCGCTGCTTTATTCAGTGCGCGGGTGAGTCCGGCGAACGACCTTCCCGGGTGGTGCTGATCAGTACCACCGGGGTTTATGGAGACTGTCAGGGCGAATGGGTGACCGAGGATCGCGTCCTCGCGCCCCGGACCGGCCGAGCGCGTCGGAGAGTCGATGCCGAGCAGGTCATGCGCAGTTGGTGTCAGGCGCACGATATTACGATGGTGGCGCTTCGGATTCCGGGAATCTATGGCGCAGGAAAGCTGCCCCTCAAACGTTTGCGCGACGGTCTGCCAGTGCTGGCACCCGAGTTTGCGCCCTGGAGCAACCGGGTACATGTGGAAGACCTGATCAGCACCTGTCTTGCCGCTACCCGGATTGAGCATCCCCTGCCGGTCTATAACGTCAGCGACGGCCACCCGTCGACCATGACAGATTTTTTCTTCAGCGTTGCGGATGCGGCCGGCCTGCCCCGTCCGCCGGTTGTCGACAAGCGGGAAGCCACTGCTGCTCTGAGTGCGGAGATGCGCTCCTATCTCGCTGAATCCAAGAGAATTGATAACACCCGGATGCGCGAACATCTCGGGGTGGATGTGCGTTACCCGGATCTTACGTCGGGATTGTCGGCGCTCGTCGGGGGATGACGCCCGGTCCGTGGGAGCCCACGCCAAAAGAGCGCAAACAGCAGCGGTGCGCTGACGGCGATCAGGATGAACCGCCAGGTATGCATCACGCTGATGAACGCGGTATCGGCGTTTAACGAAATTGCGATCAGTCCCATCTCGACGAGACCCCCCGGCACCAGCGCCAGCAGCAGCGAAAGCGGGTCGATCCTGAGCACAGGCGCCATCAGTTCAGCGATGACCAGTGCACCTACGAGCATGACGACGGTGGATCCCAGCGAGGTCACGACGGTACGCAGCACATGGCGTCCACGGAGGTTGGCAAACTGTGTGCCAATCGAAGTACCGATGACAATCTGTGCCGCAATCGTCACAAATGCCGGCAGGGCGACCGTGACCAGTCCGGAGACATAGGCGGCACCACACAACAGCATGGGCCCAAGAATTTCACCAAACGGTATCCGGATAGCGCGGGCGCCGAAAAACCCAACCATCGCGCAGCCTCCCCAGATCAACCAGTGGCGCCAGTTCGGTATGGCAATGAGTTCAGAAAGCACGAAGGGTGGAGGTGCAAGGTCAACCCCTTGTACGAGCACCAGATAGATGGGCACCGAGGACACCACGCAGAAGATCCGGATCACATGCGCGATTGGTATCAACTGGTTGTCCCCACCGGCCTCTTCTCCAGCGATGGTCATTGGCCCCAGACCCCCGAGCATGCTTGAAAAGTAGGCGGTCGGCAGGTTCATCCGACCAAAGCGACGAAAGACACCCAGAGAGATCCCGGTCATAAGGACGACATAGATACTGACCAAAAGCAGAGCCAGCGACCACAGACCCAGTTGGGAAAGCTTATCGGCAGTGAAATAGCTGCCCAGAATCAGCCCCATGACGGCGATCATCGCTTGTCTCAGCCGGACGGAGCGACGAAAGGGCAGTCCGCCCATGGCACCTGCTGACACGACTAACATGGACCCCAGCATCCACGGAAGCGGCAGTGAAAGCCAGAAGAACGCCGCTCCGCCAAGACCCCCGGCAATTAGCGACAGCACGACCCGGACACGGTGCGTGACGGTATTCAAGCACGGGGTGCCCATTACCCAGCAGCGGCCAGAAAACCCGTTCGACATGCGGTGGTTGTGCTATGCCGGATCCAGTAGGCATTCACACTGGTGACCACACTTCAGCGTTCGTAGGACTCTCTTCGGGACGCCTCGGAAAGTGTGATCAGGTACTCAAGCGGATCCGGCAGGATCGCCGTTCTTGCCTTCTCCAGGGATTCGCATCCGGCATAACTCACGGCCGAGCGCAGGTGACCGCGGATCCGGTGCAGGATGTCGACGACGCTGCCGCGATAAGGTACCTGGATTTCCTGACCTTCAGGTGGAGTTGCCAGGGCAGCATCGACGGCGTCTGAGTCCTCTGAATCGTAAAGTGATTCCATCACTGCTTCAGGAGAGGTCATGCCGCGGTAGATCTTTTTCTTGGTATGCGTGGCCGGATCCTCAATCACCCGCCCAGGGGCTTCGTCGGTACCAGACAGCGCGCTGCCGAGCATCACTGTGTCTGCTCCACAGGCCAGTGCCAGGAAGATATCCTTGTCGTATCGAACGCCACCATCGGCCATGATGTTGATTTCACCGCCGACTTCACACCAGGCTTCCCGGATCGCCTGAAGTTGCGGTACCCCGGCGGCGGTTTCGAGTCGTGTCCGGCAGCCTCTTCCCGGACCAACCCCGACCTTTACGGCATCCGCCCCCAGTTCACACATAAATCGCACGCCGGAACCGGTGGCAACGTTGCCGCAGATGAGTGGCACTTGTGGGAACTCGGCGCGCAGACGCTCGACTCCCTGCTGCATCACCAGCGAGTGACCGTGGGCGATATCAACAAAGAGCGAGTCGGCTCCTGCTTCAAGCAATGCTTGCCCGCGCTCCATGAAGTCGCCGGCACAACCGACGGCAGCTCCGGTCAGCAGCCGACCCTTGGCATCCTTGCTTGCGAAGGGTCGCTCACGCAGGAAGCGAACATCCTTGCGGGTAATCAGCCCGTGAATCCGGCCTTCGTCATCCACCAGGGGCAGTCGCTCAATTCTTCCCTCGAACATGATCCGCGCGGCCTCTTCCGTGGCGACGTCAGGCCCGGCCGTTTTCAATTGCGCCATGGGCGTCATGAAATTCTCTACCGCTTCGTTGTCATGTGAGCGGTCCCAGGGAATATCCCTGCGGGTCAGTACGCCCGCGAGAATCGCACTGCCGGGCGCGGTCTCGATCAGGATCCCGTTGATCTTATGCCGCCGGGCGAAAACACGCGCTTCGCCGATGGTAGAACCCACCGGCAGCGTCCGCGGTTGCTCAATCACAGCACTGTGGCTGCGTTTGACCCTTGCCACGGTCTCACACTGGCGTTCAATGCTCTGTCCCCTGTGGATGACACCCAACCCACCTTCGAGGGCCATCGTCTGGGCCATGTCGCCCCCGGTGACGCTGTCCATATTGGAAGAGACAATCGGCAGTTCCAGAGCCAGCACGCTGGTCAGTTGCGAGCGTAGCCCAATGGCGGCACGGCTCGACGTGATGCCTTTATGGGGTCGGAACAGAAAGTCGTCGAAGGTCTTGCCGATCCACGCAGGATCGAGAGGGAATTTATTCATAGGCGCGTCGATGGTGACGGCCAAAACGACCGGTCACAGCGTTGGATCAGGATCCGATCATAAGACCCCAGGCCCCGCGGCTCAAGCGGCTGCGGGGTGCCAGCCAGCATCGGCCCAGAGTTGGCCGCTGACGGCGGAGTTGCGGATCATGAAGCAGATCGCATCGGCGATTTCTTCGGGGCGGATCAGCCGTCCCAGTTGAGTGTCGGGAAGAATCTGCTGTTCAACATACCCCTCGGGCATCCCCTGCAGCAACGGCGTATCCACAAATCCCGGATGGATAACCCCGGTGCGCACACCGTGGAACATTGCTTCCTTCATCAGTGTGGAGGCGGCGCCTTCAAGACCGGCCTTGGTGCTCGCGTACGAGACCTGCCCACGGTTACCCTGAGAAGAAACTGAGCCGATGAAAATAATCGTGCCTTGCACTTTCTCGTCGGGGTGCCATTTTTTGAGACCCTGGCGGTTCCGATCTACTGCAATGCGTGCGATCGTTTCCATCGCCCAGTAGACTGGGTGGATGAGATTGACCTCAAGCACCTGGCGAAAGACATCAGCGGGATAAATGTTGGCTTCGCCGGTGTCGCGCTCGATTTTTACGGCAAGCCTGTCCCTGAAAATTCCTGCCGATGGGACCATGATCTGGATAATGCCATGATGATGAGAGGTTTCGTCGAACACCCGCGCCCGAAACTCGGCATCCGTCACGTCCCCGGCAAAAGCGAGGGCCACTTCCCGGCCGGCCGACTCGTTGATCTGTTGGGCAAGTTCAACTACAGCGGTTTCGCTGAGGTCAACCAGGGCAATGCCTTTGACGCCCTGGGTGACAAGTTCCAGAGTCGTAGCGCGACCGATGCCACTCGCGGCGCCTGTGACGATTCCGACTTTATCTTGAATCTTCATGTTGGCCTCCCACGACCGCTGGTGCGGCAAGCCAGATGCATGCCCACGCTTTGTTTCAGGCCATAATGGTGCACCGCATCATACACATTGTCAACTAAGGTCCTTCAGAGAAAACCTTAAAAATACTATTATTGAATAATTGTTTTCTCAAAATAATTCAGTCGCTTTATAGATACTGCGGCACCGCAACATTTCATCGGAGGGAGAAAATCCGACTAAATTGCGACCCGGATGGCGAGCCCGATCAGGATCAGCCCGAACAGGCGATCAAGAAAGCGCGCCCGGGCACGAAGGCGGTCGAGAATGGCGGAGTGGGACAACAACAAA
>JABJIU010000177.1 GCA_018661145.1 Pseudomonadota bacterium | reverse complement strand
CCAGCAGAACCGTATCCGCGTAAGCATCACACAGTCGCACCGACTCATCGCTGGCGAGATAGCGTTTGGAAAAATCGAGATTCATGGTGCAGTCGTCGCTATCTGCACTTACCGGCTGCATCAGTAACGCGAGGATGGCAAGAAAAAGTGTACGAAAAACCATGTCTGAAGTCTCTTAGAAACACCCATCTATTTTAACTTGCGGCCGTGAAGTGTAGGTATTCTTTCAGTTCAGAGCTTTCCGGTTTGGCCAGGGTTTCGTCAGTTGGCCCGTGTTCCTGAATCTTGCCGTTGTGCATGAAGGCAAGAGTGTCTGCAATTCTGGCAACCTCCTGGGGTAGGTGACTGACCACGATGACTGTGAGGCCGTGGTTCTTGCGCAGTGCATCCACTAGATCATGCATCTCAGTCCTCAGTCGAGGATCCAGACCAGTAAAGGGTTCATCCAGCAGTAGCAGAGGACGTTTCTGACAAAGACAGCGAGCGAGCGCTGCCCGTTGGCGTTCACCACCGGAAACGTCAGCGGGTTTTCGGGATCGAAGAGACTTCAACTGCGTTGCGTTCAGTGCCTCCTCGATCAGTTCGCAGTGGTCGTTGGTGAGTTTCAGGCCCGGGTGACAGCCCAATGCGATGTTCTGATACAGCGTGAGGTGATTAAAGAGATTATTTTCCTGGAACATCATTGTGACAGGCCGTGCAGCAGGCGCAAGTGCATCGATGCGTTGTTCCTGAACCAAGATTCTCCCACCGTCCGGTTGCTCGAATCCTGCGATAAGCGAAAGCAATGTCGATTTCCCAGCCCCGCTTGGCCCGATTAGCGCGATGCAGTCGCCCCGTTTAGCCTGAAGGCAGGCCTGTAACTGCCAGTCACCAAGGCAAAACTGAAGGTTATCTATTTTCAGGAAGGTCATCGCGACAGGCCGCGGTCCACTAGCCAAAAGAGGGCCACGCACATGAGGGCAAGAACCAGCGCCGTAACGGCCGCTTCGTCGAAACGGTAGGCGCTCATGCGGTGGTAGAGCATGACCGGTAAGGTGATGTGGCCGGTAGTATCGAATAGCGCGGCTACACCCATGTCGCCGAAAGAGAGTGCCCCGCCCAGGGCGAGGGCAAATGCGGCGGGTCTTCGGATCATTGGCCAATCTACCCGACGGAATCGTTGCCAACCTCTGAGGCCCAATTGTGCACACAGTTTCTGGTACTGCTGGCCGGAACTGATCAGTCCCGGCGAAATACTGCGCAAAAGATAGGGCAGCACCATCACCGCGTTGACGATTGCAATCATCAGCAGTGTGGAACTGCCGACCAGATCTATGCGCAGCGCGATCAGGAACAACCCGGTACCGATAACCATCGGCGGAACCGCAAGGGTCACAGAGCCGATCAGGAGCGTCAACTCCTTGGCCCTATGTTGCCTACGCTCGAGGGTCAGGAATCGCGCGGTGGTTGCCAGGCCAAAGGCCATGACACCAGCCAGGCTTGTCGCCATCACCGCGATGCCAAGACTCCGTGCAGCAGCCTGCCACAGGCCGATATCCAGGATGACCGAAACCAAAGGTCCTTGCAGGCCAGATAGCACCAGCGCGGCGATCGGCGCAAACACAAAAAGACTGCACACAAGGATTGCGCTGAAATCCAGAAGTTTTCCGAAGCGTGCGGCCGTGTCCGGGCGGATCGCTGGGCCACTGCTCCGGCCCGGTGTGGGTGTAAGTACACGCAGCCCGCGAATCAGGAGCAATGCGCTACAAACGCATAAAAACAATTGCGTGAGTGCCAGTATGGCGGCCTGTCCGGGATCGAATTCAAAACGCAGTGCTTGGTAGATCGCCACCTCAATGGTAGTGGCGGAAGGTCCGCCGCCGAGGGTCAGGACCACCGCAAAACTGGTGAAACAGAGCAGGAAAACAATGACAACCACCCCCGGTAGAAAGGCGCTGATCGCCGGCCATTCGACAAAACGAAAGAGTTGTCCACTCGACATGCCGAGCGTGCTGGCCGTGCGCCAGTTTTCTGCCGTGACCTGATCCCAGGCAGGCAACATCAGCCGGATCGCGAGCGGCAGGTTAAAGAAGGTATGCGCTAACAAAATTCCGGTCAGGCCGTAAATCTCGAGAGGGATGGTAAGCCCTGCTGGCTGAAGCACCGTATTCAGCAGTCCCGACCGTCCATAAACCGCCACAATACCGAACACCGCGACAATGACCGGCATGACCACGGGCAGCCCCATCAGCGTAATCAGGATGCCTCGGCCGATAAATACCGGACGTCTGGCGTACGCCCGTGCGACGGGTATTGCGAGGATGACGCTAATCAGCGTTGAGAGAGTGGCCTGCCACACTGTGAATCGCATGACCTGAAGAACGTAGGGATCGAAGAGTGTCACGGCAACGGAAAACGAGTGAGATGCACCCCCCACCGCCGTGAGTGTGCCCACAATCAACACAGCCAGTAACAACGCCACAATCAGCCCAGGCCAGAGCCCGAACCACCGTTGGGTGTTAAAAGCAGGTTTCACTGAGCGAGGGTTGTGAGCCAGCGTTTGATCCATTGTCTTCGTTCCGCACTGACTTCGGATGGCTCAAAACTTAAGCTTGTTTTCGGAAGCTCGTTATCGCGAAAAGCTTCCGGCAACGCTTGTTCCGTGCGCACGGCGGGCAGCATCCAGTTGCTAGTTGGGAGTATCGCCTGAACTTCGTCAGACAGCAGAAATATCAGGAAATCCTTTGCCAGTTCCGGCTGTGCCGAATG
>JABJIU010000182.1 GCA_018661145.1 Pseudomonadota bacterium | reverse complement strand
TCAATCTCTGGAAAAACGATCTGCTCCTTTAAGCCGACACTAAAGTTGCCCCGGCCATCAAACGCCCTCGCAGACAAACCCCGGAAGTCCCGAACCCGTGGAAACGCAACCGTAATAAGGCGATCCAAAAACTCGTACATCCGATCGCGCCGAAGCGTGACCTTGCAGCCAATCGGCCAACCGTCCCGGATTTTGAAGGCGGCGACAGACTTGCGCGCTTTCGTGACAATAGGTTTCTGGCCAGCGATCTTCGTAAGATCGTCTACGGCCCCTTCCATCGCCTTTTTATCAACGACGGATTCGCCCACCCCCATATTCAACGTAATCTTGGTAATTCGCGGCACCTGCATGGCGCTGGAATATTTAAACTGTTCCATCAGAGCTGGAACAACGGTTTTCTGGTAATGCTCTTGCAGTCGTGCCATGGTAATTCGCCTGTCGACTTCAGCCGACGTCGATCATTTCTCCGTCTGAACGAAACACCCGCACCTTGCTGCCGTCTTCGAGAAACTTAAAGCCGACCCGATCGGGTTCCTTGCTGTTTGGGTTGTACATCCCGAGGTTCGACAGCCGGATCGGAGACTCCTTTTCAATGATCCCGCCCGTCTCCCCTTTATTGGGATTGGGTCGCGTGTGCTTCTTGACTACGTTGACGCTGTCAACGAGCACACGCTCATCGTCGAGGACCCGCAGAATGGTCCCACGCTTGCCTTTGTCACGACCTGTCAGCACCACGACATCGTCGCCTTTTCGAAATTTCTTCATGTATTTAGTCTCGCAACCTCAAACAATCACAGGACTTCTGGCGCTAACGAAATGATGCGCATAAAGCGTTCCGACCTCAGCTCGCGGGTGACCGGCCCGAAGATGCGGGTGCCAACAGGTTGGTACTGCGCGTTGAGCAGGACTGCAGCGTTGTTGTCAAAACGAATCAGGGATCCATCCCCGCGACGGACCCCATGCTTGGTGCGGACGACCACCGCGTTATAGACATCCCCTTTTTTCACCCGACTGTTCGGAATGGCCTCTTTAATACTGATCTTGATGATATCTCCTACGCCCGCATAACGGCGCTTGGAGCCTCCCAACACCTTAATACACTGCACTCGGCGGGCACCGCTGTTGTCGGCAACGTTCAAGTTACTCTGCATCTGGATCATTTTTCTATACCGGCCTGTAGCGTTTAATTCGTGTCATTAATTTGAAGGAGATAGTTGTTTTTAGTGTGGCTCTTGGTCCGTGACTCATTATCGGATCGAGGACTTCAGCCGGCAGCCTGCTCTAGCCGGCTGACCACCTTTACCAGGCGCCAACTCTTTGACTTAGACATCGGTCGACACTCTTCTATGATCACGACGTCCCCTTTTTGGCACTCGTTCTCTGCGTCATGGGCATGAAGCCGTGTCGATCGACGGATGTATTTCTTGTACAACGGATGTTGCAACTGGCGTTCGACCAGCACCGTGATAGTTTTATCCATCTTGACGCTCTCGACACTACCCTGAACGCTCCGGGAACGCCCGGACGTTGCTTCAACTTTCTCTTCGCTCATGAAACCGTCCTGTTGAGATCAACCATGCGGGTTTTGATCCGGGCGATTTGCCGCCGAACCGCCTTGAAACGGGACGGATTTGCCAGTTGGCCCGTGCTCCGCTGCATCCGCAGGTTAAATTGTTCTTTTCGTAAATCAAGCAACTCACTCTTGAGTTCCGATGCACTTAGTTCTGAAACCTTTTTCTCTGCCATGTTCCTAGGCCGCCTGCCGTTTCACAAAAGAGGTGGCGACGGGTAATTTGGCCCCGGCAAGACGGAACGCCTCGCGCGCCAACTCTTCGTCCACACCCTGGATCTCATAAAGCATGGTACCCGGTTGCACCAGAGCTACCCAGTACTCTGGGTTACCCTTCCCCTTTCCCATCCGGACTTCGAGTGGCTTTTTGGAGACGGGTTTGTCAGGGAACACTCGGATCCAGACTCGGCCGCCACGCTTGACGTGACGGTTGATTGCCCGTCGGGCCGATTCGATCTGCCGGGCAGTAAGACGACCTCGGCCGGTGCACTTGAGGCCGAAATCCCCAAAGCTGACCCGACTGCCGCGCACAGCCAGACCGCGGTTTCGGCCTTTTTGCTGCTTCCGGAATTTGGTTCTTTTGGGCTGAAGCATTTCAGATCATCCTCAACCGGCAGCCTTCGGCTGACTGTTACTGGGCGTCTCGACCTCACCCTTTCCGGGCATGACTTCGCCCTTGAAGATCCACACTTTCACGCCGATGACGCCATAGGTTGTGTGAGCCTCCGCAAAACCGTAGTCGACATCCGCGCGCAGCG
Source organism: Pseudomonadota bacterium (assembly GCA_018661145.1). Taxonomy (GTDB): domain Bacteria; phylum Pseudomonadota; class Gammaproteobacteria; order Arenicellales; family UBA868; genus UBA868. The sequence goes on along the minus strand of JABJIU010000182.1, from coordinate 4,286 downwards.
TGTGCAATGGGACACGGCCCTCTCGATACCATTCGGTGCGGGCAATCTCAGCGCCGTTGAGCCGCCCGGAGATCATAACCTTGACACCTTTGGCGCCAATACGCATGGTGTTCTGAACTGCTCGCTTCATCGCGCGGCGGAACATAATCCGCTTTTCCAACTGCTGGCAGACATTTTCCGCAACCAGTAGCGCATCAAGTTCAGGCTTTCGAATCTCTTCGACAGCAACCTGTACGGGCACGTTGTTGTTAAGTCGGAGAATGTCCTTGCGCAGTTTCTCAATGTCTTCGCCCTTCTTCCCGATCACAATTCCAGGGCGCCCGGTGTGGATCGTGACGTTTAAGGTCTCACCTGCCCGGACGAGCTCGATTCGACTGACAGCCGCGTTAGAGAGGCGCTTGCGCAGGAAACTGCGAATGGTCTGGTCGGCAACCAGGTTTCGCGCGTAGGTCTTTCCGGTGGCAAACCACTTTGCATCCCAGTCGCGAATAACGCCTAACCGGAAACCGTTCGGATGAATTTTCTGGCCCATCTATTAATTGCTCCCCGATCCACCGTCACTCACGCTGACAGTAATGTGGCTTGTTGTCTTGATCAATGGCGCCGCCCGCCCTTTCGCGCGGGGCCTCCACCGTTTCATCACTGGCCCTTCGTCAACCATGATCTGGCTGACTTTTAGCTCATCAATATCCGCGCCCTCGTTGTGTTCCGCATTCGCGATCGCGGACTCCAATACCTTACGAATTACTCCGGCGGCCTTTCGGGGACTGAACTGCAACAGTTCCAGCGCCTTACCGACAGGCAGATTACGTACCTGATCCGCGACCAATCGGCCTTTTTGCGGAGATAGCCTCACGAAGCGGGCAACGGCTCTGACTTCCATGATCGTTTTCTCTTTTACCTGAATCTTTTTGCGAATTTTGTACGGTGGCTCGGCCTTACTTGACCTTCCGATCGGCAACGTGACCGCGGAAAGTCCGCGTCGCGGCGAACTCACCGAGTTTGTGTCCCACCATGTTCTCAGTGATGAGCACCGGGACGTGCTGCCTGCCGTTGTGGACGGCGATGGTGAGGCCGACGAACTCGGGCATGATCATCGAGCGACGCGACCAAGTTTTAATTGGCCGACGTGACCCCTCCTGCTGGGCCTTGGAAATCTTTTCCCACAAACCATGATCCACAAACGGGCCTTTTTTCACCGAACGCGGCATAATTATTTCTTCCTTCTTCGAATGATCATCGAGTTGGTTCGTTTGTTACTACGAGTACGGTAGCCCTTTGTCGGCACACCCCAGGGTGACACCGGATGACGGCCGCCGGACGTCCTGCCTTCACCACCACCATGTGGGTGGTCGACCGGGTTCATTGCTACACCCCTAACTGTTGGGCGGATCCCGCGCCAACGCTTCGCGCCGGCCTTTCCAAGCTTCCTAAGGGAATTCTCAGAATTCCCCACTTCACCTACAGTGGCGCGGCACTCCGCAAGTACGCGCCGTGTCTCACCGGACCGTAGCCGCATCAGAGCGTAAGCTCCCTCTCTGCCAAGATACTGGACGGAAGCTCCGGCTGAGCGAGCTAACTGAGCCCCTTTACCGGGCTTCAGCTCAACACAGTGCACCACGGTTCCCACAGGGATATTCTTCAGCGGCATTGCGTTACCGGTACGGATCGGAACGTCCGGGCCGGACGCCACCGCATCCCCGACCGACAATCCCTTGGGGGCGATGATATAGCGCCGCTCTCCGTCCGAATAAAGAAGCAAGGCGATATGAGCACTACGGTTGGGATCGTATTCCAACCTCTCGACCCGCGCTGGAATCGCATCTTTGGTGCGAGTAAAGTCGATGACTCGGTAATGCCGTTTGTGGCCGCCACCACGGTGCCGGACCGTGATACGGCCGGCGTTATTCCGTCCATTGATCGCGGTCTTGTGCTCGGTCAGAGACGGAAGCGAACGACCCTTATGGAGGCCGGTCGAGACCACCCGTACCATCCCGCGACGACCGGGAGAGGTAGGTTTCTGTTTGACGACTGGCATGCCTGATATCCTGTAATTACTGACGAAACGACGGCCTAACTACCGCCACCCATGAAATCGATGTCCTGTCCTTCGGCGAGCCTGACGTACGCCTTCTTCCAGTTCGGACGCTTGCCAGGGGTGCGGCCAAAGCGTTTGACCTTACCTCGAACGTTCATGACTTGAACTGCCTCTACCGAGACGTCGAACTGAGCTTCGACGGCCTTTCGGATCTCTAGTTTGGTCGCATCAACGAGAACCTGAAAAACAACCTGATTGCCGTCATCGGCGGCGGTCGTGCTTTTTTCCGAGATTACAGGTGCCAACAAAATCTGGTGAAGACGTTCAGGGTTCATTGAAGCGCCTCCTCGACTCTGCGGAGTGCGCTCTCAGTAAAGACGATGTGGTCACTGCCGACCAGGCTCACTGGGTCCAATTGGCTCGCCTCCAGAGTCTCAACACTAATGAGATTGCGCGCAGACAAGGTAACATTGGCGTCGTATTCAGCCGTCACCAGCAACGTCCGTCCCGTCACGCCCAATCCACCTAGAGCAGTTGCCATTTTCCCTGTCCGCGGCTCGCTCAACTGAATTTCGTCACAGATAACAAGGCGCTCTTGGCGAAGAAGCTCAGAAAGGATGGACCGTATAGCGGCCCGATACATCTTGCGATTGACCTTCTGGCCGTAACTGCGAGCCGACGCAGGAAACGCTCTGCCCCCTTTTCTCCATAAAGGACTCCGGCTTGTACCCGCACGGGCCCGTCCGGTACCCTTCTGTCGCCAAGGTTTGGCACCGCCGCCACTTACGGCAGCTCGATTCTTTTGGGAACTGGTTCCTGATCGGGCTCCGGCCAGATAGGCACAGACCACCTGATGCACCAGTGGCTCCTTGTATTCCACGCCGAACACGGTTTCGGCCAGGCTGACCTTGCGGTCCGTTGAGCCATCAATTTTTACGACTGCGTGTTCCACGTTAATTTCCTTGTTCTACCGTTCCGAAGTTCTTATTCTCTGACGCGAAAGCTGTCGGCTTTAGGCGCCCTGGTTGATACACTCTTTATCGCGCGTTCTAGATTCCCGGCAATTAGGCGATCAGTCTGTGCCTGCCGCGGACGCGCCGCCGCTTCTTGCCTTGACCGAAGGTTCGATCAGAAGATCGAATCCTTTGGGGCCGGGAACAGAGCCACGAATCAACAGAAGGTTTCGCTCCGCATCGATGCGCACGATCTCAAGATTCTGCTGCACCCGTGTCACGTTACCCATATGTCCAGCCATTTTCTTCCCTTTAAATACTCGACCGGGATCTTGATTCTGTCCGATAGAGCCGGGCTTTCGATGCGCTTTAGAGTTTCCATGCGTGGCGCGGCCCCCAGCGAAACCATGGCGACGCATCACACCCGCAAATCCACGACCAATGGTCGTCCCGCGCACATCAACTTTCTGCCCTTCTTGAAGAACCTCTACGGTCAACTCGGATCCAGCTGGATACTTTTCCGCTGTCTCGGCATCTACACGCAATTCCCAGAGTTTCCGACCTGCTTCTGTGCCAGCCTTGGCGAAGTGACCGCGCAGTGGTTTGGTCACCCGGTTCGCACGACGTTCGCCCGTGGTCAGTTGGAGCGCGGTGTAGCCATCGGAGCCGTTTTGTTTGACCTGTGTCACCCGGTTAGGTTCGACCTGAACCACTGTTACAGGCACAGAGACGCCTTCATCGCTGAACACGCGGGTCATTCCTACCTTTTTTCCAACAAGTCCCAATGCCATCTTCAGTTGCTCCCTGACCTTTCTCTCTTGTCCTGTTGCTTATGCTCGTATGCGTCAGCCGAGTTTGATTTCGACATCCACGCCAGCCGCAAGGTCCAATTTCATGAGCGCGTCTACGGTTTTATCCGTAGGCTCAACGATATCCATGATCCGTTTGTGAACGCGAATTTCGAGCTGGTCGCGTGAATCCTTGTATTTATGCGGCGAGCGCAGAAGATTGAACCGTTCTTTCCGGGTGGGCAATGGAATTGGCCCTTTGACCACTGCGCCGGTTCGCCGGGCAGTATCCACAATCTCCAGCGCCGACCGGTCGATCATGCGGTGATCGAAAGCCTTTAGCCGTATCCGGATTTTCTGGTTGCTGACGTTGACTGCCATAGTTCGGTTCCGTTGCGCTCGGTGAATACTGACGTGTTCTTCTAATTAACCCAAAAATCAAGCAAGGATCTTCGAGACCACCCCGGCACCGACGGTGCGGCCGCCTTCACGGATCGCGAAGCGCAG
>JABJIU010000200.1 GCA_018661145.1 Pseudomonadota bacterium | reverse complement strand
GTCTCAGGACTGTTGCGCATCACGATATCCGCCTTGATCCGAATCTCCTGAAGTGTCTGGATCGGTTCCGGATCGTCGTTGATAAAGTATTTCTCATTCTTGTCGACGTGTACAACGAACGGTTCGGTGTTCTTTTCGGAGACCGCTTTCGCGCTTGCCTGGGGCAGTTCGACGCTGACGCCTTCCATAAGCAAGGGTGCAGTTACCATAAAGATCACCAGCAGCACGAGCATGACATCGATGTACGGGACCACATTGATCTCGCTCATCTGGCGCTTCTGGCGGCGTGGACGCATCCGTTTGGCCTCAGCTTCTATCCGCCACGGCGCCGGCCGCTGACGGCCTGTCGGTTGACGATACTCGCAAACTCCTCAACAAATACGTCGTAGCGAGCAATGAGAGATTCGGCCCCGGCAGAAAAACGGTTGTAAGCGATAACTGCGGGAATGGCAGCAAAAAGTCCCATCGCGGTCGCAATCAGCGCTTCAGAGATACCGGGTGCTACGGTTGCGATTGAGACACTCTGGAGTGCGCCCAAAGACCGGAATGAGTTCATGATCCCCCAGACCGTACCGAAAAGGCCTACATAGGGACTGGTCGACCCAACGGTAGCAAGGAAAGGCAGACGGGCTTCGAGCGCCTCAATCTCCCGACTCAGTGCTACGCGCATGGCACGTTGCACACCCTCGACAAGGTCGGTTCTTTCAACGGAAGCGTTACCCGCCATACGGCTGTACTCACGATACCCAGCCACAAAAACGCTGGTCATCCCAACAGGCTCTTCTCCACCTTCCGTACATCTCCGATACAAACCATTCAGTTCACCCCCCGACCAAAAATCGGCTTCAAAATCATCCGCCTCCTGACGCTGTCGTTTGAGCACACTGGCTTTGGTAAAAATCACGGTCCAGGATACGAGTGATGCCGCGACCAGTATCAGCATCACTATCTGTACCAGCAGACTCGCCTGCAGAATCAGATCAAGAATTGACAGTGACTCATTGCTGACGGCAATTTTGACGGCTTCGTTCATTGGGCACTTTCCCCTTCCTGAGTAAATGGCGGCAGAGGACAAGGCCGCATTGAGAGTGACTCGACACAGGCAAGCTGGACCTCACCGGTGCACAGGACCTCCCCCGAGGATGTGACCTGCTGACGCAAAGTGACGCTGGCCGGACGACGACGAAGCACCTCAACGGAAACGTCCAATGCATCCCCTAGGTGGGCCGGCTGGAGAAAGTCGAGTTTGGCTGAACGGACAACAAACATCATGCGCTCTTGGGCTGCGAGTTGTCGAAGATCAATACCATAGTTTCGCAGCCATTCTGTACGCGCCCGTTCCATAAATTTAAGGTAGTTCGCGTAATACACGATCCCACCCGCGTCAGTATCCTCATAGTACACCCGCACCGGCCAGACGAAGACTTGCGTACCCGCCATCAGCGCGAATACCAGAAGATCTGAACGAGACTGACCCTAGCGCAATTATCGGGAAAACCAGTGGCAACCAAATGAGTATTTCCTGACCTTTTCATGGCGGCGCCTCTTCAGTTGCCGGGACTGAAAAGGCCGCCTTGAGATCCATCTTGTGCCGGCGCCTTGAGACCAAAGTGCCGGTAAGCGGCAGCCGTCGCTGTACGTCCTCGGGGCGTGCGCATCAGAAATCCGGATTGAATCAGGAACGGCTCGACCACATCCTCCAGGGTCCCTCGCTCTTCGCCTATAGCGGCAGCGAGACTCTCAACCCCAACCGGGCCGCCATCAAATTTTTCCATGATGGCAGACAGCAGGCGCCGATCCAACGCATCGAGCCCGAAATTGTCCACCTCGAGCAGATCCAGCGCCTCATTCGCAATGATGCTACCAATGACGCCATCTGCCTTAACCTGGGCGAAATCTCGGACCCGACGCAACAGTCGATTTGCAATGCGCGGAGTCCCCCGACTGCGTTTAGCGATCGCTTCGATGCCGCCGGTCTCACTGGCGAGCCCGAGAATGCATGCGGAACGCTCAACAATCATGGCCAGCTCATCGCTTGGATAGAACTCCAACCGCTGAACAATGCCAAAGCGGTCACGCAACGGTGCTGTCAGTAATCCTGCCCGCGTTGTGGCGCCCACCAGTGTGAAGGGTGGAAGATTCAATTTGATAGAACGCGCCGCGGGACCCTCACCGATCATGATATCGAGCTGATAATCCTCCAGAGCCGGATATAGAATTTCCTCCACCGCCGGACTCAGTCGGTGGATCTCGTCAACAAATAACACATCGTGTGGCTCAAGGTTGGTCAGAATGGCGGCAAGGTCTCCTGCTTTTTCGAGTACCGGCCCCGAGGTCTGGCGCAGACTTGCCCCCATCTCGTGTGCCAAGATATGTGCGAGTGTGGTTTTCCCAAGGCCAGGGGGACCGAACACCAGAACATGATCAAGCGCCTCAGCCCTCCCCTTGGCTGCCGCAATAAAGATGCCCAATTGCTCGCGCACTTTGGGCTGGCCGATAAATTCATTGAGCGTCAGTGGCCGGAGACTTCGATCAATGGCGTGATCCTGGCTTGAGTTATCGTCGGCACTGGGGCTGATCAGAGGATCATGTTCACTCATGGCGCCTCCCGGGACAGTCCTTTAAGCGCTTCACGTATAAGGGTCTCCACCGCAGGCACACCATCAACTTCAACCGCGCGGATCGCCCGGCTCGCCTCCGTTTCGCGATACCCCAGGGCCATCAATGCGCTGACGGCATCCTGCTGTGGTGTCAGTGTGGAGTTCGATGAATCCGGACCAACGCCCGAAAGCGTCTCCAACCGGTCACGAAGTTCGATCACCAGGCGTTCGGCAGTCTTGCGTCCAATGCCAGGCACCCGGGTCAACTGAGCGATATCGCCGGCAGCGACACACGCTGCCAGATCATCAGCCGTGAGGCCTGAAAGCAGCGCAAGCGCCACCCGTGGACCGACACCACTGATTTTGAGCAACACCCGAAAAACATCCCGCTGCTGAAGATCAGCAAACCCGAAAAGCAGGTGCGCATCATCACGAATAACGAGATGCGTAAACAGCGAAACACGTTCGCCGACCTCGGGTAGTTCATAAAATGCGGTCATCGGGGCCTCAAGCTCATAGGCCACCCCGCCCACATCCACCATCAGCTGCGGCGGATGTTTGTATACCAGCATGCCACTGATCTGACCAATCATCGGCGCGCGCTTCCCGCATCTTCGGCCAGGACAGAAACACCGGCAACCGTTTGACGGAGTCGGCTCTCGGCATGATGCAGATGGCAGATCGCACACGCAAGCGCATCGGCTGCGTCCTGAGCCGGTTTTCGATCCATGCCCAGTAGGACTCTCACCATATGCTGCACCTGCTCCTTGCCAGCACGCCCGGTTCCGGTGATCGCACGCTTGATTTCGAGCGCACTGTATTCACTTATCTCCAATTCACTCTGAGCCAGTGCCAGTAAAGCACTGCCCCTAGCCTGGCCGAGCACCAGCGCCGACTGAGGGTTCGCGGAAACGAAAACCTTCTCAATGGCGCCACTTGCCGGCTGGAAACGGTCTATCACGGCCTGTATCCGCTGGTGAATCGCTACCAGGCGCGCACCTAAGGGACCTGCCCCAACCCGAACGCATTCACTGTGAATATAGTGCAACGACTGGCCGCGCGTTTCCACCACTCCGATTCCCGTTACCCGGGAGCCCGGATCGATACCAATAGTCCTGAAGGTTTCCGAAGGCATCGGTACAGGGCCTAGGCACTCAGAGCCGATTCCTCTGGGAAACTGGCATTGGTAAAGACTTCCTGTACATCATCGAGTTCCTCTAGCGCATCGATCAGGCGTATCACTTTCTCTGCGTCCTCATCGCTCACAGGTGTCTCGTTTGACGGGCGCTCAACCACCTGCGCTAATTCCGGCTCAAGTCCAGCGCCCTGAATCGCATCATTGACCGCATCAAACACTTCAGGTTCCGCGAGCACCTCAACCGAGCCATCGACGACCGTCTCAACATCATTGGCGCCTGCGCCCACCGCAGCCTCCATCACCGCTTCTTCGTCTGTTCCCGGCGCGAAAATAAACAATCCGGTCTTACTGAACAGGTAGGCTACGGAACCTTCTGTACCGAGATTGCCCCCATGCTTGCCAAAAAGATGGCGTACTTCTCCGACCGTGCGGTTTCGATTGTCGGTCGTGCAGTCCACCAGTATTGCAACGCCTCCGGGGGCATAGCCTTCATAGCGTATCTCTTCGTAGGAAACACCTTCTAACTCACCGGTACCCCTCTTGATCGCCCGGTCAACCGTGTCGCGGGTCATATTGGAAGACAGGGCTTTATCGATCGCGGTTCGCAGTCTAGGATTCGATGCGCTATCGCCACCCCCTACGCGGGCGGCTACCGTAATCTCACGTATCAGTTTGGTAAACAACTTACCGCGTTTCGCGTCCTGAGCGGCCTTGCGAAACTTGATATTGGCCCACTTGCTATGCCCCGCCATCTTCTTAGGCTCTCCGTGCCAGAATTGACCTGACGGCATCCCGCCTGGTCTGTTTATCCCGCAATTACACCAGTTCTTGCGCTATCTGTGCCAGCGCAATCCGGTTTGTCCATGACCACACTGAATCTGCAGCCGCTGGAAGTTGCTCCCACCGGCTGAGATCATGCTCTGCCGGATTAACCTGAACCGGGCAGCGCCTGGGTATACGCAGTGAAAAGAAGTGCTCCACGTTCTTGATAACCCCCGGGCCGTAGCAGTATCGATATTCGGGAAGGATGTGAAAACATCTGGAAATCTGATGATCACACCAACCCTCCTCCGCTGCAATGCCGGTTTCTTCGAGAACCTCCCGCCGGGCCGCTGCTTCAGGCGCCTCACCGGGCCACTTCATACCGCCGGTGATGGATTGCCAGAAGGCGTTCCCGGTTCTACGCAACAGGAGCGTCTCGCCTTGATCCGTGTAAACCACCACCAAAACAGACTCCGGCCGCTTGAAGGACGTCGGAGGTCTGAAGGAGCTCGAGTTCAACCCGCCGCTTTACCGCCAGCCTGGGCAACGCCTGACAGCCGCAACCCCAGCTCTCGCATCTGCTGTGCATCGACATCACCAGGTGCGTCGGTAAGCAGACACGACGCCTTCTGGGTTTTGGGAAAGGCGATGACATCCCGGATCGAGTCTTCACCTACTGCCATCGAGACAATACGATCGATTCCGAATGCAATACCGCCATGCGGTGGCGCCCCAAAGCGTAAAGCATCAAGCAGGAAACCAAACTGGGTCTTCGCCTGCTCTTCATCGAGGCCAAGCGCAGCGAACACCTGCTGCTGAACCGCACTCTGGTGGATACGTATTGAGCCGCCACCGATTTCGGTGCCATTCAGCACAAGATCGTAGGCGCGGGAACGCACCGCACCGGGATCGCTCTCCAATAGCGGTACATCATCGGGGTGAGGCGCTGTAAACGGATGATGCAGAGCGACCCAACGGCCCGCCTCCGTGTCCTTCTCCAGAAGCGGAAACTCAACAACCCAAAGAGGCTGCCAGCCTTCTGCGACCAAGCCAAGATCATGGCCTAACCGAATCCGCAGGCCACCCAGAGCATCATTCACCACGCGGGCACGGTCCGCACCGAAGAAGAGGAGGTCTCCGTCCTCCGCGGCGCACCGACGCAACACCTGTTGTACGACGTCTTCGGGCAGAAATTTCAGGATCGGCGACTGCAGGCCATTTATCCCATCGGCAATCCGATTCACCTTGATGTAGGCAAGACCGCCCGCACCAAACTGCTTAACAAATTCAGTGTAACTATCTATCTGTTGTCGACTGAGCGTCGCCCCGCCCGGAACACGAAGCACCGCAACACGGCTGCCTGGCGTCGTCGCGGGCCCGGCAAAGACCTTGAACTCCACTTCGGTCATAAGGTCAGCGATGTCCACCAGTTCGAGTGGAATCCGCAGATCTGGGCGGTCAGTCCCGAAGCGTTGCACCGCCTCCGCGTAGGTCAACCGCGGCAAAGGATCCGGCAGGGTCACTGAGAGGACGTCCGCAAATACCGAACGGACCATCTCTTCCATGGCGACGATGATGTCGCTTTCCTCAACAAAGGACATCTCGATATCCAACTGGGTAAATTCCGGCTGACGGTCCGCCCTAAGATCCTCATCGCGGAAGCATCGAGCAATCTGATAGTAGCGTTCGAATCCCGACACCATCAGAAGTTGTTTAAACAACTGTGGCGACTGTGGGAGGGCAAAAAACTGACCCGGATGAACCCGGCTGGGCACGAGATAATCGCGGGCACCCTCGGGCGTAGAGCGTGTCAGTACTGGGGTTTCCATCTCGACGAACTCGCGATCATCGAGGTATCCGCGCAGAGCGCGAATGACCTGGTGACGCAACCGCAGGTTACGCTGCATCCGGTCACTGCGCAGATCAAGGTATCGATAACGCAGGCGCAACGCTTCACCAGTGTCAGGGTCTTCAATAGGGAACGGCAGCGGGTCAGCACTGTTCAACACGTTGATCTCCAGACCCAGCAACTCAATGGCACCCGTTGGTAGATCCGGATTCAGCGTTCCTTCCGGGCGCATCCGCACGCGGCCCAACACCTGCAGCACATATTCACTGCGAACCGATTCAGCGATAGCAAACGGGTCAACCCGGTCAGGATCAAAAACCACCTGCACCAAACCGCTGCGGTCACGCAGATCGATGAAAATGACGCCACCGTGGTCCCGCCGACGCTGCACCCAACCGCACAGGCGTACTTCGCGATCTATCGAAGACGCGTCCAGGTCAGTACAAAGACAGTCACGCTGTTCACTCATGATGGATAACTCCGGCAGTGGGACTGGATAGACAGCCCCCTGCTCAGGCAGACTCAGAGGCAGAAGAACCAGACTTGCCGCTGGAAGACTTGCTCGAGGAGTCCGTTGTACTAGATGATGTCGACGCGCCGGAGGATTTGTCCTTGGTGCCTGAACTGCTTGCTGAGTCGCTGGTCGAATCGCTACCAGACTCCTTGCCTTTGCTCTCGGCAGGCTTTTTCTTGTCCGAGTTCTTGAAATCGGTCTCGTACCAGCCCGTACCCTTCAGGCGGAAGGCTGCCGCCGACACCTGCTTGCGCAAAGCCGCTTCGCCACACTCCGGACAAAAAACCAAAGGCTCATCAGACATTTTCTGTAAAGCCTCGAGGTGATGACTACAGTTATCACACACGTACTCGTAGATGGGCATGGGCGGATTCCAAAATATGTAAGACCAGATCGCTACGGTCGGTGGTCATTAGAGACGCAGCGGGGCCTCTAATTATACCCCGAGCCCAGTCCCGGCTTAAGGGTCCTGATGAGTCTCCTTGCTGAACAGTCTGACACGGGAGCCGACAAGCATCCGGCCGAGTTGGTGCCGGATCAGCCACAAACACACCAGTGACGGCAGCACCATGACAGCAGTGATCACAAAAAATACCCCCCAATCACCGTTTAGCCAATCAACCAACGCGCCTGAACCAGAGGCAAACAGAGTCCGGCCGGCGGTACCGATAGATGCGAGCAAAGCGTACTGAGTTGCCGTGTACGTCCGATCCACCAGCATCGAGATGAAGGCAACGAAGGTCACCGTCGCAAAGGCTCCGGCCAGATCATCCATGATGACCGCGAAGGCAAACATGAGTTCGGATTTGCCTGACCATGCCAACAAGGAGAACATCAGATTGGTCAGTGCCATCAGGATGCCCGCAAGAAACATCGCACGAACCAGTCCGACCCGGACCGCGAAAAGGCCTCCGAGCAAGGTAAAGACAACGGTTGTGACCCAACCGATTCCCTTGGAATAAAGCGCGATATCGGTCTTGGAGAAACCGATCTCCTTGTAGAAAATGATAGACATCCGCCCGAGGAAGGCTTCGCCAATTTTGAAGAGAAATATAAACCCGAGAACCGCGAGCGCGATTGCCAGGCCGTTGCGGCGGAAAAAACTTGTCAATGGGCCGATCAGGGTCGTCCCCAACCAGGTCACGATCACTGCCAGCACACCGCCGAAGTTCAACTGGGACCGCAGCACTTGCTCGTACTCTGCTTGGGCTTGGGTCCGCTCCGACGGGGGCGTCTCGGGCACGCCCATTAAGGCAACATTACACAGCACGACAATGGCGCCGAGAACCAAGAAGGTCAATTGCCAATAATTGGGTATTCCGGCCTGCTGCAAAGTCTCCGCAGTTACCAATGCCACAACGCCGCCCAACTTGTAGCCCGTCCACCAGCCCACCACTGCAACCGCAGCCCCAGCCGCCATCGCTGCGCTCTCATCCGAGCCAACCTGCTCAATACGAAGCGCGTCAATCGTGATGTCCTGGGTCGCAGAGGCAATTGCGATAATGAGCGCAATGGCGATGACGCCCTGAAGGTTGGTCACCGGATCAAAAATACTCCAGAGTGCGAGACAGACCAGAATTACAGCCTGAAGGCTCAGAATCCATGCCCGACGATGGCCCAGTCGTGCCGTGAGAAATGGTATCTGGATCCGGTCAATCAGAGGGGCCCACAGAAAATTGATTGCGTAAACTCCGAAGATCAGTCCTGCCCAACCAATAGTGGTCCGGCTGAGCCCATCCTCTTTAAGCCACAGACTCAGGGCACTGCCAATCAGCACCCAAGGGAAACCGCTGATCAAGCCAAGCAGCCCGATCCGGATCATCCTCCGGTCAAGATAAATGCGAAAAGTCTGTGCGATCGAGGGGGTATCGCCCGATTTTCTTCCGTCAGAACTCATCGACGGTCCCCGATCAGGGCTGAGTCCGGAGCCAACGATCGCTGACGCGATAATCGATCACCAGCGGTGCATGATCCGAGAAGCGCTCGTCCTTATAAATCTGGACTGCATGAGCGCGCTTGGCGATCACCGGAGTGCCAATCTGGTAGTCAATACGCCAACCAACATTCTTGGCCCAGGCCTGGCCACGGTTCGACCACCAGGTGTATTGATCCTCGCGCGGGTCCACCTTCCGGAAAACGTCAACCATACCGCCATCTTCGAGCCACCAGTCCATCCACGCCCGCTCCTCTGGCAGAAATCCGGAGTTTTTCTGGTTGCCGCGCCAGTTCTTGATATCGATATTCTTGTGGGCGATGTTGATGTCACCACAGATGATGTATTCGCGGCCGCTGGCAGCAAACTTTTTCAGTAACGGCTTCAGTCGCTCCATCAGATCATATTTGAAGTCCTGGCGGACATCGCTGCTCGTACCGGACGGCAGATAAAGCGATACCACGCTGAGCCGGCCGTAGTCTGCCTGAATCCAACGGCCCTCACTGTCGAAATCAGCCCAACCCAAACCTTCCCGAATCCGGTCGGGCTTGCGCCGGCAATAAAGAGCAACGCCGCTATAGCCGGGCTTTTCCGCGTCGACGTAGCAATTTGTATAACCCTCGGGGAAAAAGCGCGGGTCCGTTCGCTGAAAGGGCTGAATTCTGGTCTCCTGAAGACAGACGAAATCAGCACGCTGCTCCGACAACCATTCGAAGAACCCTTTCCGGGCAGCCGCACGGATGCCATTGCAGTTTAAGGTTATGATCCGCATATGCCGAGATACTGGTAAACGATCAGGTGTTGAAATGCCCAGAACAGATGAGCATGAACATGCATTCTTGCAGTTTGCCCTGGACGTCGGGGTGTTGCGCTTCGGGGAGTTTACCCTCAAATCCGGACGGGTAAGCCCGTACTTCTTAAATGCAGGGCTTTTTAACAGCGGTGCGACACTTTCGCGACTGGCCTATTTTTATGCCGCTGCACTCAACGGACTCGAGCCAGAGCCCTTCATGCTGTTCGGTCCTGCCTACAAGGGCATCCCCTTGGCGTCGGCAACCGCCACGGCTCTTGCCGACCACTACCAGCGTGATGCTGCCTTTGCCTTCAACCGGAAAGAAGTAAAGGATCACGGAGAAGGAGGCCAACTCGTCGGCGCACCGCTACACGGAGACGTGGTGATTGTCGACGACGTTATCACCGCCGGTACCTCTGTCCGTGAATCGGTAGATATCATCAGCGCCGCTGGGGCCCGTGCCACAGCCGTCATCATTGCGCTCGACCGCGAGGAGGCGGTAACCGAAGAAGGTGACTCAGCCGTCGGTCAGGTCGCAAAAACCTTCGGCCTTCGGGTACATGCGCTGGCCCGCTTTTCTACCCTGCTCGCGTTTTTATCCGAGCGCCCGGAACATGCGGACCACCTTGACGCCCTGAGAGCCTACCGAACCCGGTATAGCTGATTAAACCCTGCAACCGAATCCTGCTGAGGTCGCACTCAGCAGGCTATTCTGCTGGAGTGAAACTGAAGTTCTGCCCTCCAACTGACGCTTCGTACATCAATCCACCAATGGCAAGCGTAAAAATTGCAACACCTCCGGAATAGGCTGCATCTGCAGATGCTCCGGCTGTGGCGGCCACGGCAGACAGTTGTGCACTGAACTCCATTTTTTCTTCCTTAAAGCGATCCAGCGCCTCTTTTTCGCCAAAAAAGATCAACTCTGAATACGCCTGACCCCCCAACTGCAGTCCAATAGTAAGTTGGTTAAGTGTTGAGTCACCGATGAATTTTCCTTTCTCATAGACCTGACCCGAACCATAAGCCCCACCCACACCGATTGCGCCCTTATATACCTTAGGAAAGACCGCATACCCATAGGCATTATCAAAAAACTTCTGCAAACCCGAATCCTGATCCAAGAAGTTTGCAACCGTTTCCTGAACTTCTTCCGTTGTGGTGGGCTTCTTTTTATCCGGATTCCATCCAGCAGTCGCCGGCATCAAAGCCTGACTGAGCATCAGGATGGCGCCTGCCATAAACACGCTTGCTTTCTTCATGTATATACCTTCCTTTCTTAATATCTATTTCCTGATTAAAAAGTCCAAACTGACACCGGGAATCTAACTATTTTAGATTCTTACAAAATCATCGGCGAAGCGCTAGCGCCTAGGGGGAACCTGATCGAATGGCATAAGCCCTAGCAGACTGGTAAAACGCTGCAAAATCACCGTTGGACTGCTCGAACAATGCAGCAAAAAGACCAACATCGTCATGGTAGGAACCCACCGAAGCCAGTTTTGCATTATTGAGACCCTCTTCGAACCATCGATCCCAGTTGCTTACGGTACCTGTTTTTCGCATCTCAAAATACTTCGTCATTAACTCATCCAGTATCAGGTCTTTTTGTCGTCGCTTGTCGGTTTCCTGGATAGGACTTGTGTAAAGCTCAGCCAAGAGCATCCGGGTGTTGCGAATCAGGTTGACCGTCACATCTTGACGCCCGGTATCCCTTCTATATTCTTTGAGTTTGCTGGCGCTGCCTGAATCAATTAGCCACTGCTCCACACCGGCTCGGGCAACGAAGGTGGCAAATGATTCGTTAAAGGTCGTATCGTCAGGGACAAAAAGCAGTTCGTGGGCGAGTTCATGAAAAACGAGTTCCGCAAGCTGGGCATCGGGATAACGCAGTACCGAACTCAGAACCGGATCCGAAAACCAGCCGAGCGTTGAGTAGGCTGCGACCGGGCCAACACTCGTCTCAAAGCCTCGTGTTTCCAGTGCTTCGGCAAAGTTGAGCGCGTCTGTGTGTTCGAAGTAACCCTGATAGGCCACACACCCAGCGATGGGATGACAGAAAACTTCCGGTTCGGTCGAAAACTCCTCCGCAGCAACCACGCTCCAGAGTACAAAGTCCCGACCAATATCCGTAAACCGCTGGTAACTGCCAGTCGAAGGCAGAACTAGCCTGGTCTGGGCATATTCGCGAATGCGCTGCACAAAACGCAGGCGCTCGCGCAGATGATCTGACGTCTCCGGGTCGCGGATGACCTCATCAATGGGCCTGCTGTGCCAAAGTAGCGCTGATTGTCCCACCGCTGCCTGGGTGTAATAGGCGACACTCTGGCATCCACTCAAGGAAAGCGCCGCTATAAGCCCCAGGACTGTACGCAGGTATCTCATAAGTGAAAGATTTCCTTTCCAGAGAGCTTGCCGTTCAGTTTCTAG
>JABJIU010000175.1 GCA_018661145.1 Pseudomonadota bacterium | reverse complement strand
GCCGAAATAATGCTGATCACCCTGATTGAATTTACCCTCGGTCCGATGTGGGTCTGGATAGGATTTGGAGAAAAGCCATCGGCCCTAGCCCTGGCCGGAGGCATTCTGGTGCTGGCCGCCGTGGCGGGCCGATCGCTCATCATCTTGCGGGCGTCCGGTGGTACCGCCTGAACCCGAAAAGATACGACTAAATCTGTGTACCCGCCACCTGCTGGCTGAAGTAGTCGTCGCACGAGCCCTCACGCAACACATCCCCGGTTGAACAGTGCAGCCCACCGCCGAACGGATAGGCATCGCGAAAAGCCAGAGGCAGTACCTCAAAGCCAAGGCCGTCAAGTTGCTCGGCCTGCTGGTGTTCACTCTCTTCCACAATCACAGTCTTGTGGTCGAGGATCAGCACATTCATTGACAACCATACGCTCGAATAACATAACGGTGGCGGTGCATCGTTGGAGGGCTGTGCCGCGTCAATAATCTCCCAGTCATTGGCCTTGAAAATCTCACGTTGCTCTTCAGGCAATTTTCGATTGGGGTTATTCATGATCAAACCTGGACGGAGCGGCACAAAGGTTGCATCAATGTGGATCGGATAAGGGTCTCCGGGAAAGTTCACCGAATGCACCCGGTGGTCTGGGAAGTGTCGCTGTAGCCACTGCATGCCACGCCGGTTGGTCGTCAGGCCATGCTGGCAGAAAAGATCCTTGCCGACGCGCAAGATATCCGCGGCGTCAAAAAGAGGTTCGTGTTCGCTAGTAACAAAATCGAGAGCCGCGGTACGCTTGAGGCGCTCTTCTATGGTGATCTCGTCGAAGTATCCGGCTTGATAAGAATCATCAGAGAGCCGGGGACGCGGCGCCTGCTCCCAACGAAACTCGGGGTCCTCATCGAAATAGCGCTGCATCAGGGTGTGATACGACAAAAATTCCCAGTACCTGCAACGGAAGGACATCGGCGCGCTGAGAATTTCCTTGCCCACCGTTAACAGGACGTCGCGTGGCGGCATGCAACCAAACATCGAGCCAGTCGTGAAGTCCGGGGTATTCACCGCCTGGTTCCACTGGATCGGCTCCGGTCGGTCGACCCGTACACCCCGGCTTTCGAGCAGGCTGACAAGGTTATCCAGTTGGGCATTTGCGCGCTCAACCGTTGCCAGCGGCCGGGGACCCCACATGCCGCGCATATCGCTGTCTTCAGGTACCTTGGCCTCAGTAGCAGGCTCTGACGGCGGGATACAGGTGAAATCCGCGCGCCCCACAATCGCATGTTTCAGCGGATCAAAATCGTTCCATGAGCTGACCACAGTAGCTTCCATTTCCGTCTCTCCGTATGCGTTCTATTCAATGAAATTTTTGGTTGAAAAAATTCCTAGGAATCACCTAACTCATTTGCCAACGTCTCCAGAACCTTGGCCCGGCGGGAGAGCCACCAGCCATACTGCTCAGGCCACTGGTCCCATTCCGGATCCGCACTCAATGCAAGCGCTGCATGCAAAGGCCAGTTCGGATCCATCAGCGCTTCTCGGCCAATCGCCACCAGATCAGCCTCACCATCGGTGACGATCGCCTCGGCCTGTTGCGCGGTTAACACCAAACCCACAGCCTGGGTCATGAGTCCCGCCCGTTGTTTTACGGCATGCGCGTAAGTCACCTGAAAACCTGGTTGCGGCGGAGGTCCTTTTGCTGCAGTAGCAGCACCCAGGATACCGCCGGACGAGCAGTCAATCACATCTACCCCGAGCCCCTTGAGGTCTTTGGCAAGCGCCACTGTATCCTCAAGAGACCAGCCTTGAGGCGCTCCATCAACGGCCGACACCCGCACGAAAAGGGGCTTACCCTCAGGCCATGCCGCTCGGACCGCTTCCACCGTCTCCAGCAACATCCTCGAGCGCCCCGAGCGATCGCCCCCATAGCCATCGGTGCGGTGATTGCTGATGGGCGAAAGAAAACTTGCCGCAAGATATCCGTGTGCCGCATGAACCTCAGCAATATCAAAACCGGCATGGTCGGAGCGCCGAGCCGCGGCCGCAAAATCATCCACCACCTGCGCTATATCGGCCACGCTCATCTCAACGGGAATCATCCACCCCTCGCCTACTGGCTCGGCCGACGGTGCCATCACCTGCCAAGGCTCTTCTCCACGTGCCCGATCAGTCGAATCGGGCGGACCGTTTCCGTGCCATGGTCGCTGCATACCCGCCTTTCTTCCAGCATGGGCAAGCTGGATCGCTGACACCGATCCCATGCTGCGGATAAATCCGGCAATCCCTGCCAGGGCCTGGGCATGCGCATCGGACCAGATACCTAGATCTCCGTGAGTGATCCGTCCTCTACGCTGCACAGCCGCGGCCTCGCTAAAGACAATCCCAGCTCCTCCCTGTGCAAATTTGCCAAGGTGCACCATGTGCCAGTCATTCGCCAGTCCGTCGCCGGCGCTGTACTGGCACATCGGTGAGATGACCAGCCGATTAGGAATGGTGACGTCGCGAATCTGTAACGGTGCAAAGAGATTTGATCGGGAGGACATAAACGCAGCACGAGCCGGGAAAAAGCTGAGCGCGCAATCATATCGGGCGCAACTGGCAGATGCCACAAAAATCACGTTTAGATTCGTCTCAGAAAGGCTATCCTCGGCTAGACTTGTTGCGCACTGATCCCACTTGGAAAGTCTACCGATGCCTGATGCTAACAATGCAGCGCAGTTGCTCCTGCAAGCCCGCAAGCCCGGGCAGGCCCTGACTGCCCTACCCGAAGGTGCCCTGCCGATAAACAAGACGCAGGCTTATGCCGCACAGGCGAAACTGGTTTCCCTGCTGAGTGCAGGGGCCGGTAAGGCGGTGGGATACAAAGTGGGCTGTACCAACGCAAGTGCACGACAGATGCTGGCGCTGGACTCCCCGTTCAGTGGCCGCTGCTTTGAAGGAGAGATTTCCACCTCGCCCTCCAGTATTGATGCCTCAACACTGCATATGATTGGTATCGAACCTGAGATTGCCGTACGCATCGGCAAAAACCTAGCGCCTTCGAAGGATTGGCAAACGGCTGATGTCATCGATCACATAGACGCTGTGATGCCTGCGATTGAGATCGTGGAAAGCCGCTTTTCGACCTGGCCGCTGATGGGCTTTCTCAGTGCGATTGCCGATAACGGCGTCCATCGCCATCTAGTGCTGGGCGAACCGGTACAGGACTGGTCTGCCGGAGCCGTCGAACGCGCGCAAGTTACTCTGACTGCAAACGGCGAAACAGTACGCGAAGGTGTCGCAGGCAATGTCGACGGCGGGCCTTTCGGCGTAGTCGCATGGCTTGCCAACCATCTCAATGCCATGGGGATAACCCTCGCAGCAGGAGAAATCGTGACTACGGGCGTAATGACTGACATCTATGACAGCGCGCCCGGCGAAGAACTCGTTGCACAATATTCGCTTCCGGGTGTCGTTAGGTTACAGGTCACCTCGTCATGACCGGCGATTTAGTTAGCCTTTCCGCTCGCGCGGTACGAGACCTCCTCAAGGATCGGCAGGTCACTCCGCTTGAACTTCTTGAGGCGCTTGAAACCCGGATCGCAGAAGTCAATGGCCCGGTCAACGCCTTGCCTACTCTTTGCTTTGAAAGGGC
>JABJIU010000129.1 GCA_018661145.1 Pseudomonadota bacterium | reverse complement strand
GTGCGTCTGCATGAAGGCGCCGATCAGGAGTCCGGCTGGCCGCAGCCAGCGGTGTAGGCGTTCGGCATACTCCGACCATTGCTGTGGCGCCAAAGCGCAAAGCGCCGTCTGTTCATAAATCACATCAAAGGGTTGTTCGGCCTCCCAGTCGAAGAGATCTGACGCAACGACAGTGGCTTTGAGTCGCTGAGCCTCCAGCGTTTTCTGCAGGTCAGTAACTGCGCTCTGTGCAAAATCTATGCCGGTGACGCGGTAGCCGCGGCTCGCCAGTTCGGCAATTTCATAACCGCGCCCGCAGGCAGGAATCAACACCCGGGCGGGCGGACAAGGCATCCGGGCGAGTCCAAGCTCCAGAGCGGGGCTGGGACCACCGCGATCCCAGCCGGTTTTCCCCTCCAGATACCGCTTTTCCCAGCGATCTTGTTGATTTGAATCAAATAACATAATGTCTACCACTGTGTAATTATTTTCAATAGATAGGATTTTACCGATGCGGCCATAAATATTCGGAGGGCAGCAGTCCACGGCACAAATGGACGCTGACCGCCGTTCTGCCTGGGAGACCAGAGGGAGGACTGAGATGACTTATCAGACAGCCGAGATTCGGAATATGGCGCTTACCGGTCACGCCGGTGCAGGTAAGACAACACTGGTCGAACAGATGCTGGCGACCGCCGGGGCGATTAGGGCACTCGGGCTGGTAGAAAAAGGGTCCACTGTGAGCGACTGGGACGACCTGGAAAAGAAACACGGCCACTCTCTGTCGCCCTCCCTCGCAGGTTTTGATTACCAGAACGCCCATATCAATTTGATTGACACACCGGGTTACCCTGATTTTGTAGGCGCGGCGCTTAGTGTCTTGCCCGCAGTGGAGACGGTCGCGGTTGTCATCAATGCCCAGCAGGGTATTCAAAGCACCAGTCGGCGAATGATGGCCTGGGCTCAAGAGCAGGAGCAATGCCGGATGGTCGTGATCAATCATATCGATGACGATCAGGTTGATCTGGAGGCAACTTACGCCAAGATTCAGGAAGAGTTCGGCCCGGAGTGTCTGGCCGTTAACCTGCCTACCGCTGATGGCACCAGCGTGATCGACTGTTTCTTTAAGGCTAAAGGCGATCCGGCATTTTCTTCTGCAGAAGCGGCCCATACCGAGATCGTGGATCAGACCGTGGAAGTAGATGAGGCCCTGATGGCAACCTATCTTGATCAGGGAGAAGTAGCGCCGGATCAGTTACATGACGCTTTCGAACAGGCCATGCGCGAGGGCCATCTGATCCCGGTCTGCTTTGTGTCTGCCGCGACCGGGGCGGGTGTCCAGGAGTTGCTGAATTTCATCACGCGACTGTTGCCCAACCCTTCAGAGGGCAATCCCCCGCATTTTCTTAATGGCTTCGGAGAGGACGAGCGCCCCGTTGCGGTCAGTCCGGACCCGTCGGCCCACGTTCTCGCGCATGTATTTAAGGTTTCCTTCGACCCTTTTGTGGGGCGACAGGTACTCATCCGGCTGCATCAGGGCACGATTAAGAAGGATATGCAGCTTTTTGTCGGTGATGCGAGAAAGCCCGTCAAACTGAACAATCTGGCGGTGCCACTCGGAAAGGAGGGTGCCGACAAAAGTTCAGCGGTGCCTGGCGACATCCTGTTGGTTTCAAAGATAGACAGTCTTGGCTATGACGATGTCCTGCACGACTCACATGATGAGGATCTGATCCACCTCACACCTTTGCACCTGCCGGAACCGATGGCCGGAGTTTCCATTACCCCAAGTAGTCGTGGCGATGAACAGAAGATCGCAGACGTATTGTCGCGATTGACTGCCTCAGACCCTTGCCTTCGGGTTGAGCGGGATCCGGTTGCGAACGAGACGGTGCTGAGAGGTGCCGGTGAACTGCATCTGCGTATCGCGATCGAGCGGATGTCGGAACAGTACAGTCTTGAGGTGAGCACGGGCATACCTTCGATTCCGTACCGGGAGACGATCGGCAAAGCCGCGAAGGGCCACTGTCGCCATAAGAAACAGACCGGTGGTGCAGGCCAGTTCGGTGAAGTCTTTCTTGAGGTTGAACCCCTTTCCCGTGGTATGGGTTTTGAATTCGTCAACAAGGTCGTGGGCGGGGTCATCCCTTCTCAATTTATTCCCGCGGTGGAAAAGGGTGTTCAGAACGTCCTAGAAAGTGGCGCCATCGCCGGGTTTCCCCTGCAGGATATCCGGGTCAGCGTATACGATGGCAAGCACCACCCGGTGGACTCCAAGGAAGTTGCCTTTGTGAACGCAGGCCGTAAAGCATTCCTTGATGCTGTCTCAAACGCCAAGCCTCTGGTGTTGGAGCCTATGGTCGATCTCGAGATTGCAGTGCCTGCGGACAACATGGGCGATATCACCGGCGATTTGTCGTCACGGCGCGGCAGAGTGGTGAGTACAGACGCGATCAGCGGCGGCCGGATGGTGATTAGCGGCCAGGCGCCGCTGGCGGAGATGGGCGATTATCAGTCAAGACTCAAGTCGGTCACCGGCGGTGAGGGCAGCTACGCCATGGAGTTTGCGGGCTACGAGCCCGCGCCTGCCGCTGTGCAGAAATCACTGATGGCATCCTTCGAGAGGCCGGAAGAGGAGTAAACACCATCAGTTGGTCACCCACGATGATATACTGCGCGCCGCTCTGCGCCACAGGGGGGTGGCGCAGACAACCCACCAAGCGATCATAGTGGAAACAGCTAAGACTGACGATCTTCGTATCGTCGACATTCAAGACGTGGCGAACCCCGCCACTATTATCAGTGAGATGCCGCTTTCCGCCGAAGCCGCTGATGTCGTGGCGTCCACGCGGCGCGATATTCATGAGGTACTGAATGGAAACGACGACCGGCTGGTGGTTGTCACCGGTCCGTGCTCGATTCATGATCCGGATGCCGCTATGGCGTATGCGAACTGCCTGCTGCCATTATGTGAGGAATATCGCGAAGATCTGATTCTGATCATGCGGGTGTACTTTGAAAAACCCCGTACGACAGTGGGGTGGAAGGGCCTTATCAATGATCCCGATCTGGACGGATCCTTCGATATTAACAAGGGGCTGCGCACTGCCCGCCAACTACTCCTCGCTATTAATGGCATCGGAGTCCCAGCAGGGACGGAGTACCTGGATCTGCTTAGCCCCCAATACCTCGCAGACCTGGTTAGCTGGGGGGCTATCGGAGCCCGTACCACCGAAAGCCAGTTGCATCGCGAGATGGCATCGGGACTTTCTTGCCCCGTCGGGTTTAAGAATGGGACCGATGGCAATCTCAAAATTGCGGTGGATGCGGTTGGGGCCGCCCAGCACGCCCATCATTTTCTGACACTTACCAAGGACGGTTCTTCCGCGATCTTCACAACGTCGGGAAACGAAGACGGCCACGTGATTTTGCGAGGCGGCAGTGAGCCCAATTACGACGCTAAGAGTATCGCCCTGGCGGCATCGTTGATGGGCAATGCCGGACTGGCGCCCCGGCTGATGGTGGACTGCAGTCATGCCAACAGTGGAAAGGATCCTCAGCGCCAGCAGATGGTGGTCGATGCCATCTGTGCCCAACTTGAGGGTGGCGAGCGGCGGTTGATGGGAGCCATGATTGAAAGTCATCTGATCGGCGGCCGCCAGGATACTGTTTCAGGCGTGCCACTCACCTACGGGCAGAGCATCACTGACAGCTGTATCGCTTGGGAAGAGACGGCGCCATTGATCGCGAGACTGGCCGAAGCGGTTCGCAGGCGTCGGTCAATACCCGCCGATTAAAAAGTAACCCGCCCACGTCAAGAGCGGCTGACGCCCTCGATGCCTGTTCTTATGGCGTAATCAAAAGAATTTAGTCAGGTTCTGCAAAGCAAGATGATATGGTTGCGGGAGTAAACACTTTGATTTCAGGTTGCTGTTCTTAGAAGAAGCGCGCAACAGTTTCAGCGTGATTGTCGGGATGGCCTGTGACCCAACCAATTTTGGAGAGAAGAAATAGATGATCAGACCTCATGGCAGCGATTCCCTCATGCCACTGCTCGTAGAAGAGCCGGCGCGTCTCAAGGCCCTGCAGGAAGAAGCCGTCAATTTACCGTCCATGATGCTGAGTTCGGCTGCAGCGGCGAATGCGGTAATGCTTGGCGCAGGATATTTCACTCCGCTTAAAGGGTTCATGGGTAAGGCCGATGCTTTGAATGTTGCGGAGCATATGCATACCGACAGTGGTCTGTTCTGGCCGGTGCCGGTGCTCAATCTGACGACAGAAGGCGAGGCTCCCGCGCCCGGTTCACGGCTTGCGCTTCGCGACCCGAATGTGGACGGGAATCCGGTGATCGCGATTCAGGATGTGGAAGCGGTTGAGGTGCTCAGCGACGACGAGGTGGGCTTTATTGCGCAGCATGTCTATCGCACGAACGATGAGACTCATCCCGGTATATCTACTTTTGCCTCTCTTGGGCGGGTGGTGGTCTCGGGTCCGATTGAAGTGCTGAACCTCAGTTACTTTGAAACAGATTTTCCTGCTACGTTTCGCACCGCGGTTGAGATTCGCGCCGATATTGAAAAGCGGGGATGGAGACGCGTTGTTGCTTTTCAGACCCGAAACCCAATGCATCGTGCGCACGAGGAGTTATGCAAGATGGCTCTTGAGGCGGTCGATGCTGATGGCATTCTCATTCATATGCTTCTAGGCAAACTCAAGCCGGGCGATATCCCCGCAGATGTTCGGGATGCAGCCATTCGGAAAATGGTCGAACTCTACTTCCCGCCCAACTCGGTAATGATTACAGGTTACGGCTTTGACATGCTTTATGCGGGTCCGCGCGAGGCGGTGCTGCATGCACTGTTCCGCCAGAATGCTGGCTGTACACACCTCATTGTTGGTCGGGATCACGCAGGGGTGGGAGATTTCTACGGCGCTTTTGATGCACAGACTATTTTTGATGAGTCAGTGCCAGAGGGTGCACTGGCGATCGAGATTTTTCGCGCGGACCATACGGCTTATTCCAAGAAGTTGAACAAAGTCGTGATGATGCGTGATGCACCGGACCATCAAAAAGAGGATTTCGTCTTGTTATCCGGGACCCGCGTGCGGGAAATGCTGGGTGCTGGTGAGGATCTACCGGTGGAGTTTGCCCGCCCGGAAGTGGCGCGTATCCTGATGGATCACTATGCCCAGGAGACGGCAACCACCACCTGAGCACGCTTTCGGGTAATTGCTCCGGCCGAATACCAGCGCAGGCCGCTGGATAGCGTTCGCGACTATCGACGGACTAGAGCCCCTCGAATTGGTCCGCCGGTATGCTTTCGCTTTCCAGCATCACAGGAATGTTGTCATCAATCCGGTAGATGCGCTGGCGGTTCTGTGTGATCAGACCCTCCGAGAGGGCAACGGTAACTTTCTCATTGCCTGCATTATTGACGGTGCCCACCGTGATCTGGTGGTTAATCTGCTCCAGTTGGTCGGCATTAAGCGTTCTGAGACCCTGTTTGCTCACTGGACAGCACAGAATCTCGAGTAATTGTCGGTCTATGGGCATGGGGTTTACCTGCCTTTGGTGTCGCCGTTTCTCACAATGGGGCTGAGTATACTGTGGCCCTGGTTCGGGCGTGTGTTGCCTGACAAGCGTTTTCTCGAGATGGATTAACCGTTATGGCCTCTGGCTCCCGTCGCGCAGTTGTTACCGCTATCGTCGGTAATGGCACACTGACCGTGCTCAAGTTTGCGGTAGCCCTGCCGACCCAGTCCGCGGCCTTAATGAACGAAGCCGTGCACAGTCTGATGGATACACTGAATCAGATCTTTCTGCTCATCGGTCTGGTGCAGGGTGCCCGCCGTGCGGATGCTCGTTATGCTTTTGGCCATGGACAGAAGAAATACCTCTGGAATCTTTGGAGTGCAATAGGACTGTTCTCGATCGGTTGCGGCCTGGGACTGGCGCATGCCTGGCATGCCTGGCAGCAACTCGACCAGATTAGGACTCGACCCGAATTTGCACTTGGCAGTTTCCATATTGATATGATGTGGTTGGCGGGCGTGGTCCTGCTGGTGGCCCTGATCGTCGAAGGCT
>JABJIU010000144.1 GCA_018661145.1 Pseudomonadota bacterium | reverse complement strand
CACCATCGAGGCAACCACACTACCGTGCCCGGCCACAGCCATTCCAATCTTTTTCGCTTTAATCACTCCCCGATTGGTCTCAACTCCTGTCACTGCGCCGCCTTCCTGTTGAATTCCAGTCACCTCGCAGTTCTGAATAATATCGACACCACGGGCATCCGCCGCGCGGGCGAAACCCCAGGCAACTGCATCATGGCGCACCATTGACGCTCTTGGTTGATAGACGCCGCCTCGAACCGGTAACCGCATATCTGGAGACGGATCAAAGATCGGAATTTTTTGTTTAACCTCATCGAGCGTCAGCATCCGGTATTCCGCACCGTAGATGTGCATGGTATTTGCCATCTGTAGCGCAACCCGGTTCGCAGCAGAACTTTGAATGAAGGTAATCATCCCGCGCTGACTGACCATGAGGTTGTAGTTCAGGTCTCGACTCAACTGGTGATACAGATCCAGCGACATCTCATGAAACGGAACGCTGTCCTCTCTCAGAAAATTGGAGCGAACGGTCATGGTATTCCGGCCTGTGTTGCCCCCACCTAGCCAGCCTTTCTCCAGCACCGCCACATTCGTAATCCCGTGTTCCTTAGCCAGGAAATACGCCGCACCGAGGCCATGTCCCCCACCACCGATGATCACGACGTCGTATTCGCGTCTGGGATCAGGGCTTCGCCACATCTTTTCCCAATTGCGATGCCCTGTTAGAGCATTTCTCGCTAATGAAAATATCGAAAAACGTTTCACGGAATATCTTGATGATGGCTGTTGAAACTTGCGCCGAGACTGACTGCCCCTCTGGGCAGTACAATGAGTCTACAGCAGGTCTTATAATTTCGACTGTAGTTTACGTGAAGCGTTATACATTAGAATTATCTATTATCATAGCCCCAGATGAATGACAAAATGCAACGAGTACCTGTTAATCCCGGGATAGTAGAGTGGGCTGGAGATAATCCCGGTATCTACCTTCGGGAGTCTCCCAATGGCCCTTGGACCGGGCTTGGTATCTTCTTTCGCGTCCTTTATTCCGCACATGGCCAAGGGTCTGTGATGATTGTTCTGGGTGATCCGAGCAAGACAACAGAATTTCCGGACTCAAGAAACGTATGCCTCACCACGAATCTAGAATTGACGCGTTACCTTATAGATGACTTTATCAAGCGGTTTCCATCATTTCGTGATCAGCCGGGTCTAGACACAATGACTTGGCTCGAGGTTGAATCGCATTCGTCGGACGGCGACATGGCGACTTCCTGGACTGAGACCATGCGTGCAACAGGCTGTACAGCCCAGATGTGCTGGAATGACCTCGGCAATCCCTTCGCAGTCGAAGTCGGCCCGAAAGACTCTGCTACGGGGGCGCACGACATGTATAGCGTGTTTCTCGAGGCGCGGAGCGCATCGATTTCCGTCAACGGCGTTCCTCTTACGGGGCGGGTTTGTGAGCGTCTTTTCTTTGGTAGAAAAATGAGTACGGCCTTTATGGCGGTTTCCGAAACCTGGGTCAAACCGACCTTAACTGAGGAATAGATCTCCTATGCCGTTATCCTCCCCGATCCACCCCGGGCAGGTCGTCTGGACCGGGGAAAATCCGGGCATTCTTCTGAAGGAAGATCCCGACGGTCCTTTTTCTGCTATAGCGCTTTTCTTCCGGATTTATCTCTCTCCGGCCGGGAGAGGCACTGTTCTTTTGCTGTTGGACTCTCCAACACAGTGCCGACAGTTCCCTGATGGCTGTAACGTCTTACTCTACGACAACAAGAATCTCGCAGATTATCTTCTCGAGAGTTTTATCCTAAAACTGCCGGCCTTTAGCTCTCTGCCGGCGTGCGAGTCCTTATCGCTAGTCCAGATCGACCATGCTCAATCTGAAGGGGACCCGCGCTCGTGTTACTCCGAGCACATCAAAGCGGAGTCACTCGACGTGACGCTGACCTGGGATGGATTGGGGACTCCCACGGCGCTGGAACTCCCTGCCGAGCTTACCGGGGGTAAAGAAAATGAGCTTTATACGCTCCTGATCGAATCGACAAAGCCCTCGATTCAAATAAATGGACGCACACTGCCCGGAACTCCGGTAGAGAGAATCCAGGCGGATATCAAGACCACGACGGCTTTTTTATACTTCTCCGAGACGTGGATTCGGCCCGCTTGAATAATCCTGATGACAGAACTGACTCACCCTGCTGACCAGGAGGCGCTTTCCCGGATATTACGGGTAAAACCCGTCTGGATCGAGATGCGGTCGGCCGCCGGTGCAATAGATCTTGCTGAAGATACCCTGCTGCACGCTGGACCTGCTTTCAAAGATCCTACCGAAATCGTTAAGCCTGTATTGAACTCCGCTTGTGTTGCAGCTGTGTTTAACGGACTTGCTCCAGATTTCGGGAAGGCGGAAGATAGAATCCTCACTGGTGCGATCACACTCCAGCCAGCCCAGGACTACAACGTCGTCACCCCCCTTGCCGCCGTTGTTTCCTCAAAGATGTTGCTACATTGCGTTGAGGACCAATCCGACTCACAAGTACGTGCCTTCGCGCCCATCAACGGTGGCAACGGACCTGCACCCCGATTAGGAATCTGCTCCCCTGACGCCCTCGCTCATCTAGAGTGGCTCCATCAGTCTCTAGGACCTGCTCTCGCCGATGCCTGCACCGACGGCGTAACGCTGCTGGATATTGCTGCCCAATCGGTGGATCAGGGTGATGACTGTCACGGCAGAACCCCCGTGGGAACCCGCCTGCTCTTGGATAAAATTCAATCCCGATTAAGTCGCCAACAACTCGGACAGGAGTTCATTGAATTTATCGAGAAAGGACCGAGTTTCTTTCTAAATATCTGGATGGCCGCGGCCAAGACAATCCTACTCGGTGGTCAAGGTGTCGCGAAAAGCAGCCTTATCACCGCAGCAGCAGCAAACGGCCGAGAGACCGGCATTCAGCTCGCAGGATTACCAGGAAAATGGTTCACCGCTCCAGCGTCGCCGCCTAAAGGGGGCTTTGACGTGGACCTACCCAGTTCAAGAGCTTTGGGAGCGATCGGAGACAGCGCAATCGTGGACGCGCTTGGATTCGGCGCAATGGCTATGTCATTCTGCCCGGTACAAAAAGAAAATCTCGGGCACCTGCTGCCGTCTGACGGGCTGGCCACAGGATCAATGCTGACTGCAGCCGTTCATCCTGGTTTCGCAGACCTCGGTCTTTCGGTCGGCATCACAGCCAGAACTTGCATCTCGGCAGACCGAGCGCCTTTGGTCAGCCTAGGGATTCTTGACAATCAGGGGGAAGTCGGTCGACTCGGTGGGGGAATCTTCGAACAACCGAAGAGCATGATAGCCAACGGTCTAAGCGAATTGGCTTCCAAGGGTTGAGTCAATTCAGCTACGAGCAAATCCGACCTTTCTCCTTCCGCCGCTTACGGAGCGGCGACACGGTTTCTCTGTATTCCCTCTTCCAAAAATAACCTGGCAGTTTCTGCTGCTGCAAACCGGCATTCATACATAGAATCGTCGGAGAAAAAGGCGTTGTGAGGAGTGATAATCACACGTCCTTTCGTCCAGTCTTCATCTTGGCGCCATGCCTCAATCAGTGGATGAGGACCTGGCGGCTCCTCGGGAAGCGCATCTAACCCGACCCCGCCAATCTGTCCGTTTCGAAGACAGTGCTCAATCGTATCCAGGCTGCTAATCAGCTTACCGCGAGCGGTATTGACGAGCAGAAGTCCTGGTTTCGCCCTGTCCAACACTTGGCGGTCGATCATGGACTCTGTCTCGGCAGTTAGCGGACAATGCAACGTTAAAACATCAACCCGTTCAACCAACTCCTCCAGAGCAGCGATGCGTTCGACCTGCAGCGCCCTGAACATTCCATTACTGATGTAGGGATCATACGCCACCACTTTGTAACCAAACGGTGCCAAGCGGCGTGCAACACTCGTTCCGATGCGACCCAAACCGACAATACCCACAGTCGTGCGTGGTGAGTGCAGCATCGGCGTCAAATGGTTTTCTTGCCAGGTGTCGGAATAACCTTTCGCAAGCGCGTTATGTTGTACCAGTCGACGTTGGAGCGCGAGAATCAGCCCCATCGCTGTATCAGCCACATCCTCCGGTCCATATTCCGGGTTATTCGAGAAAGCAATTCCCGCTCGATCAAGACCCGTCAGGTCGATCTTGTCGTAGCCTACCCCATAACGGACGATGATCTTGCAGTTCGACAACTGATTGATCGTGTTGACGCTGATGGAGGGTGTCCAGACAAGGAACGCGTCCAGAGGTGGTAGCGCACCCATCGGAAAGTCAGCTTCGTGCCGTGACGGAAAGTACACGAAGTCAGCCCTTCCCTGAAAGGCAGCATTTTCAGGATCAAAAGAAGGCTTGATCAGATGCGTGATGCCAATCGTCCAGTCCCGTTTATTCATCATTCGATATCTCGCGCCTTCGTAGGCCAGGTGTGCTCCTCAAACTAATTCTCACAGATAATGTTAATCTATTTTGGATTCAGTCAAATACTCCCAGATTAGAAGGAGGAAGACATTGATTACTCTTCGCCAAGTTGATGCCTTTCGCGCCGTGATGATTACCGGCACCATAACCGGCGCCGCAGAGATGATGAACATCTCCCAACCTGCCGTCACTCGACTAATTCAGGAACTCGAGCGCGCTCTGGGCTTTGATCTCTTTACCCGCCAAGGCCGTCAGATCGTCCCGACTGTCGAAAGTAGACTGTTCTTCGACGAGGTGGAAACCTCTCACCTTGGACTCGATCAATTAACCCAGTCCGCCGCTAATATCCGTGAGCACAAAGAGGGCTCTTTGAGATTGGTCACCATCCCGAGCGTCGTGACAATGTTTATAGGACAGATACTTAAGGCATTTGACACGGCTTTCCCTAATGTAGCTGTTTCTCTCGAAGTTCAGCCCACGCAAAGGGTCTTTGAATACATCACCTCGGGTCAGTGCGACCTCGGAATCTCCACACTCCCTATGGAGAACCCGGCGGTGGTATCGCAACCCGTCCTTCGGGGGCAGTCCGTCTGCATTTTTCCGAAGCGACATAGGTTACATTCCAAAGCGAAGATCACTCCAAAAGACCTCGAAGGCGAAGAGTTCATCTCCTACCGCAGTGATTCGCTCTACCGTCACCGGGTGGATCAGGTTTTTTCCAAATCAAAAGTGAATCGCAGCCTTCGCTACGAGGCACGCACCACCGACACAATATGCAAATTGGTAGCAAACGGAATCGGCGTATCAGTTATCGGCCCTTCGTTTCCGGGAGTAAAGCTCGAGAGCGGCATCGAAGTGAGACCCTTCACACCCGCCCTGCATGGAGACCTCGCCCTGTTATATCTAAAACACCGCGAATCCAGCCGGCTGATTCGCGCCTTCTCCGAGACCGTGGTACAGACGCTCCGGGCCAGTCGTCCGCGCAATTAAATTTATCGGCCGCGCCGGCCCGCAAGCGCGGCCTTGAACGCCGCACGGGATTGCGCGCTGTGAATCTCCTGATAATTTCGAGGAAACGGTGCGCCGGCTTCCACCTGCAGCGCAACTAAAAGCGGGCCCGGCGTTGCAAGAATTGACGGTAGTGCGCACGAAAATTCATTGAGGTCAGAAAAGGTATGCGCCGCCTTGTAGCCTGCGGCCATCGCCATCGCCGCAAAGTCAACCGTGCTTTTACCGGGAACCGGAAATTCTCCATTGACCTCGTACATACCGTTCTGGCACACAAAATGCCAGAGGTTCCGGGGACTCTGGTCTCCTATTGTGACCAGTGTCCCGAGGTTCATCAGGAGGCTGCCATCACCATCCAGCACCACAACAGGCTCTGTCGGACATGCCAAAGCAAGCCCTAGGGCGTGACTTGACCCCTGGCCCATCGCTCCCGTACAGAGGTAGTTTAGGGGGTGGGGCCTTATGCCCATCCAGTCGAACGCGCTCTGGTACACCGGAACTACGATACCGTCTGGATAGTGCTGACTGAGCACTCTCAAGGCTTGATCCCGCTTCATTGTCACGCGTCATCTCCGAAGCCGGGGATCAGGAACACTAGCGGATGAGAGGCTGTGTAGGCCTCATCGATCGCTTCCGGGATTCCGGCTGCGTCACGGCCCCGGATGAGCACATGATAAGGGATACTCATAGCATCGAGAATCGGCTCGACGATCCGGACTCCGTTCTGCTTAGAATCCGTTGGCGCACAATCTTTTTCTATACCCTGCAGCCCAATCATCATGACAA
The DNA here is from genome assembly GCA_018661145.1 of Pseudomonadota bacterium. GTDB lineage: Bacteria > Pseudomonadota > Gammaproteobacteria > Arenicellales > UBA868 > UBA868. The sequence continues at coordinate 6,454 of JABJIU010000144.1, read as the reverse complement.
CCGGTAATTGGTAGTCCATACCCATCACACGGATTGCGTTAATGGAATCAAGAAACCCGGTATGCTGCATAAGCAATAACGCGCGCTTTTCTGCATAGGACATTCCCGCGCAGATCGAGACCCCTTCGTCCTCTTTGCAGACATTAACCAGCCGAAACGACTGACTTCGCTCAATCGGCCAGAGCAGTTCGTCACAAGTAACAATATCGGGAAGCGCAACAACGAACTCAATCTCTGCCTGCGCCAAACCCGCGAGGATTTGTTCTCCGCTTAGAGGGTCAGTCACGGGTTCCCAGCCATTTTGCCAGCGCGGAAATACATTGATTCATCTCAGTATCGGCCCCCATCGTAAAGCGGATACATTTTGAAAAATCGCCTCCCACAAGGCGCCTCGCAAAGATCCCTTCTGCCTCGAGTGCCGTATGCGCGTCAGTAGCTCGCTGAGGATCTTGAAACTGGGCGAGAACAAAATTCGTCTGACTCGGGATCACTTTGACACCGAGCTCGGAAAGCTCTCTTGAGAACATCTCGCGAATCCTGGAGTTCTCTCTAACTACCATGTCAAAATGCGCATGATCTGCTAGCGCCGCTTCGCACGCGGCCAGCGCGGCCACCGAAACAGGGAATGTGATTCCGATTCGGGCGAGCGTGTCGATGATCTCGTCGGGGCCGTATACCCACCCGACTCTGAGACCCGCTAAACCGAACACTTTTGAAAAGGTTCGAGTCATTACTACATTGTTAGACGACTCGACCAGCTTGGTGGGATCTTCATAATCAGCCGCATCGGCATATTCAGCATACGCTGAATCAAGCACCAACAGGACCCGGCCGTTTAGGTTGGCATGCAGCCGGCGAACTTCTGCACCACTCAGGTAGGTCCCCGCAGGATTGTCAGGGTTCGCCAGCATGATAATGCGGGTACGTTCCGTGACCCGTTCCAGAATGGCGTCTACATCCGCGGTGAAGTCTTTGTCGTTCGCCGCAACGGGATGCGCATCGTTAGCATAGGCGTAATTCGGGATCTTGGGGTAACCATGCAAAGTGTGGATGAGTTCGTCGCCCGGAGTGAGGTAGGCCCTTGCAAGACGTGCGAGCAAATCATCTGAACCAAATCCACAGCAGATCATTCCGGGATCGATCGAGAATCGCGCACCAATGGCATTCGCTAGTCGTGCTGTTCCGTCTTCCGGGTATCTCTCCACCCCGCCTGCACTGGTGATTATCGCTTCTCGTGCGGAATTTCCAGGCCCGTAAACACTCTCATTGGAGGCAATAAAGATCCCGTCCGTAGATGCGACCTTCGCCGTCGCCACCATGTGTCCACGGATCTCACTGATGCCACCGCGCGGAACAGGTCGATCGGACAAGTTCCTTAGCTCCCCATTCCGCGTACCGCCTCACTCCCAAAATGCTTGTGAATCTCCCCCGAAATAAACTCACGCCGATCACCTTCTTCATATTGATCAGCCGCGAAGTAAATCTTGGCCACTTGGCTTTGAGCCTGCCGCATTATTCCTGGGTCGTCCAGAGAATCCTCTGGGATTCTGAGAACCGTGTCACCTCCATAGGTATGGTAAGGCGCAGCTTCTGAGCCCTTAGGATGGGCTACGGGTTTCCCTCGTTGCACGGCCCGAATGTCTTTTCTCAATTTCGTTCTGAGCATGGACACCCCCTCATCAGTCGTCCCGAGATATTCGCGCTGGTGAATATTGATCGGTCCCTGGCTGGTCCACGCCTCCCAATCTCCTGGGCTTGATAGCCTTTCTTCCTGAGTTCGATGTGCTGTCTGACCATAGAAATCAACTTTTTCCCAGCCAACACCGCTCTTGTCTCCCTGGCGGAGAACCTCATCCGCATCGTTGAAGTGGCGCCACCCGAATTTACGACTGTTGGTGTCATCAATCGGTGTCACCCACTTGGTAAGGCTCGTCCGGCCGAAGACCTTAGGGCCATCCAGCTTCTGGAACATTCCGCCGTTTTGCGCCATGGTGGGAGTAATGTGATCATGAAACCGCATCATTATTAGGTCACCCTGGCGACGACAATGACTATAAACAAATCCTTCAGGGCGCTTGAAATACTGGACCACAGGGAGGGCGACAAAATGCTCCAGGCCCGGAAACTGCGGCCCATTAACCCGGCCATGAAGAAACACACTGTGAAAAGGATCCATCGAGTTCTCGCTCTCCTGCAGCCAGTTGCATGGAGAATGAATCGAGTAGGGGATCATCTCGTGCCCCTCGATATTGAAACTATCAAGGATTGGAAATTCCGGCTTCTCATCCGGCGGCCCCATGTAGGCAAACACCAGACCTTTGTACTCGTGAATCGGGTACGCCCCGTGACAAATCTTCTCTTTGATGTTGCTGTCGGCAGGCTCCCCGGGCGTATCAAGAATCGCCCCATCCGCATCAAACTGCCACCCGTGATACGCACACCGGATCCCGTGCTGTTCAATCCTGCCATACTCAAGTGACATTCGACGATGCGAACAATGCCGATGCAGCAAGCCGATGTTGCCGCTTAAGTCGCGGAAGATAACCAGATCCTCGCCCAAGATCCGAATCGGCACAGGCCGCTCACCCAACTGCTCGGTCATCGCCACCGGAAACCAGAAACGACGCATGTACTCGCCACATGGTTGAGCTGGACCGACACGAGTCAAATCGACGTCATCGTCAAGGTTTTCCCGTGTGTGATAACCCCCGTATTTCTTGTTGGTCCATCGCGCAGATTCAGTCATTTCGTCCTCCTAAAAATTCGGGGCGGCCGACAATATCGAGTCCCGCCATACAACGACAAGCGCTTTAACCGCTTATAACGTGTCGGTGTATTTTAACTGCAGTTCTTCCGATTGCATTATACCTGATCACCGACCTCAACCTTCATGAAGGAATCCGATCAGGACTGCTAGACTGAAGAGCGACGAACCCCGATCCCTCGACCTCAACCCCGGGGCGAATTAACTAGACGTCGTATCGAAGTTCCACCGGAAGCGAAAAAGCTACGCCCTCGTCCATCGGTGCTGATGGAGCCGGCAAAACGCCCCCTCGAGACTGGAGTTCCCGGATGACACCATCAACCAGGGTCTCCGGTGCAGAAGCTCCAGCGGTGACCCCAACTCGGCGCGCGTCACCAAGCATGTGATCGTCAATGTCCTCCCCGCCATCAATCAGAAAAGCGTTCGTACCAGCATGCTCGGCCAATTCTCGAAGCCTGTTGGAATTGGAACTTGTTATTGAACCCACCACGAACACCACATCGCAACGGACGGCGATCTTCCGCACAGCATCCTGGCGATTCTGTGTGGCATAACATATGTCGTCGCGCCGTGGCCCCTCGATCCCAGGAAAACGCTCGCGCAAACGTCCGAGAATCCGTGCGGTGTCGTCGACCGACAACGTTGTCTGGGTCACATAAGCGAGCGCGGTACCGGGGTCGACATGCAACGCATCGACATCCTCGACATTCTCCACCAGTTCAACCGGACCCAGTGCCTGACCCATGGTCCCCTCTACCTCTGGGTGGCCGCCATGGCCGACCAAGATGACACTCTTCCCTTCGCGCCCGTAACGGCTGACCTCAGTATGCACTTTCGTGACCAGAGGACAGGTTGCATCCAGGACCCTAAGCCCTCGGTTACGGGCCTCGTCCTGAATGCGTCGCGCTACCCCATGTGCGCTGAAAATAACCGCGCTGCCGTCCGGCACTTCATGAAGCTCATCGACAAACACAGCGCCTTTTTCTTTTAAGTCATTGACAACATATCGGTTATGGACCACTTCGTGACGTACATATATGGGTGCACCAAATTGTTGTAGCGCGCGCTCTACGATTGTTATGGCCCGATCTACACCGGCACAGAAACCACGAGGATTGGCAAGTTCGATCGTGAAGGCCTTCAAAGCATTTGCTCCCAACTCACGAAACCATCGGCCGGTCAGAATCTGGAAATGCGACTACGTGAATTTCATACACACAATCCCGCCCAATCAATGGGTGGTTGAAGTCAACAGACACTTGGTCATCATTGATTGCCGCCACGTACCCCGCGACCTCTTCTCCGTTAGGCATGGAAAATTCAAGCAGCATCCCGACAGTCACCTCTCCAACACCAGCAAACTCGCTCAGCGCAAAGGACTGAATCATACTTTCGTCATAACTGCCAAATGCTTCGTCGGACGCGCTGATACTGAGTCTGAACTCATCCCCAGCACACTGCCCGAGCAGCGCCTGACTAACTACGGAAGGAAGACTGTTATCGCCCACCGTAATGACAATCGGCTCCTGATCAGAGTCCTCCACCACCACACCATTTAAATCCAGTATCCGGTAATGGATCGCGAGGCTGTCATTGAGATTGACCGATCTCATCTGATTGGCTATCACCGATCTAGCCCGTCTTTCTGCGAAAGAGGCCTAAGCTGTCGAGAATCACCAAACCCGCTCCGATACTGATGGCCATATCTGCCACATTAAAGGCAGGCCAATGCCAGTTCTCAACATAAATATCAATGAAATCCACAACGTAACCATAAACGATCCTATCAATCAGATTTCCCCCCGCACCGCCAAGGATCATTGCAAATCCCAGATTTAATACTGACTCTTCCGAGCGCGCGACCCAGAGGCGCCAACCAAGGTACCCCATAACCGCAACAGCCAGTACAATAAATAGTCCTCGTTGCCAACCCCCGGCAGAGGCGAGAAAGCCAAACGCGGCGCCATGATTATGGACAAGGATAAACCGCAGTCCCGGAAAATTGTCCAACGGCCCAGTCGATGCCAACAAGTTCTCGGCCCATCGTTTACTCCCCAAGTCGGCGAGTAGGACCAATACTGAGACAAGCCCGTAAACTACACGCCGCATCGCCCTGTTGATCATCATGCTGAGATCACGCCAATCCGACCTTATCCTCGTTGACCTTCAAACCACTGCTGCGCCGCAGTTGAGTCGCGAGCGATTTGCTCTTTCAGAGCCTCGAAAGATTCAAAGCGACGCTCTGGACGTATCTTCGCCATAAATTCAACTCGGATGCGACTGCCGTAGATCTCTTCGGCAAAATCGAAGAGATGCGCCTCCAACAAGACTCGCTCTCCGCCCACGGTTGGCCTGATTCCAATATTCGCAACGCCAGAATAGGAACCCTTATCATCTAAGTGTATGCGGACCGCATAGACACCCCAGACGGGTACATTGTCATGCGGCATTACGATGTTGGCGGTAGGAAAGCCGATGGTGCGTCCCCGCTTGTCCCCATGGGCCACGCGACCCTGAATGACATAGCGATAGCCCAGAAGCTCTTCGGCAAGGTCAAAATTATCCCGCCTTAGCGCCTCACGGATCCGCGTACTGTTCACGCGCTCGCTGCCGATCAGATAGGTATCGACCGTACTGATACTAAAACCCCATCGCTCACCGAGTTCACTCAACAAGTGGACGTCACCCGCGCGCTTTCGTCCGAAACGAAAGTCATCGCCAATTACCACATGACGGACACCCAGGCCGTCGACGAGGTACTTTTTTACAAAATCCTCAGCCGAGGTCTGCGCCAACGCCTGGTTGAATCGAAGCGAGAAGATCTGATCTACACCCGCTTCTGCCAACTTCTCGATCTTGTCCCGCCACCGGAGCAGTCGCGGGGGTGCATTCTGCGGACTGAAATATTCGTGTGGGTGGGGTTCGAAGGTCATTGCGGTAGCTTTCACCCCAAGCGCATGGGCTTGTTTTTTCAAAAGGGTCAGCAGTTGGATATGTCCAGCATGCACGCCATCAAAGTTGCCAATCGTGACCACGGAGGGGCGATGCCGCTCCTGGACATTATAGAAATCGCGAATCAGTATCATTTGAGGCTCTAACGGGGTGTTACTGGTATGCCCATTCGGGCTGATCTTCTTCGATAACCTGAGCAATAGGCCGGCGACGCGAGAAGTCTTCTTCGTAATACCGAAAGTATGCCAGACGGAGTTCAGGATGGCGCCAACACAGATAGCCGTCACCTGTATCAAAACCGACTTCCCATAGTCCCGACACTCGTAGACCCAACCGTTGCACTTGGGAAATCCATTTCCGGACAATCTGCTCAAACTCGTGCTTCATTGGACGCTGCCGCGGATCGCAATCAAGCAACGTCGTCATCTGGTCCTGGTAGGGCACAAGTTCCTCGGATGCGGCGGTAGTCACCTTTCTTAAGATCGGCAGCACCTGTTTTGCTTCAGAGAGGGCGAACTGCCTCGTTTCACTCGGATGACCGATCGAAGCAATCACCTCTGCGGACAGCGGACTGGAAATCACTAGGGCCGTTCCAGGAACTGGTGTACTCGAACCCGCATCAGGTAAAGTGATCCAAAGTACGCGATGGCTCCCACGATGATCAAGATAAAAAGCCTGGCTACCCGCTCCATAAGCGTCGCCTCCAGCCACGCAATCTGGCCTCCCTGGCCGAAATAT
>JABJIU010000173.1 GCA_018661145.1 Pseudomonadota bacterium | reverse complement strand
TTCGTACACGTGGTTTTGAGAAAGGCCGTGAACTGCTCCCGGGTCATCTCTCCCGATGCCATGGCAAACTCCCGGTGCTGCACCTTGCCGGAGTTTCCAACATGACCGTCGATGGGCACATTGTAGGGTGGATCCGTGAATACCATCTTGGCTTTCCGACCATGCATTAGATCGGCGATCACTTCCGGGTCTTGGGCGTCACCGCAGATCAACCTATGCGGCCCGAGTTGCCAGAGGTCGCCCGGCGCGCAGCGACTAGGAGGATCGTCTGGAACAAGATCGTCTTCCGGATTGCCCGGCTCCTCGGTCTCAAAGCCATCGATCAGGTTGTCGATCTCGGAGATAGAGAAGCCCGTGATCTCGACATCAAAGTCGAGGTCCAAGTCATAAAGTGCCCCGAGCTCGCGCGCTAATAGCTCCTCATCCCATCCGGCATTCAGGGCGAGCTTGTTGTCGGCAATGACATAGGCTCGTTTCTCCGCTGTTGTCATCTGATCTTGGCGCAGACATGGCACGCTCTCCATACCCAGCGTCTTCGCAGCCTCTACCCGGCCGTGGCCGGCGAGGATCATATTGTCATCATCGATGATGACGGGATTGGTGAACCCGAACTGGCGGATACTGTCCGCAATCTGACGCAGTTGTTTCCTGGAATGGGTCCGGGCGTTATTGGCCCAAGGCACCAGCTTGTTTGGGTCGTGATATTCAATCTGAGCAGACATCGCGTCTGTCCTTTCGCTACATCAGGCCGCGTTGATGTTTTGCGACCAGGGGTTAAACGTTCCGCTGGCAACATTGCCAACAGTCCTCTCCCTTGTTCGATGTCTCGTCCCTCTCGGGGTGGACGCTGCGAGTACTCTGAATTTGAGGAAGGGCCTTTTGGAGCAATCCAATCACTCGATTGGACCGCCCTCACCTCTGCACACATGCTCAGCGACAGCTCACGTCTTAATTCTTATTTGTTCCACATATTGTATACATCCGCTGATATACACACAACATGTTGTGCGATAATTGCGGGCGGAATGTCTAATCCCCGTGACTGGACTTCACCGGGAAACGGAGCGTCAGTGGACCGTTCAAGGAACAGTCACTGGAGAGATCATGCACCGTTTCACCGTCGACTTTATAGAAACCGCCCCGCGGCCAGAGCTTCTCGAATTATGGCGCGAACTCCATAGCACCCCAGCTCCAAGGAGTATCAGCGTTCAGGTGATGCGCCGTATTCTCGCCTTCGATGTTCAGGCGCGAGAGCGAGGTGGTTTGCCCAAAACGTTTCATGCGGCACTTAAGAAAGAAGTGGCTCGCGATGACACCAAGGCGCCACACAAACACAAGAACGGCGCACGGTTCGTGCGGGAATGGAATGGACGAACCCACATCGTCGACTTGATCGAGGGCCGTTATCACTGGAATAAAAACACGTACCGGTCGCTCTCAGCCATCGCACGAGAGATAACAGGTGCGCATTGGTCGGGGCCGAGATTTTTTGGATGCGCCGAGGCACGCCGTCAATGAGCCAGCCGGTCATTCGTTGCGCGATTTACACCCGCAAATCCTCGGACGAAGGGCTAGATCAGTCATTCAATTCCCTAGATGCCCAGTATGAGTCCTGTGCCAGTTATATTGCCAGTCAGAGACATGAAGGCTGGAAGCTGTTCAAGGGGCGTTATGACGATGGCGGGGTCTCGGGCGGAACGCTGGAGCGCCCAGCTCTAAAGCGCTTGTTGGACGACATTGAGGCGGGTCGCGTGCAGATGGTGGTGGTTTACAAGATTGATCGCCTGACACGTTCACTTGCCGACTTTGCCAAGTTGGTCGAACGTCTCGATGCAGCAAGCTGTTCGTTCGTCTCCGTGACGCAGGCGTTCAACACATCCTCGTCTATGGGGCGTCTGACCCTGAACGTGCTACTGTCATTCGCCCAGTTTGAGCGAGAGGTTACAGCGGAGCGCATTCGCGACAAGATTGCGGCCTCCAAACAGAAGGGTCTCTGGATGGGCGGTGTCTGTCCACTGGGATATGACAAGCACCCGGACCCGCAGGCTAGAACGTTGGTTGTGAATGATGGGGAAGCAAAAACGGTCACCGAACTATTCCAGCTTTATGACCAACTCTGTTGCTTGCGAGCTGTGGAGCATGAGGTCGCTCGAAAGGGGCTCAGATCCAAACACCACATATACAGCACAGGCAGAGTTGCCGGAGGTCGGCCGTTCTCGCGCGGCCAAATCTACTACGTGCTTCGCAATCCCCTCTACATTGGCCAAATACGGCATAAGGAAATGACCTATCCCGGTCAGCATCCTGCAATCGTTTCCCTGGAACTCTGGGAGAGGGTTCAACGTAAACTGATGCAGGCCAGCCGGAGCAAACGGGGACTTTCCAAATCGCAAAACCCGTCATCGTTTTTATTAACTGGTAAGCTCATTGACGATGCCGGAGATCGTCTTACCCCAACGTCTACCGTTAAAGGAAACAGGAAACACAGATACTACGTCTCAAGTCGATTAACCTCGGGCACAAAAGACATATCGGGTTGGCGGTTACCCGCGTCGAAGCTGGAGGAGAAAATCATCACGCTTGTTGCAGAGCATTTAGCAGAGCACGCGCGGCGAATGACGTTGTGCCCTGATTTACCTCTCCATCAGATGGCAAACTTACGTGATGAGGTGGCCACGTTCGCGGCGGCGCTCAAGAATTTAGCGGGTACCGAACTCCGAGATGTCATCGCCAATGTTCGATTGGGGGATAAACAAGTCGAAGTTCACCTCAATGCAGCCGAACTTGCTGAGCGTCTTCACATAGAGGTGGGCGAATTGAACCCGGAAATCACTGCTATCCAGGTTCCCTGGCAGATTAAAAGGCGAGGTGTTGAGACCAAGATCATTATCGGAGATGAATTAGCTCCCCCAGATTCGACCCTCATAAAACGCTTGGATCAGGCGCATACGTGGATTGGGGAAATGAGGCGCAGTGTTCCCCTGAAAATGATCGCAGATCAGGCCGGCGTGTCACCGGCCTACATTCGGACACGCTCAAAACTTGCTTTCCTTTCTCCGAAGATCCAGCGGGCTATTCTCGATGGGGCACTCGATCCAAAGTTCACGGTGAACCTTATTATTGGGATGGCGATCCCGCTGAAGTGGGATGCGCAAGAAACCCTGTTTCTTAAAACCTAATCCCTGTTAATGCAGAAGTCGTTCCCTGTTACGGGGGAATGAATTCCCTGTTTTACCAAGAACAGGGAAATCGCACTTAAGCCCCTATAAACACGCCGATAATTGGCACGAAATCCCGCCATAAATCGCCATATCGATGAAAAACAGTCGTACTACCTTGTAAATTCCCTGTTAATTAGGGAACCAGGCCAAAAGGGAACCACCTCAAATGGCGAACTGAGACTAACGCCGAAATCTCGGGTAAAACGTATCTGACACCTGTCTCAGTATGGATCGGATAGAACTAAGCCACGGAAATCACCGACAATACTGGCACGCGTCAACACTGTCAGAATAATCAAAGGGTGGGTGGCGGAGGAGGCGGGACTCGAACCCGCGAGACACTTTCGCGCCTACAGATTAGCAATCTGCTGCATTACCACTCTGCCACCCCTCCGGTGTTAGCTTACTAGCGTAAGGTGAGAAGTTCGTCCAGCATACGGTCGCTGAATATCACCTGTAG
>JABJIU010000104.1 GCA_018661145.1 Pseudomonadota bacterium | reverse complement strand
GGTCAGCGGGTCAGCGCAGGCAGTCGATGCCGTGGCCAAACAGTATTATGTGTTGTACCAGAAGGTTGAAGACGCAGGTTCCGCTTTGGGCTACACCGTTGATCATTCCGCCACCACCTATCTCATCGGTCCAAAGGGAAAGGTCCGGAATCTTTTGAAGCACGACTCGACCGTTGAAGACATGGTCGAAGCGGTGCGTGCAGTGCTTGCCGGATAGAGATGCTGTGACTATTCGTCTAGAGCAGCAGGTTGAGCAGGTGGCCAATGCCCTCAATTCGGCGGGTCTTTGCTTCGGTCACGGTACCGACAATGCCTTTGACGAGGCCGCCTGGCTGGTGCTCGAAGCCTGTGAACTCGATCCTAGTGGTGATGAGGTCCCCTGGGATCAGGTGTTGACCGCACGGCAACAAGCGTCGGTCCAGGCTCTGCTTGAGCGGCGGATCCAGACTGGTGAGCCCTTGGCGTATCTGGTGAACCGTGCGTGGTTTGCCGGCCATGATTTCTTCGTTGACCCCCGCGCGATCGTGCCCCGTTCTCATATCGGTGAATGGATCCCGGATCGGTTTTCTCCCTGGCGCGTAGAACGTCCGGCCGCGTCTATCCTTGATTTGTGTACCGGCAGCGGCTGTATCGCGGTAGCGCTCGCGCTGGCGTTTCCCGAGGCGCAGATCGACGCCAGTGATATCAGTGCCAGCGCGCTTGAGGTGGCTCAAGCCAACGTGGCGCGCTATGAAGTGCAGGAACGCGTGCGGTTGCTGCAGGGCGACCTCTTCGAGGGACTGGGCCAAGCCCGTTATGATCTCATCGTGTGTAACCCGCCTTATGTCAGTGACGAGATCATGAATACACTGCCGGGCGAGTATCGCCACGAGCCGGCACTTGCGTTCGCGGGCGGCAGCAGTGGCCTGGACTTTATCAACCGGTTGCTGGATCAGGCGGGAGACCACCTGACGAAGAGCGGTCTGCTGGTGGTCGAGGCGGGTAGCGCACGGGATGCGCTCGAAGCGGCGTGGCCGCGTACGCCCTTTACCTGGCTGATGTCGGAAAACGGCGAGGCAGTGGTGTTTGCGATCGAGGCCACAGAGCTGGTCTCATCGAATCACCCGAAGACCTGATCCGGGACTGCTATGCCGATCAGATTTCGATCATCTCAAAGTCTGCTTTTGTGCCGTCGCAGTCGGGGCACTTCCAGTCGTCGGGAATGTCTTCCCAGCGGGTACCGGGCGCAATGCCTTCTTCGGGAAGTCCCTCGGCTTCCTCGTAAATAAAACCACAGATAATGCACATGAAGGTTCGATTGGCCATTACAAGATCTATAGAGACACGATATCAGGACCGCGATTCTAGCCTAAGGGTCTCAACCCGGGTCGACGGCTACTCAGAACTTTCGATTTGCCCAACTTCAGATACGGAGAATTTGCATGAGCAACGACGATCTTCTTTTTGAAAGCGCCTGCGCGGTGATACCTGGCGGGGTGAATTCCCCGGTTCGCGCGTTCAAGTCCGTTGGCGGAACCCCGGTGTTTATCGATCATGCCAAGGGCCCGTTTCTGTACGGCGCGAACGGCCAGCGTTACATCGACTACGTGGGTTCCTGGGGACCGATGATTCTCGGTCACGCTGACCCCGATGTCGTCGAGGCGGTGCAATCGGCTGCCGCACGGGGTCTGAGTTACGGCGCGCCTACAGCGCTCGAGACGCAACTCGCCGAACTCGTCTGTCAGGCGGTTCCGTCGATGGATCAGGTGCGCATGGTGAATTCCGGCACCGAGGCGACTATGAGCGCCATCCGCCTCGCTCGCGGCTATACCGGTCGCGATACGCTGATCAAGTTCGAGGGTTGCTACCACGGGCACGCCGACAGCCTCCTGGTCAAAGCAGGGTCGGGGGCGCTCACGCTGGGGATTCCGACCTCCCCCGGGGTCCCGCAAGACGCCGCCCGTCATACGCTGACTCTTGAGTTCAACAATATCGACGAGGTCGAGCGGGTGTTTGCCGAGTCGGGTAAGGAAATTGCGGCAGTCATCGTTGAGCCCGTTACCGGAAACATGAACTGCATTACACCTGCCCCAGGTTTTCTCGAGGCCTTGCGCGCGGTCTGTGATCAAAGTGGTGCGGTGCTGATTTTCGACGAGGTGATGACGGGTTTTCGCGTCGGGCTGGGAGGTGCTCAGGGGCTTTACGGTATCCGCCCCGACCTTACTACGCTCGGCAAGGTGCTTGGCGGCGGATTGCCGGTGGGCGCGTTTGGCGGCCGTGCTGAGATCATGGCGCACCTTGCACCGCTGGGGTCGGTGTATCAGGCAGGAACCCTGTCAGGCAACCCTCTGGCCATGACCGCCGGCATTGCGACATTACAAAAGGTTGCGGCACCAGGATTTTTCGACAAGCTCACCGAGCGCACGCAGACATTGGTTGCTGGCCTCGCCCGGGTAGCAGCGGGTGCGGGCGTGCCGCTGGCAACAGAATCGGTCGGCGGCATGTTCGGTCTCTTCTTTACAGACAACGACCGCGTCAGTTCGTTTGCCGAAGTGATGGCATGTGACAGTGAACGCTTTTCGAGATTTTTTCACGGCATGCTGGAGCGGGGGGTATACCTTGCCCCATCAGCTTTTGAAGCAGGCTTCGTCTCCGTCACCCACACAGATGCCGAGATCGATGAAACTCTCGCTGCCGCGGCCGAGGTATTCGGTGAGCTCAGTTGAGAAAGTTGATTGAGAGCGGGTAGTGCGCCGGAAGGTTGATTGAGGCGCGCCAGCCATTGCGTAGCAGCACGATGATGTGGAATAAGATGATGATGCCAAGCAATATAAATCCCACAAAAAAGAAGACCAGGATCAGGGCACTGACGTAGAAGATACTGATCGTCAGGGCAAAGTTCAGTGCAGCCCGCCCGTTTGCATCCAGCCCGTGCGCATGTCGTCGCCAGAGCAACCACAGGATCCATGGCCCGAACAGATGACCCAAGGGAACGCCGGCGTACGCCGAGAGCCCGGAAAGGTGCAGTACGACGATCCGCCAGTCAGGAGAGGCGGTTTGCTGCAGCGGTTGCTCGACTGTCACCGGCGTTGATCTCGCCAGGCCGATAATGCCCGTCATCGCCGCAAGTGATGCGAACGCCAGAGCGAGGATCACGGCGGAAAAGGATGCCACCGGCAGGCTCGGCACAGGCAGCACCACCGCAGCCACCCCCGCAGCCGCGAGCAAAGCAAGCCCCGCGCCCAGCGCTAGAAAGCTGATGCAGACAAACTTCAACATAACACCGGCGAGTGGTCAGGACTCACAGGTATAACGAGAAGCATTTTGTCTCAGGCCGCCCTCGGCAGCCAGTCGACGTAAAATTAATCGACGGGTGAAACGTCTTCCGCTGCGGGACCCTTGTCACGGGTCGTCAGAGTAAATTCAACACGCTGTCCTTCATTCAGAGTTTTGAATCCTTCTCCTCGGATCTCACGGTAGTGAACAAATACATCGTCTCCACCTTCCTGCTCAATAAAGCCGAAGCCTTTTCTTTCATTGAACCACTTTACGGTTCCGGTATGTCGTTCCGACATGAACTCCTCCACTAGGGTGACTACAAACAATCTAGGGACTTTGGTTTATTAACCTTCATCCCCCACGCGCATTGTATCCGTGTTGTGGTTCGGTGCAACACCTTAAAACGCTTCAACGTCGCTCTTTTGGCACAACGCGCGTAAGGTAAAAGACGCATCTTGGTCGAACCAGTCCTCAATGAGTCTAAAAGAAATGGAAATTGAGGGCGGCGGTACAAAAAGACCCTGGTCCATGCGTACAGCAATTTCTTCACGGCTAAGCCAGAGCGCGTCTTCCAGTTCGTGATCATTCAGACTGATCTGATCATTGCCGGCTTCAGCGTGGTAGCCCAGCATCAGGGAGCCGGGGAAAGGCCATGGTTGCGATGAGTGATAACGCGCAGCAGTCACATCGATGCCTGTTTCTTCTGCGACTTCTCGAACCACGGCCTGCTCAGCGCTTTCACCCGGCTCCACGAACCCGGCGATCGTGGAATACCGATTCGAAGGCCATTCCGGTTTACGGCCGAAGAGTGCACGGTCTTCCCGTTGCACCAGTACGATAATGGCAGGATCTGTGCGCGGATAATGGGTTTCACCACACCGCGCTTCGCCACACAATCGAATGTGGCCACCCTGGTCGATGTGTGTGGCACTGCCGCAGGAGCTGCAGAAGCGGTAGCGATGGTGCCAGGCAGCCATCGCCTGTGCATAGCTCAGCAGCGTCGCCTGGGCATTGCTGACTTCCCGCGCTAGCGTCCGTAAACCGGCGAAGCCTTCGGTGGTCTTGGGCAGGTCATGATCCAGGAGCAGCGCGAAATAGGACGTGTTGTCCTCCTCGCCCAGATAAACAGACGGCTCACACTTCCCGAAACGGTCCTTGACTTCTTGGGGCGTCAGCCAGGCTGGGCGCTGCGGATTGGCCTCATCTACGGCGATGCGCAGGTGATGAATGCCGATAAAGCGTGCGCGTTCGCCGGTCGCCCGTTCTGCAATTACGGTGGGATCCAGACGCAGCAGGGCGCCGCGATCCAGCATGTGACTGGTCAATAGGTTGAGCCGACTTCGTTGCAGATGGTCCATGAAAGAACGCGGTGGAGGTGTGACAGGCCAAAGGGTACTACAGCCGGCTTTGGTGGATGTGCGGCTTTGGTTAAAATCAGCCCCCGTCACAGGCTTTGTCTATGTGTGAGCACCGCATGGACATCCCGTTTTATCCAATATCTGGTTTCCGTTATGCGCAATGAGGTTTGTCAGCTGCTTAGTGATGCACTGGTGTCTCTGGTGTACGAAGGCGTTCTGCCGGACACACTGGATACCGATGTCCAGGTCGAAAGATCACGCGGCCAGGAACATGGTGACTTTGCCAGCAACCTGGCGATGGTGCTGGCAAAGCGTGCGGGTCTGAAACCACGCGACCTGGCTGAAAAAATCTGTGCGGCTTTACCTGCGACTGAGTTGTTGTCGCGTGCCGAAGTCGCTGGCCCGGGCTTTATTAATTTGTTTCTGTCGCCGTCTTCTTACCAGACTTTGCCCGGCGAGATCCGTTTGCGTGGCGAGACCTATGGCACCAGCAATGCCGGGGCCGGTGAGAAAGTCATGGTCGAGTTTGTTTCGGCCAATCCGACGGGGCCGCTGCACGTTGGACACGGCCGAGGTGCGGCGTATGGTGACGCACTTGCAAGGGTGCTACGCGCAGCGGGTTACGAAGCGTTCAGTGAGTACTACATCAATGACGCCGGTCGGCAGATGGACATCCTCGCGCTCAGTGTCTGGCTGCGCTACCTGGAACTGTGCGGAGAAGCGCTGCCGTTCCCGAGGTCTGCATACCAGGGAGATTACATCTTCGACATCGCGGCCACCCTGCACCGTGAGGACGCGGCTAAGTACGGTACCGATGTCGAGGCGCTTTTCACCGAGCTGCCCGAAGAAGATGATCCCATGCTGGATACGCTGATCTCGCGGGAAAAAGTTGCTCTTGGGGATGACGGATTCGGGCGTATCCACGGGCTTGCGCGCGATACGCTGGTCGAGGATATCCGCTCCGATCTTGAGAATTTTGGTGTGTCATACGAGAACTGGTTTTCGGAGCAGAGCCTGATTAACAGCGGCGCGGTTGGGGAGGCTATTGCCTCGCTCAAGGAAACCGAGTTTCTCTATGAGCGCGACGGGGCGTGGTGGTTTCGCAGCAGTGATTTTGGCGATGAAAAAGACCGGGTGGTGCTTCGTGCCAACGGCAACCATACCTATTTCGCCACCGATATCGCCTACCACCGCGATAAAATTCTGCGCGGCTTTTCGCACGTTATCAACATCTGGGGCGCCGATCACCACGGGTACATAAAGCGGGTCAAGGGATCGATGTCGGCCCTTGGGCTTGATCCAGAGGACCTCAGTGTCCTGTTGGTGCAGTTTGCCGTGCTGTACCGGGGCGGTGCTAAGGTCTCGATGTCCACCCGCAGCGGCGAGTTCGTGACGTTGCGTGAACTGCGTAAAGAGGTCGGCCGCGATGCAGCGCGCTTTTTCTACGCGCTGCGAAAACCCGATCAGCATATGGATTTTGATCTTGATCTCGCCAAGTCACAATCCAGTGATAACCCGGTTTACTACGTACAGTACGCCCACGCGCGCATTTGTAGCGTGTTTCGGCAGTTGGCAGAAAAGAATATCGATGTAGATCTTGCGGCGGCTGACCACAGCCTGCTGACGGAACCCCGTGAGGCCGACCTGCTGCAGAAGTTGTCGCGCTATCCGGAGGTCGTCGAGTCCGCAGCCGGCGCTTACGAGCCCCACCAAGTGGCCTACTACCTCCGCGAACTTGCCAATGATTTTCATTCCTACTACAACGCACACCCGTTCATTGCTGCCGAGGCAGATCTTCGCCTTGCGCGGCTCTCGTTGATTGATGCCACGCGGCAGGTCATTGCCAACGCGCTTGAACTGTTGGGTGTTACTGCGCCAGAGCGCATGTAGGCAATGGCTCGCAACATCCGCACTCGAAAAGCGGACGGGGGCTCACGCCTGGGCTACGATGTGGTGCTGATGGTGTTGGGGATTGCGGTCGGTGTGGTCGGTGTAGCGCTTTATCAGGGCGCCACGAGTGGAGATCCCGACCGGATGGGGGCTGGCATCAGTGAACTGCTGCGTTCTTCGGATACCCGGCATACCGAGCTTGCGTCGGCGGCGGTGGTCAGCGCCGGTGTAGAAACTCCCGCACGCGCCAGTTTCGATTTTTATACGGTGTTGCCGGAGATCGAACACGTTATTCCGGAGGCTGATGTATCAGACCCACCGGAGGACAAGACGGTAGCTGAGGGGCCGACCGAAAAGTCAAAAGACACTGGGGCGTCGCAGAGTTTCTATATGCTGCAAGCCGCTTCTTATGATAATCGCCGCGAGGCAGAGCGCATGAAGGCGCGCCTTGCGATTGCAGGTTTTGAGCCCAGTATCCAACATATCTCTGTGCAGGGGCAGGGCGATTTCTTCCGGGTCCGTGTTGGCCCTTATCCGTCGATGGAAACCATGGAGAGCGCGAACCGCGTACTGGCAGATCTGAAGATCAGGGCGCTGCGCTTGAAGGTATCTCGCCAACCCTAAAGTTCAACCTGGTCTAGGGTCGCGCCTGTAGCCAGGCAGCGACCGCCGGCGATATTTTCTCCTGTGCGCTGCGACTGACATAGATCCCGATGTGACCCCCGTCGAACACGAGCTCGCTGTAGTCGGTACTGGCTACATGATCTGCAAGTGCACTTGAGGCTGATGCTGGTACCAGGTGGTCGGCAAGGGCATATATGTTGAGCACTGGACAGCAGACGTCGCGAAGGTCGACGACTTTGCCATCGAGGATCAGTTCGCCGCGAACCAGTGCATTGCGTTGGAAGAGTGCCCCCACGAATTCACGGAAAGCACGCCCTGCCTGGTCAGGACTGTCCGCGATCCACCGTTCCATTCGGGCGAAGGTACGAAGCCCTTCAGGGTTGTCGGCGAGATCAACCAGGTCGAGATACTTTTTTGATCCCAGACGAAAAGGCTGCAGCGATACAAACAGGGCGTTTAGGAGAGTTCCTGGCACGTTGCCGTAGCAGCCGACCAGTCTGTCCAGATCCACCTTGCGTGCCCAGCTGGATAGCACGTTATCCTCAGTGTGAAAGTCGACCGGGGTGACCATGGTGACGAGGTTGCGTACTTTGTGACCATAAAGTGCCGTGTAGCACAGACTGAAAGTTCCCCCTTGGCAGACACCCAGCAGGTTCACGGTACTTTCGTTGCGGAGGCGACTGACGGTGTCGACGCACTCATCCAGCATGCGACAGGCGTAGTCGGAGAAACCCCGGTTTTGGTCTGCCGCCAAAGGATCTTCCCATTCGATGAGAAAGACATCCAGTCCCGACGCGATAAGTTGTGCGATCGTAGAGCGGCCGGGCTCCAGATCAAGCACCCAGGGCCGGTTCACCAGCGCATAAACGATAAGGACCGCGCATTGATTTGCTCGCTCTGCCCCCGAGTCATAGCGCAGCAGCCGGAAGCCTTCACCGGTGAGGACTGTTTCATGGGGACTGGTACCAATATCCGGCAGATCAATCTTGGCCAGTTGGCCGACGCTTTGCGTTAGCCGCTCCGTTAGCAGGGCAAGTTCCGGGCCAAAGTTTTCCGGCAACTTCATGGTTTGGGCGGGCGTTGCCTGCTAGCCGAAGCCGTTTTTTTGCGGCTTGCCTTCTTACCTTTGCCGGAAGCGCTCACCGTCTCAGTCTTTCGTCTATCCGGAGTGCTTGCCCGAGGTGGGGCCTTGGTCTTTTTGGTCGATTGCTTTTTCTTTTCGACTTTGGTGGATCGGACCTTCTTCTTGGCGTCGCGTTTTTTACGCGGAGCCGTATGCGCAGCGTCGGCCTTGCGTAGCGTTTCAAGATCAGCACGCAGCTTGGCCTCGCGGGCCTGCGCTGCAGCAAGCTCGTCCTTGAGTGCCGCAGAGTTTTGGGGTGGTGGTGCCGAACCGATGCCACAGGCGAGCAGCAGAGATACCTGGGCGTTAATGAGTTCGCTGATGAGATCAGCATAGCGTTCACTGGCGGCTTGTCGGGCAAAGGCCTTTTCACCACAGCTTACCCAAAGATCGTATATCCCTCGAACATCCTGAGGTGCAGATTCATCACTAAGTGCCTGGCGCAGGGCGTCAAAGGTATCGGACCCGATCTCAAGCCAGGCAGCGTGTAGAGCAGATGCTGCGGCGTGGCAGCGCTGCGCAGCCGACCCCTGGGGTGTGTCGCGCTCAAAGTGAGTCGGCAAACCTTCTAGTTCGAGTGGTGAGGCCAGACCAGGGGCGAGACCGGGCTGCCCTGCCTGCGCCATGGTCTGCAGCCAGTCTGTGGGATCGGGCAACCTGACGGGCGGGACGCCCGGCTGGGCTTTGTGCAAATGATCGGAAAGCAGTTGATGCAATCCAAGGATGACGGATGCCCAATCGGCCGAAGCATCTGGATTCATTCAGCGATTCTAGTTCAGCATGCCTGTTTTTCCCGATGGTAATTTTCGAGCCACTTCCAAAATATGTTGCTCCGCACTTTAATTTTATGAAAAAATCTATTTCTATAAGAGAGAGTTCTCAGGATATATAAAATATAAGATACTGATAAATATAGTAATAACATAAATATAAAAAATTGTTGCACCGCAGCAATTGGTCTGGTATTGTGCACTGCAACAAAGTATTTTTCGCCCGCAAAATGACGAGGACAAACAGATGAGTGCAAACATTACCGATACCTATGAAACCGCCGCCAAAACCGCTGCGAACGCTGCCAATACCGCCGGTCAGTTGGTGGTAAAGAACATTGAAAGGATGATTGAACTGCAGATGGGGTCTGCCAAGGTCTACGCCGAGGCGCTTTTAAATAATGCCCGCGAAGCTCTTGAGGTAAAAGACGCACAGTCGGCGCGGTCCTACTTTGAAAAGCAGCCTGAAGTTGTTCGTGGCATTGTTCAGAGAATGACCAAAGACTCCGGCGAGATCATGGAGCTCGGTCGGGCCTACGCAGACGAAGCCCAGACGCTGTTCACGAAGTCGGCTACCGATCTCGGTGCGGTAGTTCAGAACGATACCAAAGCCGCCAAAAAAGGCGCTTAAGCACCCAAGCGTCCCACGACGCGATCACGAGTAAGAGATCGTCTCGGGCAGGGAAGACCGGCTAGTGTGGGTCTTCCCTGTTTTGAGTTGGGGCTGGATCAGGGTTGCAAGACTTCTCTGTGGACCTTTCGTTGTTCCGATGCTGTGACACAATGATCTGACCGGATTCGCCTGCCGGCGTTATTCGGCGCTTCCAGGTATAAACCGTGCGGTTTTTAAAAACGCAATGACGAGGAAGACCTCTCATGACATCCCTAACAGACGTAGTAATTGCAAGTGCAGCGCGAACTCCTGTGGGTGCCTTCAACGGCGCGCTCAGTACCCTGCCGGCGAGCGAACTTGGTAAAGCGGCGATCAGTGCCGCCCTTGAGCGCGCTGGTGTTTCGCCCGACGAGGTCAGTGAAGTCGTAATGGGCCAGATTCTGACCGCAGGCACCGGGCAGAATCCTGCGCGCCAGGCAGCGGTCGGCGCCGGAATCCCATTCGAAAGAACCGCGCTGGTGCTCAACCAGTTGTGTGGGTCGGGCCTTCGCGCTGTGGCCGCGGGCTATCAGGCCATCCGCAACAAAGATGCGGATATCGTAGTCGCTGGCGGCCAAGAGAGCATGAGCCAGGCGCCGCATTGTGCACACCTTCGGAACGGACAGAAAATCGGTTCCTTAGAGATGATTGACAGCATGCTGATCGACGGCCTGCTCGATGTTTTTCACGGCTATCACATGGGTAACACGGCGGAGAACGTCGCGGCGCAGTTTGGAATCTCCCGCGAGATGCAGGATGCTTTTGCCGCTGGGTCCCAGCAAAAGGCCGAGGCGGCGCAAAAGGCTGGCCGCTTTAACGAAGAGATTGCACCGGTGACGGTTAAAAGCCGCAAAGGCGAAACCGTGGTGGATACTGATGAGCATCCTCGTCACGGTACCACGGTCGAGAGCCTTTCCGGCTTGCGCCCGGCCTTTGATAAAGCGGGCAGTGTGACTGCCGGCAATGCCTCAGGCCTCAACGATGGCGCAGCGGTGACCGTTTTGATGAGCGCTGCCGGCGCTGCCGATCGCGGTATCACGCCGCTTGCTCGCATTGTTTCCTGGGCCACGGTCGGTGTGGATCCCAGCGTCATGGGAACTGGCCCTATTCCGGCCAGTACGCTGGCGCTTGAGAAGGCGGGCTGGAGCATCGGTGATCTTGAACTTGTGGAGGCAAACGAGGCTTTTGCTGCTCAGGCTTGCGCGGTCAATCAGGAGATGGCCTGGAATTCTGAGATCGTTAACGTTAACGGTGGCGCCATTGCGCTGGGTCATCCCATTGGCGCGTCGGGCGCTCGTGTACTGACGACGCTGCTCTACGAGATGAAGCGCCGTGAGCTATACCGCGGCCTTGCCACGTTGTGTATCGGCGGCGGCATGGGTATCGCGATGTGTATCGAGCGCGTTTGATCGCCTATTGAATTTAATTTTAGACACCACACAATCACACTAAAGAGTAAAAGAGGACAAAACAGATGTCACACACAGCAATCGTGACCGGCGGAACTCGCGGTATCGGTGCCGCAATTTCAGTGGCCCTGAGTAAAGAGGGCCATAAGGTCGCGGCGACCTATGCCGGCAATGACGAAGCTGCCGAGGCATTCAAGACCGAAACGGGAATCAGCGTCTATCGCTTTGACGTTGCGGATTTTGATCAATGTGCCCAAAGTGTTGCAAAGATCGAGACGGATCTTGGCCCAACAGAAATTCTGGTTAACAACGCTGGTATCACGCGGGACGGCACACTGCACCGCATGGACTTTGAGCAGTGGAACGCCGTCCTCCAGACTAATCTCTCGTCCTGCTACAACATGTGCCGTAACGTGATCGATGGTATGCGCGAACGCGGTTTTGGTCGCATCGTTAACATCGGGTCAGTCAACGGTCAGGCTGGCCAGTACGGTCAGGTGAACTATGCCGCTGCCAAGTCTGGTATCCACGGCTTCACCAAGGCTCTTGCTTTGGAAGGGGCAGCCAAGGGCGTAACGGTTAACGCGATTGCGCCCGGATACGTCGATACCGATATGGTGCGGGCGGTTCCGGAAAAGGTGCTGGAGAAGATCATCGCCACCATCCCGGTCGGCAGGTTGGGCTATGCAAGCGATATCGCCCGGGCAGTGCAGTTTCTGGTAGCCGATGAGGCCACCTTTATCACCGGCTCCACTCTGTCTATCAACGGCGGACAGCATATGTACTGATGTGTGCCGGCCGCGGCATCGCACCCTGGGGTGTTATTATTGCACCGCACAAACGCGGGGACCGACAGCCACCATGCGCACCATCAAAAAGTACCCTAACCGGCGGCTTTACGATACGGAAGTCAGCCGCTACATCACGGTCTCGGACCTGCGCCAGCTCATCATAGAGGGCGAAGAGTTTGAGGTGGTCGATGTTGCCAGTGGCGATGACCTCACCCGGATGGTTCTGCTGCAGATCATCAATGAGCAGGAAAGCGGCGGCCAACCGCTTTTCACCACGGAGATCCTTACGCATCTCATCCGCTTTTACGGCGGCAGTACGCAGAAGATGTTTACCGATTACCTCAACCGCAGTCACGAACTTTTTGTCGAGCAGCAGCAGGTGTATCAGGACCGCCTCACCGAGTTTCTCGGTCAGACTTCTGTGGGCATGATGTCAGAGATGGCCAAACGCAATCTCGAAGCCTGGCAGGATGTGCAGCAGAGTTTTATGCGCTCTGCGGGTCTCGTGAAGGATGCCCCGGACAGTTCATCGCGCCGCGCTGAGAAGCCCGCCAAAAAACCCACCAAAGACTGATATGTCTCCGCCGAACCGATCTGCTAGCCGCAGTGGAGGCCAGATCCTGGTCGATGCGCTTTGCGCGCAGGAAGTAAAGCACGTCTTTTGCGTCCCCGGTGAAAGCTATCTTGCAGCGCTTGATGCGTTGCACGACGCGCCAGGGATCCGAACGGTGGTTTGTCGGCAGGAGGGGGGTGCTGCCATGATGGCCGAGGCCAGCGCCAAACTGACGGGCCGGCCGGGGGTTTGTTTTGTGACGCGCGGCCCCGGGGCGACCAACGCGGCCTCGGGTATCCATGTCGCCGCGCAGGATTCGACCCCGGTCGTGCTGCTGATCGGCCAGGTCAGCCGCGATACGCTTTGCCGCGAGGCCTTTCAGGAAATCGACTACACCCACTTTTACGGCCCGCTCGCCAAGCACGTCGAGCAGGTCCACGACGCCGCCCGTCTGCCCGAGGTAATGAGTCGTGCCTTTCACATGGCCTGCAACGGCCGGCCGGGCCCGGTCGTAGTGGTTCTGCCGGAGGATATGCTTCAGGAGTCTGCTGACGTTGAGGATCTTCCGGCACGCCAGCCACTTCAGTTGTCGCCCGATGTTTCAGACATGGCACGTTTTGTCCACTTACTGACACAAGCCAAACGTCCGATGCTGCTTGCCGGCGGGCGCAACTGGGACGCGCCCTCGCGTGCTGCACTGCACGAATTTGCTGAGCGCTGGCAACTTCCGGTGGCGGCCGCCTGGCGTTATCAGGACGTCTTTGATCATGCCGATCCGCACTACATTGGTGATGTGGGTATCGGCATCAACCCGCAAATGTCGGACGCGCTGATAAACGCGGATTTGGTGATTGCCCTGGGGGTACGCCTTGGTGAAGTCACCACACAGCATTACAGCCGGTTCAAGGTCCCGATGCCGGATCAGCAACTGGTGCATATCTATCCGGGTGCAGAAGAACTTGGGCGTGTCTACTACCCCACGCTCGCGATCACGGCGCTTGCTCCTGCGTTTGCGCTCGCACTTTCAAATATTGCGCCGCCCACCGTACTGCCCTGGGCGGAACAGACCAGGCGTTTGCACGAGGAATATCTTCGCTGGAGCACCCCGGGAGGAGACGCGCCGGGCGAGGTCGATCTGGCGTCGGTGGTGAGCGAACTCAGCGACACCGTCGAAGACGATGCCATCATCTGTAACGGCGCCGGCAACAACACCGGCTGGCTGCATCGTTTCTTTCGGTTTCGCAACGGCGGCCGGCAGCTCGCGTCTACCAGCGGTTCCATGGGTTACGGCCTTCCAGCGGCCGTGGCGGCAGCACTTGAGCATCCGGATCGTCAGGTCATTGCCATGACGGGTGATGGCGATATCCAGATGACGAGTCAGGAGTTGGCCACGGTAGTACAGGAAGGTTTATCGATCGTTGTGATCGTGGTCAATAACGAGATGCTAGGCACTATCCGCATGCACCAGGAGATGCATTACCCTGGCCGGACCCGGAATACCGATCTGCACAATCCGGACTTCTTGGCACTCGCCGGGGCTTATGGTTTTGCCGCTGAGCGCGTAACCCAGACTGCTGACTTCGGCCCGGCCCTTCGCCGCGCTCTGGCGGCGTCCGGTAGCACGCTGATTGAGCTCGTTACCGGCGCAGAAGCAATTGCCCACACCACCACTCTGAGCGAGATTCGCCAACGATCTGGCTGATCATTGCGCCAGATCAATTTCTGTATCTTTCACACTGTTTCGGCGGCCACTTCAAGGCGTCGGATGCGCACCTGTACGGCGCTCTGGCGGTTAGCCAGAGCCTGCCTGACTCTATCTAATTTCTGCGCTTCTCCTGCTATCGGCAAATGCGTTAGATTCTTAGTTGGATGTAATCCTGTTGCGCAGCCTCTAAGCCGCAGTCGACGATACCCTGGCAGACTTCAACGCGATTTCCAAAAGCACCCGAGCGATAACCCCCTTCAATGAGTGACACATTCACCCAGGCACTGAGCAATGCCATTGATGATTTCGCCAAAGAGCGCGACTGGGAACAGTTTCATTCACCCAAAAATCTCTCGATGGCGCTGATGGTCGAGGCGGCTGAGCTTGTCGAACACTTTCAGTGGCTGACGGCGCACCAGAGCGGCGAGCTTTCGTCCGAGCGCCTCGACGCGGTCGCAGAGGAGCTGGCCGATGTGCTTATCTATACGCTGCGCCTTGCATCGCGGCTGGGTGTGGATATCGAGACGGCAGCATGGGCTAAGTTGGAAAAGAACCGACGTAAATACCCGGTGGAGAAAGCCCGAGGTACCGCAAAAAAATACACCGAGCTCTAGCCCGCCCGCCTACGAATCGAAGGCTTGCGCGTAGCGCTCGCGCAGCACATTTTTCTGCACTTTCCCCATCGCGTTACGCGGCAGGGAATCCACGGTAAAAATCCGTCTAGGCACCTTGAATCCCGCCAGTTGAGTCTTGAGTTGAGTGATCACAGCATCAGGATCGACAACAGCGCCCGGCAGTGGACAGATCACCGCCACCAGCCCCT
>JABJIU010000171.1 GCA_018661145.1 Pseudomonadota bacterium | reverse complement strand
CGCCGAAGCATGTTCAGAAGCCTTGAGTACGACCGTGTTGCCAGCAGCCAGCGCCGGGCCGATCTTTACGGCAACGAGAAACAACTGCGAATTCCAGGGCACCACGGCGGCAACCACGCCGAGCGGTTCGCGCAGCGTCATCGTCATCATGTCAGGCTTGTCGATCGGCAGGGTCTCCCCGCTTACCTTGTCGGCAAGTCCTGCATAGTATTGGAAGAAGTCGGAGATATAGTTGGCCTGCCAACGGGTTTCTTGAAACAGTTTTCCAGTATCGACTGTTTCACAACGGCCCAGCGGTTCGGAATGCTCTGCCAGGATCTCCGCAAGGCGGCGCAGCATCTTGCCTCGAGCCGTTGGCGTCAGCGTGGACCATGACCCCTCATTGAAGGCGCGGTGTGCAGCTTCTACTGCTCGATTGACATCGGCTTCTGATGCCTCGGGCACTTCAGCCCAGGTTTCCCCGGTCGCGGGGTTGACGCTGGTAAAGGTTGTACCGTTTTCGGCATCCACCCATTCTCCGTTGATATACATCTGGTAACGCTTTAGTTCAGCCATTGGCTTGCCTCTTTCCTTTTTTGAATCTAGTAAGTCTGTACAGGTTTCAGTTGGTGCTAACTTTGTGGATGGTAGGCGACACACTCAATCTCTACCCGGATATCCACGAGAAAATCACTGACCAGTGCGGAGCGTGCTGGCGGACCTTCCGGAAAGTACTCCGCATATACTGAATCGAAGCCGGGAAAGTCCTCCCTTGATTTCAGCCACACCATCGATTTGACAATATCCTTAAGGCTACAGCCTGCTTCAATTAGCGTCTCGTGGATACTGTCGAGGCAGGCGCGGGTCTGTTCCTCAATACTGCCGTTTGTCATAACCTGGCCATCCTGCATGGGCACCTGTCCCGTGAGGAAAACAAAATCCCCAGCCCTGACAGCGCGGGATAGAGACAGTTGCCGTCCGTTAATGATCAGTGGTTTACCGATAATGGTTTTCTTGGTATCAGGCATTGGATCAGGAGGGCTCGATGAGCAGTTAAAGTAACATAGTTATACCTTGTTCCAGCAGCTGTCATCCAGTTGAAATATGCCTATGAGAGAAAAATACGCCCGAAGTGGACTCAGTCCTGATGGGACCTGGTACACAATCAGCGGCAGTGAATCTGCCGAGGTTCCCGTGGTGATGATCCATGGTGTGGGACTCGATCACACCATGTGGGAACCGCAAATGGCGGCGCTGGAAGCGTCATACTGTGTGGTGCGCTACGACATGCTGGGGCATGGCCGCTCTGAGTCTCGACCTGTCGACGATATCACGACGTTTGTCACGCAACTGGAAGAGCTGCTGGTATACCTCAATATTGAGCAGTTGCATCTCGTGGGACTCTCCATGGGAGGTGTGATCAGTCAGGCTTTTGCCGGGGGCTCGCCATCCCGCCTGAGAACGTTGGTGTTGATGAATACGGTGTACCGGCGAACCGAGGAGGAACTTGCTGGGATGCGCCGTCGTCTTCAGCTGACCCGTGACGAGGGCCTCGGTCCGGTAGCCGCAGCGGCAGTCGATCGATGGTTTGACGATGCGTTCAGGAAACAGTTTCCAGAACGGGTCGAGACGATTCGCAGCAAGTTGCTGGCGAATGATCTCAAAGCCTATACCCACGCCTACGCCGCGTTGGTCGAGGCAGACGCCATTGTGCGCGATGCTCTGAAGCACGTTCGCTGCCCGTCGCTTGTACTGACAGGTGAGAATGACCCGGGGTCAACCCCTGCTATCGCAAAACGGATGGTGGATGATCTCGATAATGCCGAACTCGCCATATTGCCAGGCCTGCATCACCTTGCATCGTGGGAAGCACCGGAAACCGTGAACCCGCGAATCGTTGAGTTTCTTAAAGCCAACCATTAGGGTGTGAGAAACCCATACTTCTCGGATGGGCGCAGTCTGTCAGCGAGTCATCCAGGTGCGCTACAGGGCATAATCACACTTCTTTTTATTTGGAGATTTCTATGGACCAGGAACGGTTTGACAAGGGTCTGGCGACACGCCGGGACGTGCTCGGTGCTGAGTATGTGGATAATGCACTGGCTAATGCCAGCGAATTCGCCCGCGATTTTCAGGAACTGCTGACCGAATACTGCTGGGGCGCGGTTTGGGGTGACGAGACGCTGGACCGAAAGACACGCAGCATGCTCAATGTCACGATGATCGCAGCACTTAATCGAATGCATGAGTGGGAACTGCATTTTCGGGGCGCCCTCGTCAATGGCGTTACCCGTGATGAGCTTAAAGCTATCCTGAGCCAGATCGCAATCTACTGCGGTGTTCCGGTGGCGGTGGAGTGCCATCGGATTGCGAAAAAGGTGTTTGCGGAACTGGATGCCGAGTAACAACCCAACCGGGCCTGAATATCTGTCCGCCGGTAAGTGAAGTTTGATATTTCGCAAACCGGATTTTGGAAAAAGCGGTACTGCACCATGAAAGGAAGTTTCGAAACGATCATTGTGGATAAAGAGGGCGACCTCGCCTGGGTCACCTTGAACCGGCCTGAGGTGGCGAATGCCTTTAATACCCGGATGGCAGAGGAGCTGCTAGAGGTGTTTAGTGAATTTGTTTCGGGCGCGCGCAAGGCGCGCTGCATCATCCTGACTGGCGCGGGTGAGCGCGCATTTTGTGCCGGCGGTGATCTCAAACAACGTCATGGTATGACGGATGAGGAGTGGTACCAACAGCATGTGGTTTTTGAAGAACTGGCACGAGCGCTGATGGATTGCCCGGTGCCGATCCTGGGCGCCATTAATGGTGCCGCTTTTGGTGGCGGCACAGAACTCACGCTGGCCTGTGATTTTGCCTATGCCGTAAATCACGCCCGTTTTGCCCTAACGGAAACAACACTTGGCATCATGCCCGGGATGGCGGGTACCCAGTATCTCCCCCGCGCCGTTGGTATCCGTAGAGCTAAGGAAATCATCCTAACGGGTAAACCCTTTAGCGCAGAGCAGGCGCTTCAATGGGGGCTGGTCAATCAACTTTGTGAGCCGGAGGCGCTCCTGGAGTCGGTAAAGACAACCGCCCAGCGGATTGCCGACAATGGCCCGGTAGCGGTTCGGGGTGCCCTGACCGCGATCAATAACGCAGGATTTGCGTCGCTGAAAGAAGACTATGAGGTTGAGTTGGCGTCGTACAATGAGACCGTGCCTACTCAGGACCGGCGCGAAGGTATCGCTGCATTCAACGAGAAAAGAAAGGCGAAGTTCACGGGTCAATAGTCTTTGTGACTGAAGTGCGTTCTGGATCTGTGAAAACTTCAAGGAGTATTCGTGCAAGATAAAAGCGTCACCGGAACACTTTGCGAGTTTGCCAACGCGGTAAGAATAGAAGATCTACCAGCCGCGGTGGTCGAACGCGCCGCTTTACTGGTAACCGATAGTAGCGGGATTGCCATCCGCGCAAGAAAAGAGGCTGAGTCCACACCGGCATTGCTCGCTGCGATCTCCCGCATGGGGATGGATAGCGGTACAGCGAGTGTTTTTGCTGACAACAAAGGTTATGCGTTTCCCGCGGCGGCGTTGATTAACGGTTCGCTGATTCATAGCCTGGATTTTGACGATACCCACATTGCCGCTACGGTGCATCCGACGGCGCCGGTGCTGGCGGCGGCTCTTGCAGCGGGGCAAATGGTTGGTGCCGATGGTGCCAATGTGCTTGCCGGTGTGATTGCGGGCTACGAGGTGATGTGCCGCCTTGGCAGGGCGCTCAAACCTGCCGATCATTATGACCGGGGATTTCATCCCACGGCGACGACCGGAGCCTTCGGTGCCACGGTTGCCGCTGGCCGCGCGCTCGGGTTGTCGCCTGAGCAACTGACCATGGCAATGGGCATCTGCCTGAGTCAGTCAGCGGGATCAATGCAGTTTCTGGTCAATAGTGCCTGGACCAAACGTTTTCAGGTAGGTAATGCTGCCATGGTAGGGGTCATTGCAGCCTCGCTTGCCTCGGAGGGTTTTGTCGGTGCAGCCGATGCGGTCGACGGTGATGCAGGCTTTCTGAAAAGTTATGCGCCGGATCCTGACCCGACACTCGCGGTTAAGGGTCTGGGTGACTATTGGGAAACGCTTGAGATCGGAGTGAAGCCTTATCCGTCGTGCAGATTCAGTCATGCGGCGATCGATGGGATCGTCGATATTGTCGGTAAGGGCGTCAGCGAAGCCCAGATTGTTGAGATTATGATTGGACTGCCGCGCAAAGGCATGGACCTCACGGCTTTGCCGCAGGATTTTCGCCGCAAGCCCAAAGGCGTGGTCGGCGGTCAGTTCTCGATGCATTTTACAGCGGCCGTTTCGGCGCAGACGGGCAACCTCACCTGGGACGATTACGCGCGATTCCTTGAGGATCCAGCAACCCTGTCACTCGCTGAACGTATCGAGGTTAGTGAAGATGCGCAGATGGATGCGATCTATCCCGAGCGGATGGGCGGCAAAGTGACGATCCAGTTTCGCGATGGCACTAGCCAGAACCGTTGCGTAGAGATCCCCCGCGGTGAGCCTGAAAATTTCCCGGCGCCCGATCTACACCAGAGCAAGTTTCTTTCGCTCGTTGAACCCGTACTGGGTGACGCCACTGTTGGATTGCATGAACGGCTTATTTCATTCGCACAAGCCGAAACCGTCGATACCCTGTTCGGGTAATGCGGTGCAGTATCTCAGCCGAGTACCGACAGACTGCTGGCAGGATTGGGTTCGCGGTTACGGGAGAAGAATCCCAGATTGATCTCGTGGCCGGTGCGCGCGAGTTGGAATCGGATCGGATTCCGATCATGATCTGCTCCTTGTTCGCATGCGTTGATCAGCGCCGCCATCATCTCACCGACTGCCGGCGCGGTCTTGAACTGGTTTCCACTGGTGCCAATGGCAACGTAAAACCCGGATACATCTGTACAGTCGTAGATCGGAATCCAGTCATCACTCACATCCCAAAGGTCGGCCACACCTGACAGGGTATTGGGGATTCCAAGGCTTGGAATCCGTTGGGCCAGGCGGTATACAGCTTCGACACTTTGCGGCGAAAGATTGTGGTCAAAATTGTCCGGATCTGCTGCCATTTCTACCTCACCACGGGCACCCAGGCTGCCGGCAAGGACGTTGTCACCGGTATCCGACCGGATGTAACCGCCAATGTCGGTGTCGTATAGCATGATGAGTGATTGATCACTCGTTGCCGCATCGGTACAGCGGATGTGTGCCACCTCATGCCGGACCACCCGTGTCTGGATACGATGGCGGCCGGCGGGTGCTACCAGAGCGCTGATGGCTCGCCCATGCGGTCCGGCCGCGTTGACGGCGATCCGGCAATCGATTCTCTCGCCGTCCGAAAGTGTGACAGCGCTGACACGGTTTTCGGTAACGTCGATATCGGTGACAGCCGCGCCAAAACGAAAGTGTGCGCCATGCTGTTGTGCTGCACGTTGCAGGTTATGCGCTGCAAGTTGAGGGTCTGGGCAATAGCCGCCTTTCGGGAAGAAAACGCTCTCGAGCGCGGCTTCTGAACGGGCACCAAACTCAGGATCATCCGAGGTCACGGGCGGTCCGAAACTAGCGAGATCCCAGTTGGGGAAGAGACTTTGCAGTTTGGACACTGACCAGGATTCAAAAGGGATTCCTAACTGACGTGAGAATGCGAGTTGGCGCTTTAGAAAGCCGTTGTTCGCGGTCTTGAACGTAAGGACACCGGCAAGATGAAAAGGCGAGATGGGTTCGTCGGAGTCCAATCCAAGAAAGCCGGCCCAGTCCTGCCAACAATGAAAACCTTCCCAGGCAAGCGCTGAGCCTTCCATCGTTGAGTATTGAGTTCGCACCATCGCAACAGAACTGCTTGTTGCTCCCTGTCCAGCGCCAGCAAGCGGGTCGACGACAAGTACTCGCCAGCCCTGTTTGCTCAAGGAGAACGCAATGGAGGTTCCGATAATCCCCGCACCGATGACAACGGCATCAAATTGTTTTGTCATTGCTGGTCAAAAAGCGTATCGAAGGCGGATCCACAGTCAGTAGATAACAGGTCGGAGGACCTGATTGTAAATTGAACACAATGCAGGAGATACCCTTGTGGGTGAGGCCTTGAAATATTCTGTGGAGACACCAGATTTAAAGGTAGGAAAAAACGGTAGATCATTCACCGGCTGGTTTATCTGAAACTAGGAGAAAACTTTATGAATAATCTGACAAGACCCACGGAGAGAGCTCGAGGCCGGGATATTTTCGGCGACTTTGACGACCTGATGGGTGGCTGGTTTCGTTCACCCGCAGTACTGCGACGCGAAGAAACGGCCAAAATGCCTGCTATTGATGTAAGTGAGAATGAGGGAGCTTATCTCGTCAAGGCCGAATTACCTGGCGTGGCCCGTGAAGATCTCGATGTCACCATTAAAGACGGCGTGTTGGCTATTAACGCTGAACGCAAAAAAGAGAAGAAGGACGACAAAGACGGGCGGGTTATCCGTGAGGAACGTTATTACGGTAAGTTTGTCCGCTCGCTTCGTCTGGGATCCGATGTTGATGAAAGCGGAATTGAAGCCCATTATGAAGATGGCGTGCTGAATCTGTCGTTACCTAAGACCGCGGAAGTGAAACCGCGCAAGGTGGACGTCAAGATCGGCTGATTGGTGTTCGGCATACCTCGGCAACACGTCGACGAATAAAAGGGGCCACAATCGTGGCCCCTTTTTGCCAGCCGGCGCCAGCACGGTAGGAGCACTTCCGGCGGATCAGTACAATCCCGTAGAGACCGAACCCGGACAGTTATACTCAACCCCCGGTAGCAAACCAAATATGTAATCTGCAATGAGCCAAACCTCAGATCCTGCAGCCATCGCACCAGTACTGGCAGAAGCTCTGCCGTATATTCAGCACTTTCACGGCCGCACAATCGTGATCAAATATGGCGGCAATGCCATGACCGACGAGGCGTTGAAGCATAGTTTCGCCCGGGACGTGGTGCTGATGAAGCTGGTGGGTATGAATCCGGTGGTGGTGCATGGCGGGGGCCCCCAGATCGGTCAATTGCTAGAGCGTATCGGCAAAAAAAGTGAGTTTGTTGAAGGGCTTCGCGTCACCGACAGCGAGACCATCGATGTGGTCGAAATGGTGCTTGGCGGCCTGGTGAATAAAAATATTGTGGCCTTAATCAATGCCCACGGCGGTCGCGCAGTGGGGTTATCAGGTAAGGATGGCGAACTGATCCGGGCTCGAAAGCTAGTGCTGCGAAAAGAGGGGGCGACGGACGACGCGGATATCGTGGAGTTGGGCTATGTTGGTGAGATCGAATCCATCAATCCTTCCGTTGTTGATACCCTGGATGAGGGTGACTTCATTCCAGTTATCGCGCCGATAGGCGCTGGACAGGATGGCAAGACCTACAACATCAACGCCGATACTGTGGCCGGCAAACTGGCGGTGACGTTGGGCGCCGAAAAACTTATTCTCCTGACCAATGCGCCGGGTGTGCTCGATCAGCAGGGTGAGTTACTGACAGGCCTTTCTGAGAGTCGGGTCGAGGAACTAATTCAAGAGGGAGTGATCTCTGGCGGAATGTTGCCTAAGGTGCGCTGCGCTTTGGATGCGGTATCCGGAGGCGTAAGGACGGCAACGATTTCAGACGGGCGGGTGCCTCACGCTACCTTACTTGAAACCCTCACCGATCAGGGGATCGGTACCCAGATAGGACGTACTCGCGAAGTCATCCGGCCGAGTTAACGAGGGTGGCCGCGCCTATCGCGGGTCGATGGGCAGCGTGGCGGCGAGATCAAAGACTGCTTCCATGCGGTGACAGGCACGCAGCAGCGATGCTTCCCCACGTGGCGGGCCGACCACCTGAAGACCAACAGGCAAGCCGGTCTGGGTGAATCCGATAGGCAGGCTGAGCGCTGGACACGACGTCATCGTGATAGCAAAGGTTATGGCAATCCAGTCGATATAGGTCTGGGTCGGCTGACCATTGATGGTTTCGACATACCTTTGCGATTTGGGAAAGGGGGGAACTGAAACCGCGGGACAAAGCAGTAGATCGTATTCTCCGAAGAATTTCTCCATCTCGCGATACAGTCCGGCGCGCACACGTTCGGCGGCCAGCAGTTCGGAATTCGTGACCGCAAGACCTTTTTCGATGTTCCAGATAATCTCCGGTGCAATCTGGTCACGGTGCTCGGCAAGTATTGATTCCATCATCTGCGCGATCAGGACGCCGCGCAGAGTCTGAAAAGATTCGATTGCTCCGGAAAAATCCGGAGACAAGTGGCTGACCTCGGCACCGATATCGCGAAAGTGTTCAGCGGCCTCCCCGCACAGGCTCGCGATCTCATCTTCCATCGGAACCACCCCGAGGTCAGGACTGAAGGCCACCCGCTTTGGCAGTTCCGAGCGCGAGAGTGCATCTACGAAAGATTCGCCGTGATGGGGAAATGAAAGAGGATCAACCGCATCAAAGCCGGCGCCACCGTCCAGCATCAAAGCCACATCCGCCACACAACGCCCCATCGGACCTTCAACCCACAGGGTGTCAAAAGCGGGCAGACGGGCGCCCCTCGGGACGCGTCCGGGACTCGGTCGCAGTCCCACCACGCCGTTAAAGCTTGCCGGTACCCGTAAACTACCACCAAGGTCATTGCCGGTGGCGAGCGCGACCATGCCGGCGGCAAGGGCAGCGCCCGATCCTCCGGAAGAGCCGCCGGCACTCATGCCCTGGTTCCAGGGATTGAGGGTATGCCCGAAAACCGGGTTAAAGGTATGTGCGCCCGCCCACTCAGGCACGTTGGATTTACCCACCGCGATGGCGCCACTGGCCTGTAGCCGTTTTACTGTTGCATCGGAATGACTGGCAATATTTTGCGCAAAAAGAGGTGAGCCATAAGTGGTGGCTACCCCCGCGAGATCGTTGTAGTCCTTGACTGCAAGGGGCAATCCCCACAAAGCCCCTTTGTCTCCGGCCCGTAACTTTTGATCCGTCATCTTTCGCGCCTCGTCATGAGCTTGTTCAAGACAAAGAATGGGCAGGGCATTAACGGATGGATTGACCTCCTGGATGCGCGCGGCCGCAGCGTCGATAACTTCAACCGGCGTTATCTCGCCAGAGTGCAGCCGCTTGCTGAGTTCGGTCGCAGTGCAACGGATAAGTTCGTCGCCAGAGGATTGTGAGGAAGATCTCATGGATGCAGTCAATAATCGGTGGTTTCTTGTTTTGAGCAGGAATTCAAGGTGATCGAGATCCAGGCATTTATGCCCACCACGAGTAATATTGTCATAAAAAAACCTGGGATTTCATTTTTTCCTATATCTGTTATGGACCCGGCCCATCCTAATCTGATTGG
>JABJIU010000226.1 GCA_018661145.1 Pseudomonadota bacterium | reverse complement strand
GATGGTCGTATCAGCGAAGCAGAGTCGGAAACGCTCCAGCAGGAACTACGCGACTCTGCTGAGGCGAGAACAGCGTTCAGGCTGTACGCCGAGCTCGACGCGGTGATTCGTGAGACGGCCGATACCCAGGCGGTCGGGACGATATCGAAAGCCGGCGGATCCAGTATGTCGACCCCCATGCCCGCGAAAAGTCCCTTCCTCAAGGTGGCACTGGCGATTGCGGCGGGAATCATCTTTGCATTGACAGCGACCCTGTGGATCCAGCAGACCAACCGCAACCGTAAGATCGCACACGTGACAGGCCTGAATGGTGCATTAACTTGGATCGGTGACGGTGGCGAACTTGTCCAGGCTTCTGGCACATCGCAAGTGCCGATAGCGTGGGCGAATGTGTTGGGTGAGGACGGCGAGTTGTCCGGCGGGACCATCGAAGGGACGGCAGCAGAATCATGGTTTGAGCTGAAGTTTCATGATCGCTCGACCGCCATGATATTCGGCAAGTCGAACCTTACCTTTTCTGATCAGGGGCAGAAGGTCCTACATCTGAAGCAAGGCCGATTCTCCGCCACCGTGGTACCTCAGCCTGCGGCTAAACCGATGCTGATTCACACGCCGTCGGCCGTTCTCAAAGTGATTGGAACACAGTTTGATGTTGAGGCAGGACCCGAATCGACGATGCTTTATGTCCGAGAGGGGAAGGTCCAAATTCGTCGGGTGAGTGACGGCAAGACAGTTGACGTGCCTGCAGACCATCGCGTCGTGGTCACCGCGGACAGCGACATGCTGCTGCGGTTCGTCGGTCCTGACCGGGCGTGGGCCCAGACGCCGTTTTGGGAGAATCTCTCGGCCTCCGGTAATCAGGACTTGATCGCCACGCAGGAAACCTGCGATTATGACGGTACACGCAACCTTATCTTATTGGAAGAGCCCGCCGCGTTGCCGGCGCAGGATACGGGGCACACCCTCCGCAGCGGCGACTTATTAGAGATCCGCTACGTTTGGCGGAGCGACAAGTGGTGGGCGGCCGAGGACCAGGTTGCCATCAAGTTTTTCACCACGGATAACGATCTGATGAGTGGCACGCCAACCTTTTTCGCGACCCTTCTTTCCGGAACGCCGACCGCCGACGGCACCTACCAAGCCGGTTCGGGCCGTGCGACCGCCACGGAGACGGAATCCGGAAAGAAACTCTTCGTTGCCATCGATACGCAAGATGGAGGTGGAGAACTCGATGGGGTCGCCCATGTAGACAACTTCCAGTTGCAGGTGACGCGCTTTCTCAAGCCGGGATTACGTCGTCTGGACGACTTTCAATTTTTTGCACCTTTTTCCGATCCGCCTCCCGCACCCACGCCCACCATCATTATCGGAGGAAATGTCCGCAACGGCGATTTCAACGGCAATGACTCCGATTAGTGCCGCCCGGGGGCACTAGAATTGCCGAGATATGACTTGCGACTGACCCGCACCGACACGGAATCACAAAAAAATGAAATTTACCTGTCCAGATATATTATCATCGGGAGTGATCCCAGAGATGAACAACTATCACAACAAAGGAATTGGGACATGATTCGCTTGACTCCGTTATTTCTTATTTTGATGACCGCCGTGCCGGCGTCCGGGCAGGGCTCTTCGGATGACTGGTTTGTCAAATCGGCAAAGGATAGGAAAGAACAGCTGCAACAGGGTATCAAGGGCGGTGAGAAACGAGATATCATTCCTTCGGTGCCGGGTATGCCGATTCCGCAAACAGACAGGCTGAAGCCACCGTCGCCTGATTTCCTTTTGGCGAAAGTGAAGTGGGGCAAAGCGGCAATTATCGGAGACGAGTTGACTCAGGATTGGAATCTTGCGCCCAATGATATGCTGGAGTTTCACAAGAAGGCGCGCAGCAAGGGCTTTAAGTATATGCCCACTCAGACGGCCATCCAGGATTTTAGCTTTAATCCGGCCCTGATGCCCTCCATTCTGCTGGGGGGTGTTCGTGAGCTCAATTTTTCCCCTGAGGCCATCAATCGACTGCGCCAATACGTTCTGGATGGCGGGATGATTGTCTGTGACTCAGTGTATGGTTCTCCGTGGTTCTATGAGTCGGCGAAGAAGCTGTTTGATGATATGTTCCCTGAGTCACGTTTTAGGAAGCTGCCGCCGGATCATCCGCTCTTTCACATGGTGGTTGATATTGATGCGGCAAGCTATCGCTGCGGCGGCGAGAAAGAGGGTGGTACACCATTCATGGAAGGCCTTTACATCGGCAGTCGTGTTGGTGTGTTGGTGTCGAAGTACGGCCTGGGTTGTGGTCTGGCCGGTGAGATGGATGTCTTTGAAAAGTTGAATGCGAAAGGGCTCAAGCCCAAGGCGTACAGTCAGGAAACCGCCCGATTGATCGGCGAAAATCTGGCTCCGTACATCATTGGCTACGGTCGCGTGGGTGAAGCGGAGGGCAAGGCTGAGTTGTTCGGGAAGATTGATGAAAATGCTCCCACGTCCGAATTCATCTTTGCCCAGGTTAAGCACGAGGGTGCCTGGAATGCGCATCCGGGTGCGGCCCGACAGTTGTTGATGCAGCTGGAAAAAGATTCCGCAATTCCCGTGAATCTCAAGCGGGTGTCAGTGGATCTTTCGCGCGACGACATCTCCGCCTATCCCTTCCTGTTTTTTACCGGGCTGGATGATTTTATACTGTCCGCCAAGCAGATCCAGGTCTTGCAAAAACACGTCAACCGCGGCGGCACGCTCGTGGTCAATAATGCCCTCGGCCTGTCGACCTTTCATCAAGCCGCGCTTCGCGAGATGCGTCGTGCATTCCCGAAGAGCGATTTGGACCTGCTTCCGCAATCGCACGACATATTCCGCAGTTTGCACACTATTTCCCGTGTCAAATACACCCCCACGCTGTTGAAGGACAAGGGCAAGGAGTTGCAGGGGCGTCCCGTTCTGTTGGGTGCGAAGGTGGACGGTCGATTGGCGTTGCTGTATAGCCCCTACGATATCGAGGGTGGCTGGAATGAGGTCCGCTATCCCTTGTGCCGTGGGTACCAGTCAATGTCGGCGAAACAGCTCGGCTGTAATATCATTATGTATGCGATGGAGAATTAGGCCATGCCTTCCACAAATCCGCTCGCTAAAGCTTCTCTCCGACTCCCGCCGGCTGGAACTTGGACAAGGAGGTCTGGGCTACAAGATTAACGACGTCACTGACGCCACGCTTTAACCTCCTACAATCAAACTAATTTATGGCACCGCAAAATAAGAAAGTAGCATCATTTCCTCTGGACCTCTCTGCGTCTCGAGAGTCGGGGGAGGGCAGCAGCGACTTCGAGGATGGTTTGACCGAGCGGACCTTGGAGCTGGTGGCGGATCTTGCGGCGACACGCAAGCGTCTGCTGGAAGAGGTCGGCCAGGTGATTGTGGGGCAGGAGGAGGTGCTCGACCTGATCATGGTCTCTCTGTTCGCCGGGGGTCATTGCCTGATGACTGGCGTCCCGGGACTTGCCAAGACGCTGATCGTCAGCAGTCTGGCCAAAACCCTGTCCCTTGATTATAAACGCATCCAGTTTACACCGGACTTGATGCCGACGGATATTACCGGAACAATGGTGCTCGCGGAGGGCGACCAGAGACAGCGCTCATTTACCTTTAGAAGCGGCCCCATTTTCACCAACATGCTGCTTGCCGACGAGATTAATCGGACGCCGCCGAAGACACAGGCCGCGTTGCTCGAAGGCATGCAGGAGCGGCGCGTTACGGTTGGCGGGGTGACCCGCCCGCTGCCGGAGCCATTTTTGGTTTTGGCGACGCAGAACCCCTTGGAGCAGGAAGGAACCTACGCCCTGCCGGAAGCGCAACTGGATCGCTTTCTGTTCATGATAAATGTGGACTATCCGACACTGGCAGAGGAGGAGGATATCCTCCTCCGGACCACTTTG
>JABJIU010000169.1 GCA_018661145.1 Pseudomonadota bacterium | reverse complement strand
CTGGCTGAGATCGTGCACCTTGGTCTCATCGATGGAAACTTTGACGCCCAGTTTGTCTTTCAGCACCACGGCGACTTCGGCCAGAGATACATTACCGGCTCGCTCACCCAGGCAGTTCAGGGTAGCGTGAA
Organism: Pseudomonadota bacterium; assembly: GCA_018661145.1. Classification (GTDB taxonomy): domain Bacteria; phylum Pseudomonadota; class Gammaproteobacteria; order Arenicellales; family UBA868; genus UBA868. The sequence continues at coordinate 5,144 of JABJIU010000169.1, read as the reverse complement.
TCGCTGCTGCACCAGATTCGACCGCCGCCATGGCGTTGGCAGTAGCAAGCCCATAATCATTATGCGGATGAAAATCGAAGTCCTGGCCTTCAAAGCGGGTACACATGTCTCCCACCGCAGCCGATACATCCGCCGGGCTCATCACGCCAAGCGTATCGGGCAGCATGATATGACGAAGATTCATCCCAGCTAGGGACTCGACCATGCGGTACACATAGTCACGGCTGTCAAGATAACCGTTTGACCAGTCCTCAAGGTATACGTTGACCAGCAGATCATGCTCCAACGCGTACTCCACAGTACGCTCAATATCTTTGAGGTGTGCATCCAGCGTTTTTCGGAGCTGTTCGGTGCAATGTTTCTCGCTGCCTTTGGTTAGCAAATTGAGTACCCGACCCCCAGTGCTCACGAGCCAGTCAACACTGCGGTGATGATCCGTAAAGCCCAGAACCTCCACACGATCGAGAGCATCGTGCTGTGCGGCCCAGTCGTGAATCCGGGTGACCGCCTCTTTTTCTCCATGAGAAACGCCGGCAGACGCCACTTCGATACGATCAACCTTCAGGCTGTGCAGCAGTGCGCGGGCGATACTGACCTTCTCGTCAGGGGCGAACGAGACCCCCTGGGTCTGCTCACCATCCCGGAGCGTGGTATCCATTAACAGCACGTGTTCTCGCATCAACTTTGTCCCTGCGCGAAACTCAACCTCCTAAAGAACGCGATATTCTATAGGTAAATGCTTGTTTAATTGACTTTGTTTATTGTAAGTGGCGAGCATCGTTACAGCTGGGACGGTGGCCCTCACTACCGCACCGGCACGATGGAGCGCCACCTGCTCTTGAGAAAGGTAGCGAAACGGGTCACCGGAGCCGCTGCTCGTAGGCGAACTCCCTGCCCGACAAATAATCCGGGTGCCTAGAAGTCATCCCATTTCGGGTTGGCGCCAAAGAACAGACACCGTGCTTATACGCCTCAAAATTGCAGCAACGACCGTCGGAGATATGTCGAAAGGTCTCGCTGTCGCCTATCAGTTCATCTCGTGCTGAATCATGCCCAATTTGCCGTGCTGGCCCTGACGATAAAAACGGCGCAGTTCGCGGGTTAGTCCAACACCATCTTGGGCCGTCAGGTAGCGTCGATTCAACTGGCGGCAATAGTGGCCAGCATAAAAGTTCGCCACCTCATAGCGTTCCCGATCTTCGTTATCCAGGCCACTTTCAAAAGACACACGGTCAAACAGCCACGAGCACAGTTCCGCGCCACTCGAGCGGTCCGCGTCCTGATTGATCGCCACCAGACCAATGAACTTGTCGATCTCCGCCTGCAATTCCAACTCAAACTGCGTGAGCTCTCTTTCAAATCCAGCGCGCCAGGCGAGATACAGAAAATGACTCACTCCTTCGACAGCCTGACAGAAGGCCTCGGTCCGTTGGCTGCCGCCCGCGGTATCCCAACCGCCCAGCGCCTGCAGTACTTCCGGTGCGAGATACAAGGACATCGCCATCTCTTCCGGAGACTCACGCAGCAGTAATTTTTCCGGACAATCGGGTCTTATGTCCTCACCCTGAAGCGCCATCACCAGCTTGCGGTCAGTGATGAGAAAGTCCATCACGTCGTATTCAACCTCGATTTCATATACCCGTTGCAGCCATTGCTGCAGCCGGGGCAGCGAGCGCATTCAGTGCGCCAGGGCGCTGGCGGGACCCGTATGAATGCCGGCTTCCTGTAGCCGGTGTGCACAACTGACGCTGCCGGTTTGGCGCCAGCGCTCGTATAGCGCAAGCAGGTTTTCATTCCTGTCGAGATCCTGCTCGAAGGCCCGGGCCATTGCGCGTGCCAGCAAGGCAAACTTTGTCCCCAGTTCCATAAAGACGGTCCCCGCCTGTTCGCCAGCACGGTCGCATGCAACCGAAAGATGTTCATAGGCATTGCCACCGATAGCAATGTAATAGTCAACGTTGACCGGCTTGCGCCGGAGGCTGTACCGGAATACCCCGGCGATAAACATCGCAACATCGCCAACCCGGCGCAGCCCGACCGCCTGTTCGATCCGCGACCTTGCAGACAGCGCTTCACCATAGACCAGCGCAAGCGGGCGCAGCCCCAGCCCTTCGGGCGTGTGTTCGAAAAAGTGGTCCGTCCTGGAATAAAAAGTCAGCAGATTGACGAGATACGCCTGCGTCTCTTCCGACACATCAATGTCCACATCGGTAATGGCATTGGTGACCTGCTGCCGAAAGTAGTCTTTTACAGAAGTACAGTTAACAACGGTCTGCGGCTTTCCAGGATCTGGCATACACTTTCTCCGTCAGGTTCGGCAAACTTGCTTGCGACCTATTCTTGGCGAGAACAATGCGCAGGCAAAGTTAGCACTCAAGAGTTATGGCTGCTGGATTTCGCCCGAATCGACTTGCGGAAAATGGAACCGGACTGAACATTTCTAACGATGTCACCTAAGCGTCAACGGTTGGTCGTGATGCATTGCGATATCGTCGAGTTTTCACGCTTGACGTCGCAGGATGAAGACGCCACCTTTCATGCGGTGCGAGAAGGATTCAAGCGGGCTGCCTTGGTGGTATCCGACCATGGTGGCGAAGTCATTAACACCGCAGGTGACAGTCTGCTGGCTGTTTTTCCAACGGCGCTTGCTGCGGCGCGCACGGCACTTGGTCTGCAGCAGTATTTCGCGCTGACGAATCGGAAACTGACCGAGACCGAGCGTCTGCGCGCACGGATCGGCATTCATCAGGGCACGATCGTCGTTCAGGATGATCAGGCATTTGGCAATGATGTCAATATTGCTGCACGTCTTCAGAAGATTGCACCCCCTGCTGGCATCTGTATCTCAAAGAGTGTGCGCGATGCCATCGATAAGAACTTGGAATTCGAATTCAAGTCCATCGGCGTCCGCGCCCTTCGTCATATCGCTGAACCTGTCAGTGCTTTTCTTCTTCTAAGTGGACACGAAGTCTTGGATTCCACCAGGGAATCCACCCAAGAAATCCGTCCGCGACTTCTAGTGCTTCCCTTTGCAGCTTCTACTCACGATCCCGCCCTTGGCGATCTCGGTGAAGCGCTCACGGTGGACCTTATCGGTGCATTGTCCCGCTTTCGCGAGCTTTCTGTCTTTGCGCCACATACCGCACTCTCGTACGACAACCGTTACTTCGATCAAAGGCTTGCCGAGCAACAGCTCAATGCACGGTTTATGGTGAATGGCGCCCTCCGGCGACGCCGCGATGGACTTCGCCTGGTCATCAATCTCATTGAGATGCCGTACGGGCGCTACCTCTGGTCCGAGCACTGTGACTTCACGGAACAGAACCTCGCCGGCGCTCAGGATGCAATCACGCGTCGAATCGTGACAACGCTCGTTGGTAATATCGAGCACCGCGCGGGTCTCCCACCATCAGAAAGCCCGGCTTGTTTGGATTACGATGCAATCATTCGGGCCCGTCATCTGGTGTATCGGATGCGAGGTCCAGCAGACATTGATCAAGCCAAAGGCCTTTTTGAGAAACTATGCAAAACACATCCTGCCTTCGCTTCTGCCTATTCAGGACTTGCGCTTTCGCATCTGGCACAGTTCCTGATGGGTTGGGCATCGCATCCTTCCAGGACCCTGAAGCAGGCCGCGCACGCCGCGCAACTCGCGTTAGAGCTTGATCCCGCTGACAGCGGGGCACACGCCGCATTTGGGGTGACCCAGATCTGGCATCGGGACCATGACCGCGCTATGAATCACCTCGACCAGGCGGTCCTACTCAATCCCAATGACTCTGACGTGAGCGCAGCACGGGCGCTGGGCCTTATTTTCCGGGGCAAACCCCTGGCGGCATTCACGGCGTTAGAAAGCGCGCTTGAAGCAAACCCTTTTGCCCCGGCCTGGTACTTCTGGGGTCTTGCGATCAGCTTCTACAACAGCGGGCAATACCGCAATGCGATTGATGCGCTCCAGTGTATTCCCGTCCTGAACCGTTTTCACCGGCGTCTGCTTGCGGCGAGTTACGCGCAGCTCGGCGACACCGCCAAGGCCATCCAGGAACGCGATCAGGTAATGGCTGAAGTGCCGGCCTACTCAGTAGAAGACAGCCGGGAGTCGCAACCCTATGAGCACCTCGCCGATGTCGATCCCTTTATCGAAGGGCTCGTGGCGGCTGGGGTTCCAGCACCGGGGCACAATCCCACCTGATTTACCCATAAAAAAAGGGGGCAATGCCCCCCTTTAAATACAGTCTTTTCAGAGCTCTATGCGGATCTCTTGTTATAAGCCCACCACAAAATACCAAGGGCGACCAGTCCGACCAAGCCCTGGCTACCAAGCGCATCAACAAACCCAATAACACTTCCGAGTACGTCTACTGGCAGGAACGGTACCGCGCCAGTGCCGTCGCCAAACAGAACTTGAAGGACGACGCCCAATGCGATGATTGAAATACCCAACTCAGCCAACGCTCCAGCCCATCGTCTAATACTATCTAGAAAGTGCATAGTGAGGTTATCTCCATGCGGTTTAGGGACCAATATTGTACCGTTTTTCGGCTTAGCCTAGAAAAATGAATCGAGTTTTAGCAAAGAGTTAAAAAACACTTAGTTTTAGGTGCATTTAACGACAGACGCATAAGAATGTGTCCAAACTTAAACTGCGGCACAGTTAATGTTTTTCTAGGAAGTCATCAGCGCATTTACCAGTTCTTTTGCGCCGTCACGGACAGGATCCACTGTCAGGCGGCCTGTCTCATCCTGTATTGCTGCCGTAGCACGAGCCGCTGCCTCTGCATCAAGGTGTGCAGTGTTAACCGCGATACCCACCGTAACCGGCCGGGTGAAGGTTCCACACGCGGAGGCAATGTCCTCATAGAGTGCGATGATGTCATTGAGCGGCGGCACCACAACCGGCTCACCCACCGTATCAAGATGGGTCATCCCTGCACGATGACACAGCACCAAATGTGTCGGACAGGAACCGCGCATCAGTGGCAAGGTTGAAGAGCTGCCTGGATGCACAATCGAGCCCTGTCCCTCTACAAGCGCGAGCTCAGCATCACTCGCTTCCATCACGATTTTCTCTACAGCGCCGCAGGCGTAATCCACTCGGATGGCATCGAGCGGTATCCCTTTACCGCTGACCAAAATACCGATTT
>JABJIU010000168.1 GCA_018661145.1 Pseudomonadota bacterium | reverse complement strand
GGCGCGGATGGGCCGGGAAAGATTCAGGCCAGTAGCTCAATTGGCAGAGCGGCGGTCTCCAAAACCGCAGGTTGGGGGTTCGATTCCCTCCTGGCCTGCCAGTAAAGGACAGAGGTTAGGGCGGGGATAGTGTTGCCGGATAAGCTGAAATTACTGGCGTCGGGGCTGGCCGTCGTTGGCGCAGTCGCGTTGTTCTATATATTGGGCGACAGCTCTGCGTTGCTGCGGGCCCTGATCGTCGTTGCGGGCGTGATCGTGGCGGCGGGTATTGCGTTGACTTCGGAGCCGGGCCGGGCTGTATGGCAGTTTGCACTGGCTACCCGAACGGAGGTGCGAAAGGTGGTGTGGCCGACGCGGCGGGAAACCGCGCAGTCGACCATGATTGTCATATTAATGGTGTTGGTTGTCGGGATTTATATTTGGCTGCTGGATGCGCTGTCATTCTGGGCGATTTACGACCTCGCATTGGGGCTGGGTTAAACGTGACGTTTTCTAATATAGGGTTAAAAACTAGTCGATAGACACAGAAAATGATGAGTGACGTAACAATCGATGAGGATGCGCCGCAGGCCGCACCGGTAGAAAATACCCCGGTCGAGTCGCCAATGGAGTGGTTCGTCATCCAGGCCTATTCAGGTTTTGAAAAGCACGTCCAGGAATCGCTACGCGAATATATCCGGCGTGCCGGCATGGAAGATCACTTTGGCGATATTGAGGTCCCGACCGAGCAGGTGGTGGAACTGAGAAACGGCCAGAAAAGGACCAGTGAACGCAAGTTTTTTCCTGGCTATGTCCTGGTTAACATGATCATGGGCGATGAGGCCTGGCACCTGGTTAAGTCGGTACCGAAGGTATCGGGTTTTGTTGGTGGAAGCGGATCCAAACCGGTGCCGATTACCAATCAGGAGGCGCAGGCCATCCTGCAGCAAGTCCAGGAAGGTGCCGAGCATCCGCGGCCAAAGTACACCTTCGCTCCAGGTGAAGTCGTACGAGTTGTCGATGGACCGTTCAAGGAATTCAGCGGCACCGTGGAAGACGTGAACTTTGAAAAGAGCAAGCTCAAAGTTTCGGTATCAATTTTTGGACGCTCGACTCCGGTCGAGTTGAGTTTCAGCCAGGTCGAGAAGGCGTAGCCCCTAGGACTTGGCCGGCGGCGTGAACGCACTGCCGATGTTGTGGGTTACGGTTGTTGATGGCGGGCGGATCTGTTGGCCGCCCGAAAGTCGTAGATAAACAGGGGAGCCTAGCGGCGTTTGGACCCGACGGAGTAAACGATGGCAAAGAAAATTGAGGCTTACATCAAGCTGCAGGTGCCCGCTGGCGGCGCCAAACCCAGCCCCCCTGTAGGACCTGCCCTTGGCCAGCATGGCCTGAATATCATGGAATTCTGCAAGGCATTTAACGCTGATACGCAGGATGTTGAGCCGGGTCTACCTATTCCCGTGGTCATCACGGTCTACTCTGACAAGAGTTTCACTTATATCAAGAAGACGCCTCCGGCCTCTGTGCTGCTTAAAAAAGCCGCCGGCTTGGAGAAAGGCAGCGGCGAGCCCAACAAAAATAAGGTCGGAAAGGTGGGTCGGGCCGAGCTCGAGGAAATCGCCAAGGTAAAGATGCCTGATTTGAGCGCGTATGACATAGATCAGGCAGTGAAGATCATTGCCGGTAGTGCCCGGAGTATGGGCATCGAAACAGAGGGCGTCTGATGAGTATTCGGGGAAAACGGTATCGACAGGCATCAGAAAGCCTGTCCCAGGGAGAGTTTTACGCGATCGACGATGCGCTGAAGCTGGTTAAGCAGTCTGCTTCGGCGAAATTCGACGAAACCGTTGACGTCAGCATCAATCTGGGCGTTGATGCAAAGAAGTCGGATCAGAGTGTACGGGGCGCAACCGTCCTGCCAAAAGGAACCGGTAAGACTGTATGCGTGGCAGTGTTTGCTGATGGCGATGACGTCGACGCCGCAAAATCGGCTGGGGCCGATATCGTAGGTTTGGATGACCTCGCCGAAACCATCAAGGGCGGATCAATCGACTTTGACGTGTGTATTGCAACCCCGAGCACTATGCGTGTTGTCGGAAAACTGGGCCAGATCCTGGGCCCCCGCGGCCTCATGCCGAACCCCAAAGTGGGAACCGTTGCGCAGGACGTGGCGAAGGCCGTGACAAATGCCAAGGCCGGGCAAGTCCAGTTTCGTATCGACAAGGCGGGCGTGATTCATTGCCCAATCGGAAAAGCATCTTTTGACGAGGCTGCGCTGAAGGAAAATCTCATTGCGTTGTTGGACGCGCTGAACAAAGCAAAACCGTCGGCGTCTAAGGGTCAGTACTTAAAGCGATTAACCCTGTCGACTACCATGGGACCAGGTGTGAAGGTCGACCGTGCATCGGTTGCGGGCTAAGCCGGCCAGGATGTAGTCAGTCAGTTAAGGAAGTCAAGTTTTGAGGGGCCGCGGAGTCTTTGATCTTTAGATCATGAGGAACCGCAGGTCCGTCGAAGACCGCAGGCGCGCAAGCGGAGAAGTTGACCGTAAACGCTTAATGGCAAAAGCCGGCCTGCGTAGGCGGTGCCCCCGATCCGGGATTTTCTCCGGTCAGGACACCAGAGTGTAACGAGCAAGGAGTAGTGCGAAATGAGCCTTAGTATCGATCAGAAAAAGGCTGTGGTCAGTGAGGTTACGCAGGCGCTGTCTGCGGCCCAGGCCGCAGTACTGGCCGAGTATCGAGGGCTCACCGTTGCGCAAATTACCAAGCTTAGGAGCGAAGCCCGCAATCTCGGCGTGGACGTGCGTGTGGTCAAAAACACGCTTGCCCGCCGTGTTGTTGCGGATTCAATTTTTGAGTGTCTGACAGATCACTTCACCGGACCGCTGGTGATTTCCTCTTCTGAGGATCCCGTCGCGGTAGCGAAACTGGTCTCAACGTTTGCTAAAGATAATGAAGAACTGAAGATTACGATTGGCGCCATGAATGGTGATCTGTTGGATCTTCCAGCGATTCAGGCTCTGGCCAAACTGCCCGGTCGCGAGGAGTTGCTCGCAACACTTGTGGGCACGATGGCCGCGCCAGTGACCAAACTGGTTCAGACCCTCAACGAAGTTCCTTCGAAATTTGTGCGCACGCTGGCGGCTGTCCGGGACAGTCAGCCTGGTGAACAGGCAGCGTGAAATACGGCTGAGCGCTCAAGGTAAGAAAATCTCAATTTAAGGAGAAACCAATGAATCGCGAAGAAGTTTTGAATGCGGTGGCAGAAATGTCCGTTCTCGAATTGTCCGAGCTAATCAAGGACATGGAAGAAAAATTCGGTGTATCCGCAGCGGCAGCAGTTGCAGTTGCCGCACCCGCTGCGGGCGGGGCTGGTGCAGATGCAGCTGCCGCAGAGGAGCAAACCGAATTTGATGTTGTGCTGAGTTCTTTCGGCGATAAAAAAGTTGGCGTCATTAAGGCGGTCCGTGCCATCACGGGTCTGGGCCTTAAGGAAGCTAAAGATCTGGTCGAGTCGGCTCCGGCCGCTGTCAAAGAAGGTGTCAGCAAAGACGAGGCTGAGGAGATCAAAAAGCAGATCGAAGAGGCAGGCGGATCTGTTGAGGTTAAGTGATCGCTGGAGAATTGACCTGTCGCTTCCGGCAGGCGTTCACCGGCATGGAAGTACGTTGACCGGTTATTTGATAACCGGTCAACGGATTCCGGCTTTGTTGCATTGTTTGCACGCGGGGTTGCGTACCTTTTTGCGTGTGTTGTAGACGTCTTGTTCTAACTGTCCTGCGAGGTCTTCATGGCTTACACCTTTACCGAGAAAAAACGGATTCGTAAGAGTTTCAGTACCCGGTCAGCGGCTGATCAGGTGCCCAATCTTCTAGAGATTCAGAAGGCCTCCTACAGAAAGCTGCTTCAGGCCGGCGTTGAGCCTCTGCAGCGCATTGATGAGGGACTGCAGGCGGCATTCAAGTCGGTGTTTCCGATTGAAAGCTACAACGGCGCGGCTTCACTGGATTTCGTCAGTTACACCCTCGGAACCCCGGTGTTCGATGTCCGCGAGTGCCAGCAGCGCAGTATGGTTTATTCGGCTCCGCTGTTTGCCACGTTGCGACTGATTATTTTCGACAAGAGCGAGTCGGGCGGCGCGAAGATTCTGCGCGATATCAAGGAGCAGGAAGTCTACATGGGCGAGATGCCCCTGATGACCGAGAATGGCACGTTCGTTATTAACGGGACCGAGCGAGTGATTGTTTCACAGTTGCATCGCTCGCCCGGCGTCTTCTTTGATCACGATAAGGGAAAGACCCACTCTTCAGGGAAGTTACTCTTCAACGCCCGGGTTATTCCCTACCGGGGGTCCTGGTTGGATTTTGAATTCGACCAGAAAGATCTGCTGTTCGTCAGGATCGACCGACGCCGTAAACTCCCTGCCAGCATTATTCTGAAAGCACTCGATTACTCGACTGAAGAAATTCTAAGTCTCTTTTTCGACAACGACCGCGTTACGTTGTTGGCGGAGTCAGCCGAGGTCGATCTGGTAGCAGAGCGTCTGCGCGGCCAGGAACTCGATTTTGACCTAACCACGTCCAGCGGAAAGGTGATTGTCGAGGCTGAAAAACGCATTACCGCAAGACATATTCGCGACCTTGAAAAAGCCGGAATTAGCTCCCTCGCGGCTCCGGATAGTTATATCCTGGAGCGGGCGCTCTCCCGGGATATTGTCGATCACGAAACCGGAGAAGTTCTTGCCAGTGCCAACGATGAAGTGACTCCGGAGTTGCTTGCCAAGTTCCGCGAGGTCGGGGTCGAAGCCTTCGAAACCATCTACACCAATGACCTCGATCGTGGACCTTATATCTCAGATACTTTACGGACAGACGCTACCCGATCGGCCCTGGAGGCCCAGGTAGAGATCTACCGCATGATGCGTCCCGGCGAGCCGCCCACCAAGGATGCCGCCGAGCAGTTGTTTAGGAACCTCTTTTTCACTATCGATCGCTACGATCTTTCAGCCGTGGGTCGGATGAAACTGAACCGTCGCCTGGGTCGAACCAGTGACGAGGGTCCAGGCATTCTCAGTCAGCAGGACATCATCGATGTGATGCGCACTCTGGTGGAACTTAAGAACGGTGTTGGCGTAACGGATGATATCGATAACCTTGGCAATCGCCGGGTTCGCTCCGTCGGTGAGCTGGTGGAAAACCAGTTCCGGATCGGCCTGGTCCGGGTGGAACGTGCGGTAAAAGAGCGTCTCTCCATGGCAGAGTCCGAAAATCTTACTCCGCAGGACCTCATCAATGCCAAGCCGGTCTCTGCAGTAATCAAGGAATTCTTCGGATCCAGTCAGTTGTCCCAGTTCATGGATCAGACCAATCCGCTTTCGGAAGTGACCCACAAACGACGTGTCTCGGCCTTGGGCCCCGGCGGACTCACCCGAGAACGCGCAGGTTTTGAGGTGCGCGATGTGCATCCGACGCACTACGGCCGGGTTTGCCCTATCGAGACACCTGAAGGCCCGAACATTGGCCTGATCAACTCGCTCGCTATCTTCGCCAGAACCAACGAATACGGCTTCCTGGAGACTCCCTACCGCAAGGTGGTAAATCGAAAGGTAACTGACGAAGCGGTATACCTGTCGGCTATTGAAGAGGGTGAGTACGTTATTGCCCAGGCGAACGCCCGGATCGATAGCAAGGGAGAGCTTGCGGATGATCTGATTTCCTGCCGGTATGGGAATGAATTTACGCTGTCGAGTCCCGAAAACGTGCAGTTTATGGACGTTGCCCCCTCGCAGATCGTGTCGGTGGCAGCCGCACTGATTCCGTTTCTGGAGCACGACGATGCCAACCGCGCGCTCATGGGATCGAACATGCAACGCCAGGCGGTGCCGACCCTGCTCAGTGAAAAACCCTTGGTCGGAACCGGCATCGAACGCAAGGTGGCGTCGGATTCGGGGGTGGTTGTGGTTGCAACCCGTGGGGGGGTTGTGAATGCGGTAGATGCCTCACGCATTGTGGTAAAAGTAAACGACAAAGAGGTCGAAACCGGCGATTCCGGCGTCGACATCTATAACCTCGTGAAGTACACCCGCTCTAACCAGAATACCACCATCAACCAGCGGCCTCTGGTTTCTGTGGGTGATGAAATTGCCGCCGGCGACGTACTCGCCGATGGACCCTCGACTGACCTTGGTGAACTGGCGCTTGGCCGGAACATCCTGGTCGCGTTTATGCCCTGGAATGGTTACAACTTTGAGGATTCCATCCTCATCTCGGAACGCCTCGTCCAGGACGATGTGTACACTTCGATCCACATTGAGGAGCGCACCTGTACTGCGCGGGATACCAAGTTGGGCTCCGACGATGTGACGCGCGATATCCCGAACGTCAGTGAGTCTGCCCTGGCACGGCTTGATGAATCCGGGATTGTTTATATCGGTGCGGAAGTGAACCCAGGCGATATCCTGGTCGGCAAAGTCACTCCTAAGGGAGAGACCCAGCTGACGCCAGAGGAAAAACTGCTGCGGGCGATCTTTGGTGAAAAGGCATCTGACGTTAAGGATACCTCTCTGCGCATGCCTTCCGGTATGTCAGGGACGGTGATCGATGTGCAGGTGTTCACCCGCGATGGGGTGGAGAAAGATACCCGCGCGCTGTCCATCGAAGCATCGGAACTCGACCGAATCAAGAAAGACCTTCAGGATCAGTACCAGATTGTCGAAGACGATGCCTATGATCGCATTGAGCGACTCCTGGCAGGGAAGATTGCTGAGGGCGGTCCGGCAGAACTGAAAGCGGGAGAAAAGATTACCCGCCCGTACCTGCAGACCTTGCCCAGGGATAAGTGGTTTGAGGTTCGGCTTCGGGACGAAGCCACCAATACCACACTGGAGCAGATCCGTGCGCAGCTCGCGGCCCAGTCAAAGAGTTTTGACGACCTTTACGATGAAAAGCGCAGGAAACTCGAGGCAGGTGACGATTTGCAGGCCGGGGTGTTGAAGATGGTCAAGGTGTTCGTTGCCGTCAAACGGCGACTGCAGCCCGGCGACAAAATGGCCGGCCGGCACGGAAATAAGGGAGTGATCTCCAGAATCGTTCCGATCGAAGACATGCCGTATATGCACGACGGCACCACGATTGATATCGTGCTGAATCCGCTTGGCGTGCCCTCCCGAATGAATGTCGGCCAGGTCCTGGAATGCCATCTGGGCTGGGCCGCGCGTCACCTCGGACGTCAAATCAGTGAAATGATGGATGCGGGCGCCGACGCATCAAAACTGCGACAGCAGCTTGGGAAGATCTATAGCACCGGACGCAATCATGAAGATATTGATTCGCTCTCCGACAATGAGGTCACCGAGCTTGCTAACAATCTTCGCGGCGGTGTCCCGATTGCTACCCCGGTGTTTGATGGCGCGAGTGAAACTGAGATCAAGGAGTGGCTAAAAATTGCCGACCTCCCCCAGAGCGGGCAGGCCAACTTGATCGATGGTCGGACAGGAGAACCGTTCGATCGTGAGGTGACGGTGGGCTACGTGTATATGCTGAAACTCAACCACTTGGTGGATGACAAGATGCATGCGCGGTCTACTGGTCCCTACAGTCTCATCACGCAGCAGCCGCTTGGCGGTAAGGCGCAGTTCGGTGGCCAGCGCTTCGGCGAAATGGAGGTGTGGGCGCTGGAAGCCTATGGCGCGTCTTATACACTCCAGGAAATGCTCACGGTGAAGTCAGACGATGTCGGCGGCCGGACGAAGATGTACGAAAACCTCGTTCGCGGCGATCATCGAATGGAGGCGTCGGTACCGGAATCATTCAATGTTTTGGAGAAGGAGATCAGGGCCCTGGGGCTCAATATAGAAAGACGCGAGGATCATTAGTAGATCCCATTAACGCGTTCTCATCTCCACGGTTTCCGATAAGGTTAAAAGAAGGAAAAGACAATGAAAGATTTTTTCAGTCAGTTTTCACGATACGATGCAGTAGACCAGGAGTTTGACAACATCCGCATCCGTCTGGCGTCGCCGGATCAGATTCGTTCGTGGTCATTCGGTGAGGTCAAGAAACCTGAGACCATCAACTACCGCACATTCAAGCCCGAGCGCGACGGACTGTTCTGTGCAAAATTGTTCGGCCCGATGCAGGATTACGAATGCCTGTGCGGTAAGTACAAGCGGCTTAAGCATCGAGGCGTGGTCTGTGAAAAATGCGGTGTTGAGGTGACCCTTTCCACGGTTCGGCGCGAGCGAATGGGCCATATCGAACTGGCAAGCCCGGTGGCGCATATTTGGTTCCTGAAATCGTTGCCGTCCCGTCTTGGCGTGCTGCTTGACATGACGGTTCGTGAAATCGAGCGGGTTTTGTATTTCGAGGCATACGTGGTTACCGACCCGGGCCTGACCGAGCTCGAGATCGGGGCGCTCATGACGGAAGAGTCTTACTACGAGGCGATTCAGCTCTACGGTGCAGACTTTGACGCCGGAATGGGCGCGGAGGCGGTAAAGGAGCTCCTGAAAGGGCTGGAACTTAAGTCGCTTTCGGCGCAACTGCGCGAGGATCTTGCCGAATCCAGTTCGGAGACCAAGACCAAAAAATTGACCAAGCGGTTGAGAGTTGTTGAAGCCTTTCTGCACTCGGGCAATAAGCCGGAGTGGATGATCATGGAAGCGCTGCCGGTCCTACCGCCTGATCTTCGTCCGCTGGTGCCGCTTGAAGGTGGGCGATTTGCGACGTCTGATCTCAACGATCTGTACCGTCGCGTCATCAATCGAAACAACCGACTGCGTCGACTGCTGGATCTGAATGCGCCAGACATAATTGTTCGGAACGAAAAGCGCATGCTGCAGGAGTCCGTGGATGCGCTTCTCGACAATGGGCGTCGGGGCAAAGCGGTGACTGGTCCCAACCGCCGGCAGTTGAAATCCCTGGCCGACATGATCAAGGGTAAGCAGGGGCGCTTCCGCCAGAACCTACTGGGCAAACGGGTGGATTATTCCGGCCGTTCTGTCATTGTGGTGGGCCCAACCCTGAAACTGCATCAGTGCGGATTGCCGAAGAAGATGGCGCTGGAACTGTTCCGGCCGTTTATTTACAGCAAGCTGGAACTGCGTGGCCTTGCAACTACTATCAAGCAGGCCAAGAAGCTAGTGGAGATGGAAGAGCCTGAAGTCTGGGACATCCTGGAAGAGGTGATCCGAGAGCACCCTGTTTTACTCAATCGGGCGCCCACACTGCATCGTCTGGGCATTCAGGCATTCGAGCCAGTTCTTGTGGAGGGGAAAGCGATCCAACTCCACCCACTGGTTTGTACGCCTTACAACGCGGACTTCGATGGAGACCAGATGGCGGTCCATGTGCCGCTTTCTGTTGAGGCGCAGCTGGAAGCACGCACCCTCATGATGTCATCCAACAATGTTCTCTCGCCATCCAATGGAGAGCCGATCATTGTGCCCTCGCAGGATATTGTGCTCGGGCTTTACTACATGACTCGTGAGAAGGTGAATGAGTTGGGCGAGGGGAAGGCCTTTGCCGATGTATCAGAAGTGCGTCGCGCCCGCGATGCCGGAGCGCTGTCTTTGCATGCCAAGATCAAGGTAAGGATCCGTGAAGTTCAGTTCAACGAAGAAGGCGAGCGTCAGGAAACATTCAACCTGACTGATACTACCGCGGGACGCGCGCTATTGTCGGAGATTCTCCCAGACGGCCTGCCTTTTGAACTCGTCAATCAGACAATGAAAAAGAGAGCGATCTCTTCGGCGATCAATGAGGCTTATCGCGGGGTCGGCCTTAAGGATACGGTGATTTTCTGCGATAAGTTGATGTACACCGGGTTCTCCATGGCGGCCAAGGCGGGTGTGTCGATTGGAGTCGACGATATGGTGGTTCCGGAGAGTAAGTCCACAATTTTGGACGCCGCGGAGTTGGAGGTTAAAGCCATTCAGGCGCAACATAGCCAGGGCCTGCTAACCGATGGTGAACGATACAATAAAGTGGTGGACATCTGGACTCACGCCAGCGACCGGGTCGCGGGCGAGATGATGGATAAACTCAGTGTTGAACAGGTGGTAAATGCCGAAGGAGAGACGGTTGAGCAGGAATCCTTCAACTCCATTTACATGATGGCGGACTCCGGCGCCCGAGGCAGCCACGCACAGATCCGCCAACTTGCTGGGATGCGCGGTCTTATGGCCAAGCCGGACGGATCTATTATCGAAACCCCAATTACCGCGAACTTCCGCGAGGGGCTGAACGTCAACGAGTACTTTATTTCTACCCACGGCGCCCGTAAGGGTCTGGCAGATACCGCGCTCAAGACGGCAAACTCGGGTTATCTGACTCGCCGGCTGGTGGATGTTTGCCAGGACTTGGTTGTCATTGAAGAAGACTGCGGGACCACTGACGGTATCCTGCGAGAAGCGATTGTTCAGGGTGGTGAGGTGGTGATCCCATTAAAGGATCGTATCCTCGGCCGCTCCGTGTCTGAAGATGTTGTCAGCCCAAGCGATGGGTCGAACTTGTTCGCGGCGGGACAGATGATCGACGAAGCCGGTGTAAACCTGCTCGAAGAGCACAATGTGAACCATCTCAAGGTCCGGTCCGCCGTGACCTGCGAGACCCGTTTCGGCATCTGTGCCACCTGCTACGGACGCGATCTTGCCCGGGGACATCTGGTTAGCCGTGGCGAAGCGGTTGGCGTGATGGCGGCACAGAGTATCGGCGAGCCGGGGACCCAGTTGACTATGCGCACCTTTCACATCGGAGGGGCCGCATCCCGGATCGCAGCAGCGAGTCGGGTTGAAGTAAAGAATCAGGGCACGGTATCCTGGGTCGGTGTGCGCGCGGTGAAGCGTGATGATGGCTGCAATATTGTCGTATCTCGTTCGGGTGAACTGGTGATTCACGACCAGCACGGTATTGACCGGGAACGGCATCGTGTTCCTTACGGCGCGGAGTTGACCGTGAGCGCTGCTGACCAGGTGGAAAGCGGACAAGTCATCGCGTCTTGGGATCCGCACACCCATCCCATCATCAGTGAGGTGGCGGGCAAGGTCCGGTTTGATAATCTGGTTGAAGGGATGTCCGTGAATGAGCAGATCGATGACTTGACCGGTTCAAGTACTTTTCTGGTTCTGGACCCAAAGAGCCGACGCGGTTCGACCTCAGATATCAAACCGACGGTTGAACTGGTGGACGGCCGGAACAAAGTCAAAGCGCAGCATCAGATGCCCGCGGGCGCTTCCATTGTGGTGAGCGTCGGTGCGAATGTTGGTGTCGGCGAAGTGCTGGCACGCATTCCGCAGGAAAGCTCCAAGACTCGTGACATCACCGGCGGTCTGCCAAGAGTTGCAGAACTCTTTGAAGCAAGAAAAGCGAAAGAGCCGGCGATACTCGCGGTGGCCACGGGAGTCATCTCATTTGGGAAAGAGGTGAAGACTAAGACCCGACTCGAGATCACAGATGACTCGGGTGAACTGCATGAGATGTCAATCCCGAAAGATCGTAAGATCAGCGTGTTTGACGGTGAGACTGTTGAGAAAGGCGATGCAATTGTGGAGGGTCCGCTTGCCGCGGCAGACGTTCTGGAACTGCGCGGACTCGTGGCGCTGACCGACTACATCGTGAGCGAGGTCCAGGACGTGTATCGCCTTCAAGGCGTGAAGATCAATGACAAACACATTGAGGTAATTATCCGACAGATGATCCGCCGGGTACGCATCGTGAAGTCCGGCGACACCCGATACCTGGAATCTGACCAGGTGGAGCGTTCGGCCCTACTCGAGCAGAACGACGCGCTGGAAGCAGAGGGTAAAACGCCTGCGACCTTTGCGCCTGTCCTGCTCGGCATCACCAAGGCTTCGTTGAGTACAGATTCCTTTATCTCTGCCGCGTCGTTCCAGGAGACTACCCGAGTCCTGACCGAAGCCTCCATGCAGGGCAAGGTCGATCATCTGAGAGGCCTCAAGGAGAACGTAATCGTGGGTCGCTTGATTCCGGCGGGCACCGGATTGGCGCACCATGAGGAACGTAGGCGCCGCAAACAGGCGAAAACGAAGGGAGACGGCGAGATCGAGGAGTTGGCAATCCTCGAAAAGTTGACTGAGGACACTGAGTCTACGCCGGCAGAAGTCGCACAGGGATGATGCCTGAGATCGGAGAAAACCCGAGAAAAACAGACCAATGTTGACAAAAGTCGTGGTTCTTCATAGAATCGCCGCCCTTTCCGGGGTTCAGCGTGGCCGCAATCGGCGGACTGAACTCGGAGCCAAAAATTAACGAAAACTAAACAATGCCGACGATCAACCAACTTGTCAGAAAACCCCGGACGCGACAGACACAAAAGTCAAACGTGCCGGCCCTTGCCGCCTGTCCCCAGAAGCGCGGCGTGTGCACGCGTGTGTACACCACGACGCCGAAAAAGCCGAATTCGGCTCTACGAAAAGTCGCCAGGGTGCGACTCACCAATGGCTATGAGGTGACCAGTTACATCGGCGGGGAAGGACATAACCTGCAGGAGCACTCGGTTGTGTTGATCCGCGGTGGCAGGGTGAAGGACTTAACGGGCGTGCGATACCACACGGTTCGGGGAACGCTGGATACGTCCGGCGTGGGTGAGCGGCGACAAGGTCGCTCTAAGTACGGCGCAAAACGACCAAAGTCGTAGCGAGCTTAATCAAACGGGATTGCTCCGGATCCTCTAGAGAGGACCGGAGGTGCTGAAACCGTAAAACAGGCCGGGATAGCTGACCGGCCACGGTGACAAAGCTGGTCTTGCGGAAAAGATTGGCACAGAAGTCGCGAAGGGGGCATCACGCCGCTAGCGACAAAAAGCTGTCTCACCGGATAGATTCGAACCGGGGGCCATTGGCCACCGGAAGCGACGCTTTGCGTCGTCGGCCAAAGCTTTGGGTACGGCCACAGGGTTATCCGGAGACGGAGGGACGACAGACCATGTCTCCGCGACCGGTAGCCACTTACTGAACAGATGAAGGAAGACATTTAGAAATGCCAAGACGTCGCGAAGTTCCGAAAAGGACCATACTGCCGGATCCAAAGTTCGGTGACCAGACGATTGCCAAGTTCATCAATGTAATGATGCAGGATGGCAAAAAGTCTATCGCCGAACGGGTGCTGTATGGCGCTCTGGATGCGATCGAGACTCGGGGCTCTTCCGAGCCGATCGAAGTGTTTTATCAGGCCCTTGAGAATGTGCGACCGGTAGTCGAGGTCAAGAGCCGGCGGGTTGGTGGTGCAACCTACCAGGTCCCGGTGGAGGTACGCCCAAGTCGGCGCAACGCGCTTGCTATGCGCTGGTTGGTCGATGCCGCCAGAAAGCGTAATGAGAAATCGATGACCGACCGACTGGCGGGTGAGCTTATGGACGCGGCAGACAAGCGTGGTGGGGCGGCGCGAAAGAAAGACGACGTCCACCGGATGGCGGAAGCAAATAAAGCATTCTCGCATTTCCGGTTCTGACGCCTAAGTTAACTTTCAAACCCATCGCGAACTACCCACGGAATCATCAAAGTGCCTCGACAAACTCCTCTTGAGCGTTACCGAAATATCGGCATCATGGCCCATATCGATGCCGGGAAAACGACCACTACCGAGCGTATCCTGTTCTATACCGGGATCTCGCACAAGATCGGTGAGGTGCATGACGGTAATGCAGTTATGGACTGGATGGAGCAGGAGCAGGAGCGGGGTATCACGATAACATCCGCCGCAACCACCTGCTTTTGGAGTGGGATGGATAAGAACTATGACGAGCATCGAATCAACATCATCGATACTCCGGGCCACGTAGACTTCACAATTGAGGTGGAGCGCTCCCTCCGGGTGCTCGATGGTGCGGTTGGCGTTTTCTGTGCTGTTGGCGGTGTCGAGCCGCAATCGGAGACAGTGTGGCGCCAGGCTGATAAGTACAGTGTGCCCCGTATGGCCTTCATCAATAAGATGGACCGCACGGGCGCGGATTTCTTCCGAGTAGTTGAGCAGATCAAGAGCCGCCTCGGATCCAATGCCGTCACGTTGCAAGTGCCAATCGGTGCTGAGGATCAGTTTGAAGGGGTCGTCGACCTTATCAAGATGAAAGCCATCTACTGGGATGAGGAGACACGCGGTACTAAGTTTGAAGAACGTGATATTCCAGAGGACCTACAGGACCGCTGCATTGAACTCCGGGAACAGTTGCTTGAAACTGCAGCTGAGGCCGACGAAGACCTCATGGAAAAGTACCTCGAGGAAGGTGATCTTTCCACTGAAGAGATCAAAGCATCTCTCCGTCAGATGACGATCGCTAACGAAGTAGTGCTGGTGACCTGCGGGTCTGCGTTCAAGAACAAAGGTGTACAGGCAATGCTGGATGCCGTGCTTGACTACATGCCGAACCCGACCGAGGTGCCTGCGATCAGCGGCGTTCTCGAAGACGAAACCACCGAGGAAGAGCGGCCGGCGTCGGACAATGAACCTTTTGCTGCGCTTGGCTTCAAGATTATGACTGATCCCTTTGTGGGGCAATTAGTGTTTTTCCGGGTGTATTCAGGGGTCGTGAAATCCGGCGACAGCATCTATAACCCCGTCAAGGGTAAGAAAGAGCGTATCGGGCGCATTCTCCAGATGCATGCTAATTCCCGTGAAGAGCTTAAAGAGGTGCGTGCCGGCGACATCGCGGCAGCAGTGGGACTAAAAGCTATCACTACTGGCGACACGCTTTGCGATCCCAACAAAGTGATCACGCTTGAGCGCATGGAGTTCCCTGAACCTGTGATTTCGCAGGCGGTCGAACCCAAGACTAAGAGTGATCAGGAAAAGTTGGGCGTCGCACTGGGCAAGTTGGCGCAGGAGGACCCGTCCTTTCGGGTACACACTGACGAAGAATCAGGGCAGACCATTATTTCTGGGATGGGGGAACTGCATCTGGAAATAATCATCGATCGCCTTAGGCGTGAGTTCAGCGTCGATGCCAACGTGGGCAAGCCTCAGGTGGCCTATCGCGAGACCTTGAATGCGACTGTCGAACAGGAGTACAAGTACTCCAAGCAGACCGGTGGGCGTGGACAGTACGGTCATGTGTACTTGCGAATCGAACCCCAGGAACGGGGCGAAGGATTTGAGTTTGTCGATAAAATCAAAGGCGGGGTTGTGCCCCGGGAATATATTCCGGCGGTGGAAAAAGGTGTTGTCGAAGCTATGAAGTCTGGCATTGTGGCGGGCTATCCCGTCATCGACCTGAAAATCACGCTGTATGACGGATCCTATCACGAGGTCGACTCCTCCGAGCATGCCTTCCGCGCGGCTGCGATCCAGGCGTTCCGTCAAGCCAGTGCCAAAGCCAAGCCCGTGTTGCTTGAGCCAATCATGCGCGTGGAGGTCGTGACCCCTGAGGAGTACATGGGTGGCGTAACCGGAGATCTGAATTCGCGCCGGGGAATGATTTCTGAAATGGAAGATGTCCCGGCCGGCAAGATCGTCCGCGCCGAGGTTCCGCTTTCCGAGATGTTCGGTTATGCGACTTCCCTGCGTTCAGCATCCCAGGGTCGTGCCACCTATTCGATGGAGTTCAGTCAATATCTACCTGCACCTTCAAGCGTCACGGAAGTGATGATGAAGAAAGCCAGTTAACCACGCACTGTTGAGGAAATCAGAAAGTGTCGAAAGAGAAATTCGAGCGGAGTAAACCGCATGTGAACGTTGGCACCATTGGTCACGTTGACCATGGCAAAACTACCCTGACTGCTGCCCTGACCCGGGTGCTGTCAACCAAGTTTGGTGGGGATGTAAAGGCCTTCGATGAGATCGACAATGCCCCTGAAGAGCGCGAGCGCGGTATCACTATCGCCACCGCTCACGTCGAGTACGAAACCGAAAACCGGCACTATGCCCATGTGGACTGCCCGGGACACGCCGACTACGTCAAGAACATGATCACCGGTGCAGCCCAGATGGATGGCGCGATCTTGGTGGTCTCTGCGGCCGATGGCCCAATGCCCCAGACCCGTGAGCACATCCTGCTTGCCCGTCAGGTGGGCGTGCCCTATATCGTGGTCTTTTTGAACAAGGCCGATATGGTCGATGACGAAGAATTGCTGGAACTCGTTGAGATGGAAGTTCGTGATCTGCTCTCAAGCTACGAATTCCCAGGCGATGACACCCCGATCATCACCGGCAGTGCCCTGAAAGCGCTGGAAGGCGATGAGTCGGATATCGGCGCTGGCGCAATTGCTAAGCTCGCCGAAGCACTGGATTCCTATATCCCCCAGCCCGAGCGGGCCGTGGATGGCGCCTTCCTGATGCCCATTGAGGATGTATTCTCCATTTCCGGCCGCGGTACCGTGGTTACTGGCCGTATCGAGCGCGGCGTGATTAAGGTCGGTGAGGAAATCGAGATTGTTGGTATCAAGGACACCGAGAAGACCACCTGTACTGGTGTCGAGATGTTCCGCAAACTCCTCGACGAAGGTCAGGCTGGTGATAATGTCGGTGTGTTGCTGCGCGGTACGAAGCGTGAAGAAGTCGAGCGCGGCCAGGTGTTGGCTCATCCGAGCAGTATTAACCCACATACCCAGTTCGAAGCCGAAGTCTACATTTTGTCTAAAGAAGAGGGTGGTCGGCATACTCCCTTCTTCCAGGGCTACCGCCCGCAGTTTTACTTCCGTACCACCGACGTTACTGGACAGTGCCAGTTGCCCGACGGTGTGGAAATGGTAATGCCCGGTGACAATGTCAAACTGAAGGCAGAACTCATCAACCCCATCGCTATGGAAGAGGGCCTGCGCTTCGCGATCCGTGAAGGCGGCCGCACCGTCGGTGCCGGGGTGGTCTCGAAGATCCTTGCTTGATTTTTGGGTTGCAGGAAATCCTGCTTTAGGAAGTTAGTAACTAGATAAGTAAGCAGTACTGAGTGACAGGGACAACGGGCCGGCGCGGATGGGCCGGGAAAGATTCAGGCCAGTAGCTCAATTGGCAGAGCGGCGGT
>JABJIU010000167.1 GCA_018661145.1 Pseudomonadota bacterium | reverse complement strand
GTGAGTTAACATAAAAAGGCTGTGCCTCCGACCGGTTGTCACCCCCGGCTGTCGGATAGCGGACATGTCCCAACCCCATATTGCCTTCCAGTTGGAGCATATGCCCCGCGTCAAAGACATCCCGAACCAGGCCGCTGTCTTTCCTCAAGAACACCCGCCTGCCATCACAGGTCATGATACCTGCGGCATCTTGGCCGCGATGTTGGACGACGGTCAAGGCATCATAAATTTGCTGGTTTACCCGCCCGGGCCCGACAATACCAACGACACCACACATGATCAGCGCTTCTCCTTTAGGTTTCAGTCCGTATCATCACCGACACCAAGAAGGCCTGCATCGGGTGACTCAACACCAATACTGTCCATCAGTGATTGAGTGAGCCAACCCGAGGCCCAGTCCGCGACAGGATCAAAGTAGGGAATCAAGGCTGAAGCATTGTACCAACCCTGATCGGCAGCCGCGGTGAAGCGTGCCACTAGCAACACCGAGATAATGATGACCAGCGCGCGAACTGTACCAAAAAGTCCGCCTAAGACGCGGTCTATTCCAGTGAGGCCGGTTGCCTTAAAGATTCGACTGATAAGACTCGCCACCACTAATAGGCCAATCAGTACAACGATGAATATCAACACGGCCCCCGCTACCTGGGACAGCGTTGGATTCTGCAGAATTGGATCTATCCTCAGCGCAACGGCGGGCCCGTAAACAAACGCCAACCAGAAAGCTGTCACCCAGGCAATAAGTGAAAGCACTTCCCGCAATAGCCCTCGAGCGATTCCAAAACCCAGGGAGAGTAAAACCATCAGACCGAGGACGACATCAAGCAGGGGCGGCCAGGGAACCCCAGCAAGTTCATCCATTCGGGGTGGTACCAGAAACAGATAGGCTTAATTCCTTCATGGAAGTTCCACCACAAATGCCGGCTCTCCAGTCACCAACATGGCTTTACCGCTTTCCCGCTCTGCCGCTGCGAGATCAGGAAACGGGCCGAGGTAGATTCTCACCGCTGTGTGTCCGTTAATATCAATATTCTCCCGCTGCGGTGTCATGCCGTTAGCCGCAAGCAACGACGAGCGCGTCTCGAGGTTACTGGGCTCAGAGAATACTCCGACACGAACCACCCAACCAGACTCTGTTGGAGTATCCGGAGATGAAGACTTGTTGGCGATAGTCGGCGGATCACCGATCGATTTCGTCTGGACCTCTGCAGAATCCGGTGCGAGGGAGGTCGCTAGTGTGTTCGAGGCCGCCCCGATTGAGGAGATAAACTCACGCGTCGGCTCCAGGATCGCTGGCGTGACATTCATCGGAATCGGGGCTGACTCGTCGCCCAGCAACCAAGGCAGCATTAGAACCGGGATGGCGAGTAAGATAACCGCCCCGGTCGCCCGGTGCTTAAGACTGAACGGAGGCTCTGCAGGTGCTTCCACTTATCCAGGCGTCCTTTCCAATTGCCAATCCAGTATATCACCCACGAGGTAGAACGAACCAAAAACCACGACGCGGTCACCAGCCTGACTCGCCTCGACTGCCATCCGGTAGGCTTCCCGCGGCGACGCTGAAAACTCTTGATCAGCGCCGCGAAGCCCGGCCAGTGCAGAGCGAAAGTCGGAAGCCGGCATAGTCCGAGCACCTGTCAGAGCTACGGGATACCAGTAGTCGATGCAGTCCCTCATCACTTCAATGGTCCCGGCGATATCCTTGTCCTGCAACATGGCGAACACAGCGCGTGTTTTGCCCTTTATCGACTCCGCGCGAAGCTGTACCGCCAACGCAGTTGCTGCTTGAAGGTTATGTGAGACATCAAGCCAGGTGGTTATGGCGCCCTCACTTCGCTGCTGTCGCCCCGGTAGCGTCAGTGTTTGAAGGGTCTCCAGATGCTGTGGCTCCAGCGGAAGATCATCCTCCAACATTCGCAGTGCCGCAAGCGACCCTGCCAAGTTCTGTGCCCACGCCGGACTCGACGCAGTAACCTCGAGATCCCCAATTGAAGAGGACTCTTTCCAACTTGTGCCAACCGGTGAAAACACCCATTTACCGGTCCCTGCGTCCTCGATCTGGAAATCCCGATTCATCAGGCGCAGCTCACACTGGAGCGTACCGAGGCGAGAGAGCAACGCCGCCGGGGGTGCAGGATCCGACACGACGGCCCGCCCTTTAAAACGCAAAATGCCCGCTTTCTCCTGTGCTATGGCGTCCCGCGAATCTCCGAGCCAGGCCTGATGGTCTAAATCAACTGACGTAATGATCGCGAGGTCTGGTTCCAATACATTCACCGCATCGAGTCGACCCCCCATGCCCACCTCCATAATCCAGACATCCAGCGCCGCCTCGGCGAAAATCTCTACCGCCGCCAGAGTGCCAAATTCAAAATAGGTTAGGGGGATCACTCCCCGAACCTGATCGATCTTGTGGAACGCCTGACACAGACTGTCGTCCGATGCCTTGAGCCCGTTGACCCGTATGCGTTCCCCATAATGCACCAGGTGCGGTGAGGTGTACGTACCCACCCGGTAGCCTGCGGCCCGATATACGGCATCGAGCATCGAAACGGTGGAGCCTTTTCCATTGGTCCCCGCAACGGTAATGACCACTTTCGGGGCGTCCGGGCGCAGACAGTGCAGTACCCGCCGGGGTCGATCCAGACTCAGATCAATCATCCGGGGGTGGACGGATTCGATATGCGCGAGCCAGCCGCTCAGCGTCCGATCGGCCAGGGCCTGCATACCGCAGCGTCAGTCGATTTCAGGAGTTGGCAAAGGTGCTTCACCGGCAAAAAGCAACTCGGCTGCTGTTTCCTCAACGGGACCAAACCCCAGCGTCTGAAACGCCTTTCCGATGGTGTCCCTGAGCGCACTTCTTGGGATCACCATATCGATGGCCCCATGCTCCAGGAGGAACTCGGACTGCTGAAACCCTTCCGGCAGGGTCTCGCGAACCGTCTGTTCGATCACCCTGGGTCCCGCAAAACCAATGAGTGCGCGGGGTTCCGCGATGATAACGTCGCCCAGCATCGCGAGACTCGCCGACACGCCGCCCATCGTAGGATCAGTCAGAACAGAAATAAACGGCAGCCGCGCCTTGCTTAGATGCTTTAATGCCGCAGTGGTCTTTGCCATCTGCATAAGCGAGAACAAGCCTTCTTGCATTCGGGCGCCTCCGCTCGCACTAAAACAAACGAATGGGTTCCCCTGCTCTACTGCGTCGTCGACACTGCGGGCAAACTTTTCACCGACGACGGAGCCCATCGACCCCCCCATGAAGGCGAACTCAAATGCTACGGCGTTCACCGGAATGTCCTGAAGCGTCCCGCGACCCGCGATCAAAGCCTCCGGCTCCGAGCTGGACTTACCCGCATCTGACAGACGGTCACGATAGCGCTTGGCATCCCGAAAATGCAGCACATCAACCGCCCGCAGTTCCGCCCCAATTTCCTCGAAGCGTCCTTCGTCAAAAAACCCGTTGAGACGGGCGCGCGCACTCAGACGCATGTGGTGATCACATTTCGGGCAAACCTGCTGCCCTCGGTCCAGATCCGCGCTATAGAGGACAGCGCTGCAGTCATCGCACTTGCGCCAAAGTCCCTGCGGCACTCCGCGGCGGGTCGCTACAGATGCGACATCCTTAATTTTCGGTGGAATCAGCCGGTCAAACCAACTCATGCGGTTTTCCCTATTATGGGTCGATCCCCAGCCTGCGTATCCCAGACGCAGACAGCCTCGCAGAATGCCTTCATCTTTTCATGGCACTTTCGACCAGGTTCCACTTCGACCCCCGTGCTCACATCGACCGCCCACGCCCCTGACTGATCAAGCGCGTCAGCGACATTGTTCGCATCCAAACCCCCTGCCAGGATAACCGGCACCGGTAGCTCAAGCTTCGCCCGGTGCCAGTCGAAAGCAATCCCTGTGCCCCCAACCGCGTCGGCATGGTAGGTGTCGAGCAAAAACGCGCCGGCATTGGGATACGCGACGGCTAATCTGTCAGTGTCAATCCCCTCTCGCATTCGAATTGCTTTGATATAGGGAAGGCCGCCGCGATCACATTCAGCAGCCGGCTCAGAGCCGTGAAACTGTAGCGCGGTTAATGGGATACTCTCTAAAACACGTGTGATCTCGGCTTCTGAAGGATCGACAAAGACCCCCACAAGATCCACCATGGGTGGAGCCTCCTTGGCGACCGCTGTTGCCTGAGTAAGATCAACCGCGCGCTGACTCTGCGGGAAAAATATCAATCCAAGCGCGTCGGCACCCGCGGCAACTGCAACAGCAGCATCCTCTGCGCGGGTAATTCCGCATATCTTGATTCGGGTTCGCACCAGGGTATTTTACCGTCTACCCCTCATCCCGTCGTTCTACCAATATTTGCAGGACTCGGATGACGAGGGAATCTGAAAATGCCGGGGATATCTGACTGCACTCAGATACAAACCATCTGGCAAAGCAGTCACGCCACCCAGTGTCCGGTCACGGCCTTCAAGGACCTCATTCGCCCAGGCCACGGATCGCGCGCCGGTACCGATGGCGGTTAACACCCCGGTAATGTTTCGCACCATGTGTTGAAGAAAGCCATCTGCCTCGACGTCTATCCAGATCCAGGGGCCTACGTTATTCACCGTGAGTTCGTGAATCTCCCGAACCGGTTGCTTCGCTTGGCAACCGCTTGCCCGAAATGCGGAGAAGTCGTGCCGGCCTTCGAGGCAAGCCGCCGCGGCACGCATCCGCTGCACGTCAAGGCATTCATAGGTCCAGGAGACACGCTTGGCAAGATAGGTCGGCCGAACGTCGCGACAAAACAATATGTATCGATATTTTCTTGAAAGTGCGCTGAACCGCGCATGAAACCCGCGGTCAACCTCCTTGGCCCAGGTCAAAGCCACTCCTCCGGGGAGGTTGGTATTAGCACCTCTCACCCAGTTCAAAGTCGTGCGCTCAGCCTCGGTGTCGAAGTGTGCAACTTGGCCACTTGCATGGACTCCGGTGTCTGTTCTCCCGGCGGTAACCACGCGCACCGGCTCCGCCGCTACCGAACTGAGGGCGCTCTCGAGTAAGTCTTGCACGGTGGTGACGCCTGATTGACTTTGCCAGCCATGAAAATGGCTGCCGTCATATTCGACGCCCACGGCGTAGCGTCTGATGGTTTCGCGTACTTCTGACTCGCTGACTTTACGGGCTAAGGGCATGGTACCTCGTGTTGTAGAATCTTACAGCGACTTGCGCTAATTTTACCTATAGGAAGCTTGACTGGGTCTTTGGGGCACTCCTCTCTCACGATTCAGCAACCCCAACAATCACCTGGAGAATAGGCAGCATTCATGGCACCTCCCAGCAACAGCACCGAACCCCTCGAATCTTATCGAAGCGGCCCGGATGATCGCGGCCATTTCGGCATGTTTGGCGGCCGTTTCGTTGCCGAAACGCTAATGCCCCTAGTCCTGGATCTTGAGGCCGCATACGGTAAGGCGCGTCAGTCTCCCGAGTTTCAGCGCGATTTTGATTACTACGCCACTCACTATACCGGACGGCCAAGCCCACTTTATTTTGCCCGGAGCCTCACGGAAACCCTTGGCGGCGCCAAGGTCTATTTCAAGCGTGATGAACTGAACCACACGGGTTCACACAAGATCAACAATACGCTCGGCCAGATCCTTCTCGCGAAGCGAATGGGTAAATCAAGGATCATTGCCGAAACAGGGGCGGGCCAGCATGGTGTAGCAACGGCAACCGTCTGCGCCCTGTTTGACCTCCCGTGTGTCGTCTATATGGGTGCAACAGACATCGAGCGCCGAGCACCTAATGTCTTCCGAATGAAACTGTTGGGCGCTGAGATCGTTCCTGTGACCAGTGGTACCGGGACACTTAAGGATGCCATGAACGACGCCTTACGTGACTGGGTCGCCAACGTCGAGGAGACTTTCTACATCATCGGAACCGTCGCGGGCCCGCATCCGTACCCCGCTATGGTTCGTGACTTTCAAAGCGTGATCGGACGTGAAGCCAGATCACAGATCCTTGAGGCCGAGGGGCGACTACCAGATACATTGGTGGCCTGTATCGGCGGTGGGTCCAATGCGATGGGTCTGTTTCATCCATTCCTGGATGACCCGGTCAATATCGTGGGTGTTGAAGCGGGCGGATACGGGCTCGACACCGAGAAACACGCTGCCTCTTTGACTGGAGGGCGTCCCGGGGTGCTTCATGGCAACCGAACCTATCTGCTTCAAAACGAGGATGGCCAGATTACTGACGCCCATTCCATTTCTGCGGGCCTGGATTACCCTGGCATTGGGCCGGAACACTCCTGGCTTCATGATCAAGGGCGAGTCGATTACGTCTCTGTGACTGACTCAGAAGCACTCGAGGCGTTTCAATTGTGCTGCCGAACCGAAGGGATCATTCCCGCACTTGAACCTGCACACGCACTTGCCCACGTGGCCAAGATTGCACCGAAGATGAACAAGGAGCAGATCATTGTTATGAATCTGTGCGGCCGCGGTGACAAAGACATCTTCACCGTCGCAGATGCCCTGGGTATAAAAATATGAACCGAACCGACCGGGTAGCCCTGACCTTTGAGCGGCTTTCGGCCGAAGGTCGTGCTGGCCTTGTGACATTCATCACCGCCGGTGATCCAGATCTTGAAACGAGCCAACAACTGATGGAACGACTGCCCGGTGCTGGGGCAGATCTCATTGAACTTGGGATGCCCTTTTCTGACCCCATGGCGGACGGCCCCGCTATCCAGGCGGCAAATCTCCGGGCTCTGGCAAACGGGATATCACTGCACAAAACACTCGACATGGTGGCGCGGTTTCGCCAGAGTAATGAACGAACCCCTGTAATCCTCATGGGTTACTTCAACCCCATATACCAATATGGGCCGGCCCGCTTCGTGAGGGATGCAGTCGAATCAGGAGTGGATGGCCTGATCATGGTGGACCTTCCGCCAGAAGAAGATGATGAACTCTGCGACGCCGCCCGCACTGCCGGCCTCCACTGGGTCCGACTGGTCACGCCAACATCCGACGAAAAACGCCTAAAACAGGTGCTCAGAAACACCAGTGGCTTTATCTACTACGTTTCGATTGCGGGTATTACGGGAACCCGATCAGCGGCCGCGGGCGCCGTGGGTGACGCAGTGGGAGCGCTCCGCCAGCATACGAGCCTTCCAATTGCGGTCGGCTTTGGCATCAACAGTGCTGATCAGGTTAGGCAAACCGGGGAAATTGCCGACGGTGCAGTAGTGGGTTCCGCAATCATCCGGGAAATTGAGAGAAACCTCGACAGCTTGGGAGTTGCGAAACCTCAACTTCTGAAGCGTGTATCGGAACTGGTGTCTGCCCTAGCTGAAGGGCTTCGAAGTTAACGCAGCAACCGCTTCGAGCCAAGAAGCGTTACCGTTGAGCTTCTTCCAATAAGGCCTGCGCGCGTTCTTTTATCGCCTCGTCCTGCGATAAGCTGAGACCCGTAAGGATTTCTCGGGCCGCGGCTGGATCGCCCATCTCAAGGTAGGCATTGGCGAGCTCCAACTGCGTCTTTTCCTCGTTATCAACTGCCGAGGCCGCGTCATCAGCGGTCGCCATCAGACCCTCTGGCGCTGCAGAGTCTGGGACGAGCACGCCGGCTTTCACCGTTTCGGACTGCGTGAAAGTTACGCCCATCAAAGAGGGCTCCAATTCCAGCTCCAAACTCCCTGCAGGGTCTATTGCGGTCTGTTCCAACCCGAAAGCAGCGGGCGCTGCCTCTTGGGCCAAAGACACCGAAGGGGGCGGGGGATCCGTATCGATCTCAAACGCGATTCCGTCATCCTGGCTCGAAGCCGCCGGTACCGCGCTCGATGGTGTGTCCGCATCGTCGATCATCGGACGGTCTGGAAGGTCGATCACGGCCGGTTTTGGGATTACTTCCGCGTCGGAAGCGCCATCACCGGCGTCAAGCTCAAATTCGCGAATCAGCTTGTCGAGGTGTGCTTCTTCCGGCGATCCTGGGACGACCCGGTCTCTCACGTCGGTCACAAGTTCCTGAAATGCATCGGACCGCGACAACACTTTGAGCACCTCAAGCAGCTTAAGCTTGAGTTCTATCCGATCCGGCGTGCGTAAGATGGCATCGCGAAGCGTCTGCTCGGCCTGCGTCGACCGCCCATAGGCAAGATAAATTTCTGACTCTGTCAGCGGGTCCACTTCGTCGCTCTGAACGGCGACACCGCGCTGCGTCTCAATGTCAGTCACAAACCCGGCACCGACGCTCTCCTCTGGGGTGGCGGGCTCACCGATTCCAGAGTCTGACTGGGTTTGTGTAGCGTCCCGATCGAACAAGGGCCGCCGTACTGCGGAGTCCTCGGCCAGGAGATTCTCCCCCTCAGAGACATTCCTAGCGACACGGCGCCGTCGGAACAAGATAAACAACCAAAGGAGTAAAAACATAACCACAAGCAGTGACAATGTCTGTTGGGCCATACCAGGCACCACCGATTCACCTTCGACCAAGGCTTGCAAAACAATCGGACCGAAATCCTCTACGGTATTGATCCAATAGTCACTGTGGAACGCTACCCAATCGAGCGTCTGTGCGGGCTCAATCCAAGGAGGCAGCGGTCCGACCGGTTCTGTGGCATTTCCCATCGCCGCATCTAAACTCAAGGACGCGACTGACTCAGCCATTGGCTCGTCCGTTGTTGGTGACTGTACTGGCTCGGCTGGCGAAGTTTGTTCTCCCGATTCGATAGCCGAATCCTCCTCCCCACCCTTCGGAATCTCACCTCCTTTCTCTACCTGAACGGCTGAGCTCAGCGCAGCCGAATCCGCAGAGCTCTCACCCCCTTCCGAAGGTTCAGAAGGCGACCCGTAATTGGCCTGATCAGTTGATAACTCCTGTGCAAGCATTGTCTGCAACTGTTTTTGCGAGATCGCCAATTGTGTTTCTTGCAGCTCGATCAGCTGCATGGTCTTCTCCAGCTGCCGCTGAAGCAGTTCTACCTGCTGGTTGAGCTGCTGATTTTCAAGCTCTTTCGAACCCAAGGACTCCTCAACCACGCTCAGGCGATCAGTCAGTGCGGCCACCGCTTCATCGCTCGCCAAAGCTGCAGGTGTGGATTTTTCTTGGGTAGACTTCTGAGTATCGGAGGTCACCAAGGCGGCTCCCGAGGTTACTTCTCCCTGCCCAGGAGACTCGTCCGGCGGCTGGACAATCCGAAGGATGTAACTCACTGAACTCCCGTCGGCTGAACCCACGGCAACGTCCGGCGGTTCCAGCGCGGGCGAGTG